>CAZKHA010000176.1:0-6967 GCA_964552325.1 uncultured Bacteroidales bacterium
TCAAAATGGAGTTGGCATCAGCAAGTTTGTATCCTATCTCTATGCTTCCGGATGGTGTAAACTTTACGGCATTCCCAATTAAATTATTCAATATTTGTGCTAAACGGTTAGGGTCAGAATGGCAGATAGAAGCTTCGTTGCTTAGTTGAAGTTTCAATTTCAAATCAAGCTTTTTGCGGCCCACATCATGGTGTTTCTTAAAGAACAGAAATACATCTGAAAATACCTGGTTAAGGTCACATCTTCGTTTTTCAATGGTCATTAAACCGGCTTCTATCTTCGAAATATCGATAATATCGTTAATTACACTTAAGAGATGTCGACCACTTTTGGTTATGATGTCTAAATACTCTCTTCGAGATTCCGGAGTAATTTCATCATCTTTTAACAATTCGGCAAAACCAAGTATTCCATTCATTGGAGTACGTATTTCGTGGCTCATATTGGCTAAAAAAGCCGATTTTAATTGGTCGGATTCCTCGGCTTTTATTTTTGCGGCTGTAAGCTCTTTCTTTTGATTAACAAAGGATTGAAATAGAATCCCAATTTCACGGAACTCGGTATGCAGCTTTTTCAGGTGCTCAATTTGCGTTTCATCCTCGTCTTGCAGTATCCTCCTAACAGCCTTTAAGGGTTTGCCAACCCAAATGCGTGAGGCTTGATAAAACACTAGAATAAAGAAAATTGCCGTTAGCACAAACAACAACATGCTAAGCAATGATTGAT
The DNA here is from genome assembly GCA_964552325.1 of uncultured Bacteroidales bacterium. Lineage (GTDB taxonomy): Bacteria > Bacteroidota > Bacteroidia > Bacteroidales > TTA-H9 > CAZKCK01. The sequence continues at coordinate 727 of CAZKHA010000176.1, forward strand.
TTCGAAACTCTTCAATCCATTCAACGTTTTTGGTCATGCAGAGGCTATTAATTGGAGAGCCTTGATAATCTTTTAATTGTAATGTTGAATGAATGGTCTTATTTTCATCATGTTTTATTACTGTATTGCTTGAAACAAGCGCAGCTTTGGCATTTGTCATGCGTTCCAATTGCCCTAGGAAATCATTACACCATAGTTTGGCAATAAACATATAACCCTGTGGTGGTTTTTTTCGGTTAGGGTCATCAGAACCATGCACTGTGGCACCACTTACCTGCATAAGGCCATCAGGGGTTTCGATAAAATAGTTACAGAAACGTTTTTTATACAAATCCGGAAAAACATCGGGGGGAATTAGTTTGGCATTCCTTGATTTTACCTGATCGCTAAAATCGAGGCCCACAACTGCCTCGTTGAGGTTGTAAATACCCACAAAGTCAATCTTAAAAGATTCTATTAATGTAAAAACATTATCATCAAACCATTTAGCATCAGCACCTTGAATTCGAGGGATCATTTCGTCCCAATAGGTATAATCAAAAACCACTTGGTCAAGGGCTTCATTCTTGCTTTGTATGGCGGCGGTGGCGCTTTCTTGAAATTGCTGCTCGTAAGTTGACCTAACCAACTTCATTTGCTTGGTATTGATTAAATATACCGCATAAAACACGATGAATGATAGGATAGAAGCTACCGTTAGTACGAATAGAATCCGTTCATTTGTGTTAAGTTTCCTGATGTGTTTGGATATAAACATGGCTTATAAGCTTATTCCTGCTACAATAAATAAATCGTTCGTATAGGGGTTGTTTATGAGGGATACTTGTACGGGTAAACTAAAACTGTCAGTAACCTTAACGCTTTTGGTAAATTTAAGGCTCACATTTACAAAGGCAGCTTTATCAGCATAATAGCCCTTGTGCGGGGTAAAGCCACAAAAGGCTTCGAGGCTGCTGGTTTCGGTTACTTGCAAAGGATACGAAAGCTCAAGATAAAAACTCTTATCGGGTGCCGCACCATAAAAAAACCAAGATGCCAAAAATTTCATTGGAAAACGTTCTCCACCATTCAACAGAAGCTGTCCTTCGAGCATATGTGGTGTTTCATTTTTTCGGTAATTGAAGAAATCACCCTGCATGCCATCGTCAAAAGCATAGTAGTCCCAAAGCGCAATGGTAAGATGTTTCCATGATTTGCTCAGGTACAGATCGGTTTCTTGAAACCCACTGCCCGTAGTTTTATAGGCGCCCCATGCTCCAAGCTTAAAGCCTTTATAATTTGCTTCAACATAGGGTTGTAAGCTTGGAGAATCTTCAAACTCAAGACCACGCCAAACGTAACGGCTCATAAGGTCAGCACCTCCCGAAAACTCGATTTTATTGGAAGGTTCATCCTGGGCTATAGCGTTGAATGCCAGTGAAACAAAGCATAAAATAGCAAAAAATCTCCGTTTTGCAAGTAAGGGATAGTAAAGCTTGTACATATCAGTAAATTTTGGGTTAATGGATGTGCAATTCGATCAGTTGAATGTAAACATAGGACTTATAAAAAACACCTTAAAGATAAGATAATATTGAAGAAGTGCTACTCGTTCAAAAAAAAATGGCAACAAATTTGTTGCCATCAATCATAATATAGTTGTAAAACAATTACTTACAAGAAGACTATTTTATCTTACCGTTCACTATTTCCAAAATTTCTACTTCCATTTTCATGGCTTTGGCTTCAATTTCGGCTCCCTCTGCCATAATGGAGGCTACAAAATCTTTATCTTCGAGGCCCGAAGCATTGATTTTTACATTGAGGAAAGCTCCTATAACCGCAGTGCGGGCGCACAAAGCCCCTACACCAGCATCGGTTACCGAGTTGGGGTTTCCAATCTCGGCCATGGCTTTTATCACTTCAAACGAATCATAGGCACGTTGCATAGTCTTGAAGGGCACTTCGGTAGCATATCGGGTAGCATCTTGTATAGCATTTTTGCGGACCAATTTTTCTTCCTCACTGCCTTTTGGCAAACCAAAGGCATCCATAATTTTGTTGAAGGAAACGGTGTCTTCATCAACCAAGAACAGAAGCTCATCTTTAAGTTTTTGGCCTTTCTCTGCCCAAACCGAAAACTCTTCCCAACGTTCGTCCCAGCCTGGTTTATGCGACGAAAGGTTAGCTACCATGGTTGCCAGCGAAGCACCCAAAGCACCCATATATGCACTGATTGATCCACCACCCGGGGCTGGCGATTCTGAAGCAGTTTCATCAGCAAACCCTTTACAGCTTAAGTCAATAAGGCGTTTTTTTGATTGAGATGCTGCTAATACATCTTCAATAATTTTTTCTTTGGCCACAAAAGGTTTCAAATCATCGAGTCCCATCGATTTTATGGCAATCTTGATAAGCTCATCTTCCGATACGCCTACACTGCGCTGCTGCTTGGCCAAAAAATATTTGCCAGCCTCAAGGATAGCCTTTTTAGGGATTAGCCCCACAATCTCGGTACCTGTAATACGCAGGCCACGTTCAAGGCCTTTTTTCACAACCTCATCAAAAGCAATGTGTAAGGGGGTAACCGAAATATTGGTGATATTCATCGAAACCTGTGCAATGCTGTATTCGTCAATAAACCAACCTATGGCTTTACATCCTTTAAGCGGGCCAGGTATCCAAACTTCATTGCCTTGTTCATCTTTCTTAATCTTTCCAGTTATAGGGTTTCCTTCACGCACGGGGCGGCCTTTTTCGCGAACATCAAAGGCTAAGGCATTGGCACGGCGGGTTGAAGTGGTATTGAGATTAAAATTAACAGCAACCAAAAAATCGCGGGCACCAACAGCTAAGGCACCCGTGTTTGGATTGAATGATGCGGGGCCAAAGTCGGGTTTCCATTCTGGTTTTGTCAATTTTTCGGGCAAACCCTCGTATTCGCCGGCTCTAACTACCGCTAAGTTCTTTCGTTTGGGTTCAAAAGCTGCACTTTCGTAGCAATACACAGGTATCTGAAGCTCCTCACCTACCCTTTTAGCAAGTTTTCGGGCATATTCCACCGTTTCTTCCATCGTAATATTAGATACAGGGACAAAAGGACACACATCGGTTCCGCCGAAACGCGGATGCGCACCCTTATGTTTACTCATATCAATTAGTTGTGAGGCCATTTTAACAGCTCTAAAGGCAGCTTCAACCACTTCGTCAGGAGTTCCAACAAAAGTAACCACTGTACGGTTTGTGGCTTTTCCAGGGTCAACATCAAGCAGTTTTACGCCTTCCACGGTTTCAATCTGATCGGTAATCTGTTTGATGATTCCCATATCATTCCCTTCGCTAAAATTGGGAACACATTCAATAAGTTGTTTCATATACGTGTGATTTTGGATATCGTATTCATTTAATATCATACTGCTTAGGTAAATGCCATCAGCAATTGATGCTGCAAAATTAGAAAGATTAAACGAGAAGCCAATGAAGCCCTGACCATAAAAAAAGGCCGGATGACCGGCCGTTTCTTTTTATTTTGGAATAGAATCGTTTACAGCTTTTTCAGGGATGTACTCCAGCCCCTCCTTGGTCATCAAAAACCAGCCCGATTCACTTTCGTGATCTTTGAAATCATTCCATGGAATGGTGTTCCAAGAATTTTCGCCTAGCCAAACTTTCATGCCCGAAGGAACCGACAAAATATAGTTTACTTCATGGTCGTGAAAACCATCATCAAAGTAAAGGGTGTAATACTTGTCGAAACTTAGAACCGAATCAACCAACGAATAGCTGTGTTCATAGTTTTTGGCGTATTCAAGCGCGTTGAGGTTGTTTTTGCCCGAAGCCGATGCCATCTCCACCAAGGTAAGGCTATCGCTATCCGTTGGCCTGATCGAAAGCTGGGCTTTTGCCAAAACCAAATCGGTGGATGTTAAAAAACTTTGATTGGTTCGGTTGCGCATAGCCACCAAAAAATCGTCATGTTCCTTATTAACCAAATTAATGATCAAACGCTTATTTTGAGGTATTTTATAGGTTTGCTTCTGATAAGTCATTTGGTTTTCGTGCCTCGATGCTTGTAGCTGGTAGGTGGTATAGCCGCCTAACACAAGGCCGCCCAAGATAAATAACCCAAAAACAGCCATTACCTGCCAACGCAAGGGTGGCCATGATACCAATAAGCGCAGTCCCAATGAAACAAATAAGCCTCCTATCCCCACAAAGGCCAATGCCATAGCAAAATAATACTGCCAGCGGATGGCCAGGCTTGGCACCAACCATTGGAAATACTCAAAAAATGTAATTTCTGTCAGCATATACATATCAAAGGAATAGTGTTGCCGCACCAACGACGAAATTCCAAAACCAATCACCATTCCTAATACAATAAGAATGAGAACTAGACCCGAAGCCTTTTTTAATACCACTAAAACAAAACCCAAAAGGAGTATAAATTTTTCGAAGATTGATTTTATGATATCCTCCAGTGTTCCAAGCAGCTTATCCAACGGCTGTTGCATGGTAGATGCTTGCTGGGACGTTTGCTTCTTTTGACTGAAACCGTCAATATTTAATGGCTTACCCGACATTTCGAGACGTTGCGTACGTGTTTTTGCCAAAGGTACAATGAGCCAAAAGAACAGATACAGCAAGACCCCAGTGAGGTAAAAACAAGCCACCAAAATAAACAATGCCCTTACTAACCAACGATGCACACCTAGCCAAGCTGCAAGCCCGGAAGCAACACCACCCAAAAGCTTGTTTTCGGGATCGCGATAAAGTTTTTGCCTAATAGGCGATGGGGAAGGTTGGCCTTCGGCCATCGCATCCATTTGTTCCGGACTGCCAATTTCGGCAATTACCGCATTTACACCTTCTAGGGTTACAGCTATGGCACCATCTTCTTTGCGTTTTTGCAACAAATCGCCGATGCGCATTTCGATATCGGTCATTATTTCCTGCACGCCTTCTTCTTGCTGAAAATAATTCCTCAAATCGTCGAGGTAATTCATTAGACGGGTATAGGCGTCTTCATCGATATGGAATATCCGTCCGCCAATATTTACTGAATAATTCTTCTTCATGATGCAACCTCCTGTTCGTTTGCTTGGTTTTTAACTAGTTGATTTACGGCCAGTATCATATCATCCCAACCCGATTTCAATTCAGTAAGAAATTGTCTGCCTTCGGGCGTTATGCGGTAGTATTTACGGGGCGGGCCGGCATTCGACTCCTCCCAGCGATAAGTTAGATAAGCGTCGTTTTTCAGACGCGTAAGAATGGGGTACAGAGTGCCTTCAACCACAATAAGCTTCGCATGCTTTAGCTTATCAATAATATCGGATGCATAGGCTTCTTCCATCGAAATGATGGCTAACACGCACATTTCGAGTACCCCTTTGCGCATTTGCGCCACTGATGTATCGGCTTTAACCATAGGATAAGGGTTTTACAATGTAGTTTGCGATGCAAATATACAACAAACTTTTAGTACTTTGCAATACATACTACTAAATTTTTGAAAATAATTTTCACTTCAAGTTTATATGGCTGTTAATCATTGCATTGTAGAATCATCAAATTTTGGTGGACAAAGGCCCGGTGCTAAATGACCCTGGATTTCGAGTAAACTTCTATTGTGCCACGTCTCATGACAACCAAAAGGGAACGCCCTCAGAAACTATTGGTGATTCGGAATTTCCATCAATCACTCATTCTGAATCAAAGCAGATTCAATATTCTATCAAAAGGCAACAACATAAAGGAAAGACTAATTATATGGAACGAATTTGAATCTTGTCAAGTTTTTATAAAAAAATGGGGAGTTACAATCCTTTACACAAGGTTTACATCAAGACGCAAGCCTTACTATAATTTAGGCTCTTCGCTGTTTTTGTGGGTAATTTTTGGGTCAACTATTTTAGGCAACCACAAATTGCAAACTCCTGCATGCTTCACATTATTCTCTTTATCATCTATAAATGAGTATATAGGTATAATTCCAGCCAAATTGCAAATCAGCTCTGAAAAAAGTCCATATCCAAATCTTATTTATTTAATATTTAAGTATTTATAATCTATCAAATAATTCAATAGTAAACTTCTCCAAATAAACGATTGTAAAGCAATCACCGGTATTGATTGTTTGATAAACAGAGATTATAATTGATATCTTAAAAATCGGCTTTGGTGTAATTCAGTATTGCAAATCACATTAAAGACTTTATAGGAGAATCAAAATGGTTTTAATAATTTTGCATACAATTAG
>CAZKHA010000177.1:0-6935 GCA_964552325.1 uncultured Bacteroidales bacterium
GCTTAAAATTTACTATTGAAATATACTTCAATGCAGATGTTTTATAGCTTTGCATGCAATTCAAGCCTACACATGTGATAAATTGTTATAAGAAACTAATTGTCATTATAATACTGAACCTATTTGCCATTTCCACGGCATTATATGGGCAAAAAATTGATTTTACGCAAGTAAACACTGGAACAAAAGCTACCATCAAAAGCTTCCAACAAGCATTTGATGGCAATTTGTTCTTTTTAACTGATAAAATTTATGAGCTTAAGGATTCAAGTTGGGTTAAACGCACTTTCCCGGTAGAAGGACGCATTTCATATTTTTATCCAATAAGTAGTGATGAAATATGGTTCAGCATCGATCTAATGACCAACACCAGCATGCTTTACCATTATAAAAATGGAAAAACCGAGAATATTCGATCACCTTTCTCAAACAGTATTACGGCAATTTATTTTTATAATGAAGACAAGGCTATTTTTACTAGTTTTGCTGACATCGATAAATTTGAAAAAGGCAAATTTACGCTATTACCCCCATCACCTTCCCGACAGGCCATTTATAAAATCAGATCACTCGATTTCAAAACATTTTACATTTCCAGCATTCATGGCGAGTTCTTTAAATATTACAACGGGACTTATTATAACCCCATGCCTGGAAAAGATGTTAAAGACTTTTGTCAGGCAACAACTAATCAAGGATACTTTATAATAGATAATGAACTATATAAAATTGAAGGGAATACCATAACTTTAGTTGAACAGCAAGCAAGCCTTCACAATATTGATAGATTATTGTACTTAAAAGATAAAACACTCTTTTTAATGGGTGAAAAAGGGGATTTACTTCAATACAAAAATGGGATATTTAATCCTGTTAATATAGCTACTAGCACGGTATTGTGCGAAACAGCAATTGATAATGAAGGGGGCATTTGGATAATCGGTGAAAATGGAACAATTTTTTATTCTGGTCAAAAGAAAATTACAAGAATATCTCCACATTATCAAGGATTTTCGCCGCAAAAGTTAATTCCGTATGGTTTAAACACCGATGATGAGTATGGCGTGGGCATAGCTGACTTTGATAATGATAGCAAAAAAGACATTTACGTTGTTCGTATATTTGAGCAAAACAGGCTCTACCATCACAAAACAAAACAAGCAAACGGAGCTGGTTTTCGAGAGTTTATGGACGAAGCTTCAAAAAGAAATGCATTAGGTACACTGGACAATGAACATGGCGAAACGAGTGAGCTTAAGCTTGGGGTAAGTATTGCCGATGTTGACAATGATAACGACCAAGACATTTATTTATGCTACCTCAACAGCAATAATAAGCTACTGCTCAACAAAGGCAATGGCACCTTTCGAAATGTCAGCTATCAAAAAGGCCGTGCCTCGGCAGATTATAAACGTTCGAATATGGCTGCTTTTTCTGACATTGACCTTGATGGCGACCTTGACCTTTTTATTACCTCTGAAGAAGGCAGCAACCGCTTGTTTTTAAACAATGGAACGGCGAATTTTACTGACATAACTGCAAGCGCAGGCCTGCTGTCAGAATCGGGTGGAATGTGTGCCTCATTTGCCGATATTAACAATGATGGATATCCCGATTTAGGGGTAACATTTTGGTACCCCCAAAACCGAGTTTATTTGAATGAGACCAAAAAGGGCAAGGTATCATTCAGAGATATTACAAACCAAACAGATGTTGGGAAAACCCCGCCAGCCAAAAGCAACGGCTTGGCATTTGCTGATGTAAATAATGACGGGAACATCGATTTATATATTGCTAATAGAAACGCTACTAGCAGATTGTATTTAAATAATGGACAGGGAATGTTGACGGATGCAACAGCAAGTTTTTTTGATATTGAAAACTTTATTGGCAATGGTGCTGTTTTCGCCGATTTCAACCTTGATGGTTTTTTGGATTTATACCTGTCAAATGTGGGCGAAAACATCCTTTATATCAACCAGGAAGGGAAGAAGTTTATAAACATGACCGGCGTTTTTGGCGCCGAACTCAGCGGCTACTCAACCGGCTCAGCAGTTAGTGATATAGACAATGATGGCGACCCCGACCTATATGTTGCCAATTATACAAATGGCAACAGCCAGTTATTCTTAAATATTAATGAAAAGGGCTCTTCGATAAAAATGAACCTTCACGGTGTTTATTCTAACCGTGATGCTATTGGTGCTAAAGTCTGGCTTTATAGCCTGAACCCTCCAAACCCCAAATTAATCGGTTATCGAGAGATTTCGGCGGGCAGTGGTTATGGATCGTCCAATGACAAAGAACTGATTTTCGGAGTTGCCAAAGGTGAGAAAATGGTAGCGAAAATCAAATTTCCGTCCTCAGCAGATACCCTTTCGATTACCGATTTGCAGGTTGGGCAATGCATTGATGTTTACGAAGCAAGTGGCGTAGAAGCCGTATTTTCAAAAGCTAGTTCATGGACAGTACGTTTTTTGTCGGACCCCGAACTTCAAACAGAAATCCTAAAATACATCTTTATCATCACCATGCTTATGTTTTACAATATAAGGATTGTGCCTAAAATAAAACGTATCATAACGATCAGTATAGCATCATCTTTTCTAATTTTTATCATTTTTATCGGCGTAAACAGTTTTTTCTTATTCCAAGGCTTCTCGTTCAATTTTTTTATCGCGCCAATTACGGCCCTTATTCTCTTATTTATCCTTCACTTACTAAGCGGGCGTATTTTGCTCAGGCGCCTTGCCAACGAACAGCAGTTATTGCTCCGCGAAAAGCTTGCCCGCGATTTGCACGACGACCTAGCTTCCACCTTGGGCAGTATTTCTATTTATGCTCAAACCTTAAATCAGATCACCCCTTTGCAAGACACTGGACCAAATCTTCCAAATAAGATAGCCCGATTAACCCAAACAGCCATACAATCCATTAGTGATATTATTTGGATGACCTCGCCGCGTAATGATACCTTGCACAGCCTCATTTCAAAAACCTCGAACTATCTTTTAGAGGTACTGCAAGACAACAATATTGGCTACTCGCAACAAATTGAATTGCCCGACCAGCCAATTACCATTCGCGAAAGCCTGCGAAACGATGCCTTTTTAATCCTGAAAGAAGCTCTCCATAATATCATCAAACATTCTGGTGCAAAAAAAGTAACTTTTAAAGCCTCACTTAATGCCACAACATGTACATTGGTACTTAAGGACGATGGAAAAGGAATCGCATCCACAGCTTCTAACCATAAAAGTGGCTCGGGTAATGGCTTGCTGAATATGCAACGAAGGGCCAAAGAATCGCAAATAGAGTTTGCTATCATCTCACAAGCTGGCAAAGGGACGGAAATCTTATTAATTTTTAAAATATGACCTAATAAGGTTATAGACTTTGTAGTTATTTTGTAGTTATTTTGTAAAAAATAAATTCTATGGCTATTTCAGTTGCTATTATAGAAGACCACACCGAATTTAGACAAAGCTTGGTGTACTTAATATCCTCTTTTTCTGATTATTCGGTTAGTTGGGCTTTTTCATCGGTTGAAGAAGCCTTAAAGAAATTCGTGCCTACCGAAGTATTGTTGCTCGACATCAATCTGCCCGGATTATCTGGAATTGAGGCCATCCAATTATTCAAGGAAAAACAGCCCAACATAAAGATCATCATGCTTACCATTTTTGAAGACGAACACCATATATTTGAAGCTATTAAGCATGGAGCGGATGGGTATATACTTAAAAAATCGAGCCCAAACAAAATCCTGGATGCCATTATACAAGTTACAGAAGGGGGCGCTGCATTAACACCTATGGTAGCTAAACAGGTAATGGAGTTTTTAAAGCCCCCAAAAGCCAACCAAGATAATTCGAATCATTTAACCCTAAGGGAACGCGAAATCTTGCAATTAATCACCCAAGGCATTACCAATGAGCATATTGCTGAAAAGCTATTTATTAGCATTCAAACTGTTAGAAACCACATAAAAAGCATTTACGAAAAACTACAAGTGCACTCAAGGGCTCAGGTTGTTGCCAAAGCCTTTCGCGACAAATTAATCTAAACTGACCTAATTAGGCTATATCAGAAAAGCGGGCCATGCACATTTTGGCATTGAATAGAAAAAATCTGGCCGAAAAACAATCCGGTATTTTTCATCATTTTAAGCGATTTATTGCTTCAAATCGGCAGCAGCCATTCACGCTGGTGTGAAGCAATGCTGCCGGTCGTAAGCACCCATTCGCTCAGTCACGGAAGCTGACCTTGACCAAAATCCTCCCTTGTCAGCAAAAAAAAGGTAGAGCAGCCATGGAATCCGATGTTTAGCTCAGGCACCTTTAGCATTTGCGCTTAACCGAACTTTGCAAACAGTGTTTATAGGCTTTTTCCATGCCATCACGGCCCTAAAACCCACAAAATAATCTGTTTTGTTACATTGTTTTACATCAGTGTCCGACAAAATTTACGAGATTCCGAGCGAAATATAATGAAACGAGGAATCTTCTAATGCTTTGTAAGTTTTAACCGGACAACTGTGATTATTTTAAAAGTGTATTGTATCTTTACAGCACCAAAAAAAATCTTTCACATGAAAAAAACAGTAACCTTAATTGCAATGCTGTTTATCAGCATTTTAACCTTCTCACAACTTGGAGTTGGAACTTTAACCCCCCACGCTTCAGCCATGCTGGATGTTACGAGTGACACCGCAGGATTTGTAGCCCCAAGGCTTACGAATGACCAAATGAACGCGTTGACGCCCAAAGCCATAGCGGGCCTCTTGGTTTACAACACCAACCAAGCTTCCTATTTTTGCTTCAATGGTTCGGAATGGGCACCCCTAGGCGGACAAAACTCAAGTTGGTCGCTCACGGGGAATAGCGCCTTGTCGCCGGAAAACAATTTTTTAGGGACCACGGACACTTCTCGGTTAAAATTCAGGGTGAACAACATTCCATCTGGTATTATCGATTGGAATAGGGACAATACCGCTTTAGGCTATTACGCCATGCTGGGCAACCTAAGTGAACGCAACACAGCCTTTGGCAGCCATGCGCTTACCAACAACATTAATGGAGGAAACAACACGGCTATAGGCACCTACGCATTGTTTAATGACTCAGCCTGGAACAATACCGCCATTGGTGAAGCGGCCATGATGACGAACACCACAGGCAGCCAAAATGTGGCCGTTGGAAACTCAGCCTTGGCGGCCAACCTAACGGGCAACAATTTAACAGCTGTTGGTTTTCTAGCCCTTCAGAATAACACCGCTTGGAACAATACCGCCATTGGCGAATCGGCCATGCTGACGAACACCAGTGGCGGCCAAAATGTGGCCATTGGAAACTCAGCCCTGCGAAACAACCGGATTGCATTCAACAATACAGCGGTAGGTTTCATGGCGCTTTTAAACGATACTGCCAATGACAACACGGCAATAGGTGAGTCGGCCATGCTTGAGAACATTTCTGGATCAGCCAATGTAGCCGTTGGAAACTCAGCGCTAAGAAACAACAAAAGCGGTCACAATAATACCGCAATTGGTTACCTAGCCTTGTTAAATGACACAGTAGGTTATAATACAGCCATTGGCTCTATGGCCATGGCCGAAAACCGTTCGGGTTCAGCCAATGTGGCTTTAGGAAATGACGCATTACGCTTCAACCAAAAAGGAAACGACAATACAGCCATTGGCTTCTTGGCCTTGACCAACGATACAGTAGGCAATAACACGGCCGTTGGATCGTGGGCCATGGCCGAAAACCGTTCGGGCAGCGCAAACGTGGCTATAGGGAATGGGGCTTTACAAAACAACCAAAAAGGAAACGACAATACAGCCATTGGCTTCTTGGCCTTGGTGAACGATACAGCCGGCAGCAACACAGCCGTTGGATCATGGGCCATGGCCGAAAACCGTTCAGGTAGTGCAAACGTGGCCATGGGAAATGGCGCCTTACGCAACAACCAAAAAGGCACCGATATTACAGCCATCGGTTTCGTGGCTCTAGCCAACGACACTGTGGGCGAAAACACAGCAATAGGCTCATGGGCCATGGCCGAGAACCGTTCAGGTACCGCCAACGTGGCTTTGGGAAATGGAGCATTGCATACCAATATCGAAGGAAACAACAATACGGCACTTGGCTTCCTGGCACTCAGGGAAAACAAATCATCAAACAACACTGCCATCGGTAGTTGGGCTTTGCACAACAACATCAATGGGACAGCCAATGTAGCTGTAGGCTATGAAGCACTTCAAAACAATTTGGAAGGGAGCAACGCCACTGCCATTGGCTATGCCGCATTGCACTATAACAATACAGCCGAAAATACTGCTGTTGGAGCTTGGTCGCTTCACCAAAACACCACAGGTTGGGGCAATGTTGCCATGGGAAAGGGTTCACTACAAAACAACGCGGAAGGCAATGAAAACTCTGCCTTGGGTTATTTGGCACTTGAACAGAATAGTGGAAATCAAAATACCGCCATTGGTGCCTGGTCATTGTTCCAGAACACCAGCGGAGGGGGTAATACAGCACTTGGCGTTGGAAGCCTTTCGTGGAATGAAACCGGCAATCACAACGTAGCAATTGGTTTTAACGCATCAAATGTGAATGGCGATGGCTATAGCAATACGGCTGTTGGATACGAAGCAATGTTCAACAATACCGCTTCAGAGAATACGGCCATAGGCAACGAATGCATGCACGACAATATGACGGGTACCGGCAATGTGGCAATGGGACAAACCGCCCTTCGAAACAATATTGATGGTAACTTTAATACAGCTATAGGTTGGGATGCCATGAAGGAGGCGAGCGGAAGCAGCAATACCGCCATGGGTGCTTCAGCATTGAAATTTAACCAATACGGCAGTGGCAATGTGGCCATCGGTTTGGGAACTTTAGAAGCCTGTCTTTCGGGAAGCA
>CAZKHA010000178.1:0-3401 GCA_964552325.1 uncultured Bacteroidales bacterium
GTGCCTGCTGCGCCATCAGCCGAGCGGTAAACAAAGGCACCCAGGCCGGGGTTGGTGTTGGCATTAAATGCCTCTGCCGGAGTTAGCAAGCCTGGAGTTATTGTACTGCCAGCGGGTGCCGTATGGCCATCATTGTTGAGCCAGGCATGTTGCCAAGCGCCACCGGATACCCGGTATTTTACAAAAACCCAGGCAGCATCCCAGTTGCTTTCAGCAGTAGAGGTGCGCCAGGAGTTTTCCCAGGAGATGTCGAACTGAACCAAGGTAAAGTCGTCGGTGGTGTTTTTGCCCGTCAGGCTCAGGTTGCTGATGGCAATGTTGTTGGCGTGCGCCATGATGCTGCTCAAAAGCAAACAGAGACATGTGAATGTAGCGTAAATAGAGTGTTTCATGATGCAATTGATTTAAGAGAATAAGTATTGATCTATTAGGAATTGCTTGTTTAAAATGTGCCTTTGACTAACCGTTCCGGTGTTTCCGACCGATTTACCGAGCTGTGCAGTTAAAACAGACCCGTTTTTAGGGATTGAAACAAATGTTTTGAATCCGAATTGTATGGTTCGTTCCTTGGCCAGAGGGCTGGATTCTTTACCGCTAGTCAAGTAAAATTCGATATGAATCCCGAAATCGGTGGTGCAATCAGCGGTACTGACCCGATTCAAGCCAGCGTTTTGTTCTCCACCAAACCACCCATAAGCATTTAATTCACTGTAAAACAGCGGGGCGTTGGTTGAGATCGAATAATCGGTTGTGTGGACGAACGGATGGGCAGTCAAGCTTGCCATGTAACCGTAAAAAGCCACCAAAAGCAACGCTATAGCACGTAAAAAGTGGCTTTTCATATCTCTAATAATTTGATGGTTAAAAATGGATATTTTCTATGTAATTGATTATCAATTTTAACCAAGCAAGCGGTTTCCTCAACTTCCAGGGCATATTTCTGATTCTTGCCATACAGTGCAAAATTTTTTGCTAACCAGCTTTTATCGTAATACAGTCCTGAAACCATAATTTCCAATTTTTGGAATTTATAACAAGTATTCTTGGTTCTAGTGATATAGTAAACTTTGACTATCAATTATTTGATTAAGGATGCTCTCAGCCAATTGCTAAAAAATCGAGCATTAACAAATAATTATGCCAAAATTCCTAAATACAAATATACGGCAGTTTGTCTGGTTTTAAAAGCCAAATGTTTCCCAAATCATACATTTGTATAATTCAGGACTTTTGTAAGTAGTTGATTGGTAAATATTTATAGATTGACGCAAAAGTGCTTGCCATTGCAAGCGCCAAAATGGCCTATTGACACGCCTTTTACTAAGTAAAAATACGTGCATGGAAATACGCTATCAAAGGCTTAATTTGAACGCAAATCTAGCTTTGTCTTGCGATAAGTTGTTTTTATAAGGCCGTTTTCTTGACCTCGTGTTCCATTTTTAGAAATGCAGCTGGTGTAACGCCCATGTGTTTTTTGAATGCAGCATAAAACGTTGAACGGCTGTGGAAGCCTGAGCACTCCATAATCTGATCGTTTGATAATCGAGGGTCTTTGCTCAACAAAAGCGCACAGGCGTAATCCACCCTTAAGCCGTTCAGGTATTCGTTAAAGTTTACGCCATAGTGCTGGTTGATAAATGCCGAAAGATAGGTGTGGTTAGTGCCTAGCATAGCGGCTAGCTCGTCCAAGGTAAGATCGGGGTTCAGGTAGGGCCGCTGGGTTTGGTTCAGCGCTTCGAGCTTGCCGGTCAAGCATTCAATGCCAGGGCGCGCCCTTAGCTCTTTTCCGTTTGCAAAGCTTTCATCTACGGTCTTTTGGACAAGCCGTATGGTTCTTGCTTCAAACTTTCTGTTGGCAGACTTAAACCTCCTGCGATAGAACCAGATAGCAACCACGGTTAATCCGATGATGCCCAAAACCAATAGCAAAAATTGAATAACCGCATTTTGTCGCTCAATAACTTTTTGGCCAGAGCTTACCACCAGCTTCATATTTTCAACGGCAATATTGGCATTAACGCTCGAAATAACCAACTTTGCTTTTAAATGCTCCAAATCCGTGTTTTGGCGCTGAACCGAATCACTGTACTTTTCCAGGTTAATTTTAGCCTCACGCATCGCTTTATTATCACCCAGTTTCTCGGCCAGGTTCGTGCAATATGCATAGATTTTTTGAAGCGGCTGTGGATTGCGGAGTAAATGAACACGTTTCATCAGACTGTCTTTTACGGCCAATGCCTTTGGAAGGTTCCCTTGTATCATTAGGTAGTTTCCGAGGGCCAACTGGCGTTCAAGCAGTAACAAGGGCTGCTGCGATTTTTGGGCATGGCTCAGCGAAAGCTCCAGCCATTTCAATTTATCTAAATCCCCACCAAAATCGGCCAAAACACCTACGGCCTCAGCCAGAACCCCATGCAAGAAATTGGTCTCAGCAGCCTGAATCTTGCTTTGCCCTCCTTTTTGGGCAATAAACCCTTCTACGGCAGCCTGCACATTTTGCAATTGAAAGGGTAATCCATGTAGTTTTCCGTGTAGAGCCCTTAGCTTCATCTTGAGCTGTAAGTTTTGGCTATAGGCTAGTGAAGCCATGTTGATGCGGCTATCGGCTTTTTGATAGTAATACATGGCTGAATCATAGTTGCTTGCTTGTTGCCAGCTTAAACCTAAATTATGCAAGGCCAGCACCATGGCATGTTGGTTGTCAGTGTTTTGGGCCGAGCGATAGGAATTTCGGTAATTTTCTTGTGCCTCATGAATCAATCCATACGTAAGCTGTATGTTTCCCAAATCAATGAACAGATAGGGATCGGTAATTCGGTAATCTGGGTTGCGCAGGAAACAGTTGATGGCTTCATTCATATGAAAATAGGCCAGCCTATGGTCAATAATCCGGTATTGATAGAATTCGGCCAACAACGAGTGCATCTTTAGTTTGCCTTCTTCGTAACCGGCAGCTTCACTCACTTCTATCCCCTTAAGCATATACCTTTCAGCCGAATCGGGCAAGCTTGCATCACAAGCTATAGCTTTCTTTTCCAAATCTTTAACCAATTCTTGTACCCGACAATTAGTATCTGGCTTGATGCTGTTACGGCAACCAAAATGCACAAGCAATAAAATAGCGAACACGCTAAAATAAAACGATTTATGCATGATTTTGGTTCTCATAAGGCGTAGTTCGGTGTTCTATTCTTCCAAGAAAAGGCCAGTATTGATTCTACCTGTAAAAGTATGAATTTTTGACAATATTGACTTATGTACGCAAACAAATTACATCCTTTTCAACGTTTTTAAGCAGCATAAAACATAAACAGAAGCAAATTGGCTAGTTAACAGCCTTAAAATGCAGACATTGCATAATTACTTGTAATGTTTTAAAAACTATCAACATCTATACATTA
>CAZKHA010000178.1:3501-6932 GCA_964552325.1 uncultured Bacteroidales bacterium
ATACGCAGTAAAGGGAACTTCTAAAAATCCAATCTTCTGCGTTATGCTCCTTCGCTAAAATCCTTGTTTCGGCAAGCTCAACACATGGCATTTACTGCAGGTAAACTCCGGTTTTAGCTCTGTCGCAAGCCTTGAATATAGAATTTTTAGAAACCCCCTAAAGCGTCTTTCAGCAAAAAACTATCTCCATCACAACCTCTGCCTACAGGCAATTTCTCGTTCAATCAATAGCTGTAACTCATAGCCCAATAACTATACATCACAAACCCTTTGGCAAACCAAACCATTCCTTACGGTCAATAGCACATGGCCATAAATAAATATGAAGACCGATAAAGCTGATTGAATGCATTTTCATTGAATTCTTAAAAGCATTGCTTTAAGAACATAGTTTTACAGTATTATATTACAAGATAGATAGCGCGAAAGCATTGGATTTCAATTCACAAACGTTTGGGATCGAAACGACCTGTTTATTAGGCAATAAATTTAGAGGATTGTACAGGGTCTGCAATTGCAGTTTAGCCCCCTAAATCAACCCCTCCTTTTTAAGTATATTATTGAAACGTGTAGTAGAAATGTAATGCGCAACCAACAACTTGCCATTGTATATCAGCGAAAACGTACCGTAAAACGAGGGAGCATGCTGGGCTTCTTCGGGCGTTTTCAACTCGGTATAGTTTATAGGAAGATGTTGGTAAACATCCGAGTTCATAACTTCATCAACAAAACGCGCAACCCATGGGCATTGTGCTGAATAGACAATATGGAGCCCTTGATAATTTGCTAGTTGCGCTTTGTAATTAATCATCTTTGGCATACCACTATCTGCTAATGGATAAGCTAACAATTCATGGTCTTTGCTTGCTTCAACTATCGAAAAGCCATTCTTTTCAAATAATTGTTTCTCGGCCATAAACGAATCGTTGCTGGTTATAACAGCAACACCCTTTTTGCCCATGGTTTTGGCTTGGTTAATACAATGCTGAATCAGCGTAGATCCATAGCCTTTGTGTTTATTTTTATCAGGACTTACCCAAATGCAATGGATAAAAAGATATTTTGGGGCAAAAACGGGTCGCCAAGCCTTTTCACCTGGCACAAATTCGATATAGGCCGCTGCTTTGTTTTCATCAGCTGGGTAAAGCAAGTTGATGCGAAGCCCTTCTTGATACCGTTTTTGATACCACTCTACTTTGAACGGGTAAGCTGGATGCTTTGGGTTTATAAAACATATAAACTGTGGATGATCCTTTAAATTTTCGGGAGTGACAGATACAATAGTGTGGCTCATGCTATAAAGATTTATTAATCAGCAATTAGGATATTGGTGAGGACATTTTTGGCGCAAATCCGGAATTTTTAGCATCGATTTGTCAATTACAAAGCTAGGTGTTTTAATAAGCAAATCAAGCGCTACCCGAAGATATGTACATATTTATTTGATTATCAAATATCACCAAAAGTCAAAAGTACGCAGTAGTTCACAGTTGTAATCGTTTGCATTTGGGTCATCATCCATTGATCGAGATTTATTCATCCAAACGTGTTGCGTAAATGTTTAACCAAATCAGGATTGTGTGCTTCCTTTTCTATACCAATAAACGAAAAGAAAAGCAATCCCCAATTCTGCGGTACAGGCGTTATAAAGGGCTAGTATAATCAATTAGTTGAATACCTGCCAAAGCAAGCATCAAAACGCAACCTAAGCCATTCGTTGGGTGCTTTGTGCCCCAATAGCGGCAAAGGGACGGAAGGGCTGCCTGTTTCCTTGAATTCAAAGGCAATAGAATCACACACTACTTGAAGCACGATGAATCATGGCACTTGTCCAACAGACACAGATGTCAGGAAATTTCCATTTTCTTCAAAATTCAGCATCTGGTCAGGCCATGCATGAAGAAAAATCATTCTGGAGTGGTTTAGCTTCATATGCCTGTAGCCTAGTTTATGCTGTCTATCAATTGCATAATACCGGTATTAGAATTGTTATTCCATAGCAACTAGCTTAATTTGTCTTATTGCATCCTCAATACGATTTAACTTTGGCTACAAAGGGCAAAGTACTGTGAGAATAGCCTACACTAGGCACCCGGATAGAGTTGGGTGTGTCCGACACATTCCGCAAGGAGTCCAAAAAAACACACTATTATCCTGACCGCTTTTATCCAATAGAAACCAAACGAATGCACAAAAAACAACGTGGCACCAAAAAAGCCGGATTACCTAATGTTTTCGTATATTTGTAGTATTATAAACCAAATAGATACAGATAACTTACCAAATATACCAAAATCAGATAGTTGTATTAAAAGACTTCTGTTCAAATCTTCCGTTCACAAAGGCCTTAAATTGATATCGTGCAACTAAATTCATTAAACAATTCCAAACATCATGAAAAGAAGTATCATCTCCATATGTACCGTGAGCTTGCTTCTGCTTTTACCATCCTTTACAAAAGAATCAGCACCTGCTTACAAGGAACATGATGCTGACCACAGCCGGTTTTATGTTTTTGATGTAACAAAAGGCTTCCCGCGTGAGGGATTCACCATGCTGGATGTAAATTCTTCTCAGCAAACTACAGAATATACCTGCGGGCCTTCTGCTGTTATCACCCTGTTAAACTATTATGACAAAGAAGGAGATGAAACGAATCAATATTGAAGCCCTCCCCTATCAAGTGCATTAATGCTATTAGCCCAAAATCTGAACAAAGCTAAATTATGAAAAAGCCAATCACCCCCTTCAGAATCACTCAGTTTCAACCCATGCGTGAAGCATTGAATCTGCAGGCAGCCATCAAAGAATCAAACCGCTGCCTCCTCTGTCATGATGCCCCGTGTAGCAAGGCTTGCCCGGCTGGCACCGACCCCGCAAAATTTATTCGACAGCTAAAATTTTACAACTATAAAGGAGCCGCAAGAACCATCCGCAACAACAATGTGATGGGAAGTGTTTGCGCGCACATCTGCCCTGTTGAAAAACTCTGTGAAAAAGAATGTAGCATCTGCGCCCTTGAAGACCCGATAGATATAGCTGGTCTGCAACAATTTGCCTCAGAATATGGCAAACTGCATAAGCTGGAACCCTGTGAAATCAGCCAGAGATCAAGTGGAAAAATAGCGGTTATTGGTGCAGGGCCTGCCGGGTTAAGTTGCGCGGCAACGCTTGCCAATCTTGATTATGATGTAACAGTGCTTGAGCGGGATGAACATGCAGGAGGTGTCCCACGCTGGAATATTCCGGACTACCGGCTTCCGATCGAAGCACTGGAATATGATATTCAGAACCTGTTGAGCCGCGGCGTAAGTATAAGGTACAATTCACCGGTTGACTCGCCAGATGCAATTCAGAAATTACAGGAACAAGGGTTTGAAGCCATTTTTATCAGTACCGGACTCACAGAAGCATTCAGCCTTGAAATTCTG
>CAZKHA010000179.1:0-6930 GCA_964552325.1 uncultured Bacteroidales bacterium
TTATCGGCTTGTGTGTTTATTAAGTTTTTGCAAGACTTAGGCTCTCGTATCGAAGTGCGCGATCTTGTTGGTTTTCTTGCGCTTACTCAATGGATTGTAGGGCCGGTTTTGGCTTACAATGTGCTACCTTATGATGAACTTTACTATATGGACGTGTCAGAAGAAGTTTACATGAATTATGTAGTTCCGGCATGTGCCGCATTGGTGTTGGGTATGTATTTTCCATTCTCTAATGAACGCATTATCAATCATGAAGATATTGACGCTATAAAGGTTTTTTTAGCTGATAAAAAACACCTCGGTTTTATGATTGCCGGGATAGGAATCTTATCAGGCCTTGCCGGTGGGTTCTTGCCCAAAAGCCTTTCGTTTATGTTTTTTCTTTTGTCGGGATTGCAATTTGTTGGAATTTATATCATACTGTTTACTGACACTAAGTATAAATGGTATGCTTTTGCAGGGGTTATGGGTATGGCCGTGCTATCTGCTGTTAAAATGGGAATGTTTGGCGAATTGGTCCTTTGGTTTATGTTCTCGTTGTTGGTTGTCGCTTTGGTTTTGCGTATGTCGATGATAACCAAGGTTATTATTATATCAATTGGGTTTTCATTAATTTTATTAATTCAGTCAACAAAGCAAGAGTACCGCATGGCAACATGGTATGCTGAAAGCAATAAAAGCAATACCGAAATCTATAAAGAGGTAGTCTCCAGTAGATTGAGCAATCCATCGATGTTATTCGAAACCAGCGTTTTGCAAAACATGGGTGCACGATTAAACCAAGGCTGGATTATCGCAAGGATTATAGGCCACATGCCAAAAAAATATGATTTTGTGAAAGGAGAAACTATCGAAACGGCCTTGTATGCGGGTTTGCTTCCGCGTGTTTTAGCTCCAAAGAAAGCTGTGGCAGGGGGTAGGGCAAATTTTGAGCGATTTACGGGCACCGAATTGCCTGAAACTACCAGCATGGATATTTCATTGGCCGGCGAAGGCTATGCCAATTTCGGGGTTTGGGGTGGTATCGTGTTTCTTTTTTTTGTAGGCGTTTTCTATAATGTTATCATTACCAAGGTTATAGCTATTTCTAAAAAATACCCCACTCTTGTTTTGTGGTTGCCTGTATTATTTTTTCAAGTAATTAAAGCCGAAACCGATTTTGCTACCGTATTCAACCATTTTACAAAGGCGGCCATGGTAGCTTTTATGATTTTTTGGGGCATGACCCGTGTCTTAAAACTCAAAATGTAATTATTGACGATTAAATACCTCAAAACCTATTGATTATGCGTATAAAAGTTGTTTTCTTCTTCCGAAAACCATTTACCGACTATTTCAGCATCGAAGAGCTTTTTGGGTCTATTCAGTCAGCATTGCCTACATCAGTTGAATTCGAAAACGTTTATATGAAATGGCCGAGCAAAGGGCTTTGGTTGCGGTTTCGAAATGCGTGGGCGGCCATTAGCAAACAAGCTGATATCAATCATATAACGGGTGATGTACACTATATTGCCGCATTTTTAAGCAAGCGGAAAACCATACTTACCATTCATGATCTCGAAGTATTGAAACGGCTAAAAGGTGTTTCGCGGGCTGTGATTAAGTTTTTTTGGTTTACCATGCCAGCCGTGCGGGTTAAATATATTACCGTTATCTCGCAATACACCAAAAACCAACTTCTTAAAGAGATAAATATTAATCCCGATAAGGTGGTGGTAATCCATAACAGTGTGAATCCGGCCATAACATGGTCTCCGAAAGAGTTCAATACAGTATGCCCTAATATATTGCATATTGGCACGGGGCATAATAAAAACCTTGAACGTTTGATTGAAGCTTTACAAGGTTTAAACATCCAGCTAACTATTATAGGCCATATCAAAGACCATCAAAAAGAGCTATTAGCACGGTATTCCATCAAGTACCGCAATTTGTTTAACCTGCCTTTTGCCGAAGTTGTTCGCTGCTACCAAGAGGCCGATATTGTCTCATTTACCAGCTTATACGAAGGTTTTGGCCTTCCCATTATTGAAGCAAATGCCGTTGGGAGGCCCGTGCTTACCTCCACCACCACCTCAATGCCAGAAGTTGCCGGCGATGCTGCTTTACTAGTTGACCCAGAAAAAGTTGAGCAAATAAAAGAAGCCATTGAAAAACTCATTTCCGATGCTGGCCTGCGCGAAAAACTTGTAGCAAATGGCCGCGAGAATGTAAAGCGGTTTTTGCCTAGTGCCATAGCCCAAAAATATGCTGATTTGTATGCAAAAGTAATTCACGAAAACAAACATTAACAGGAGGTTGTATGAAAACAGTGCTTTCATTTATTGATTGGTACTTACCTGGATACAGGGCAGGAGGTGTTTTAAAAGCTTTTGCAAATCAGGTGGCGCATTTTGAAGGAACAGTCCAGTTTAAAATCATCACCCGAAATACAGATTATTGTGAAACCACACCTTATGAAGGTGTGCCAAGCGATACCTGGGTAAGGCGCTCGCCCAATTCCGAAGTATTTTATGCTTCCAAAACTTCTTTGGGGTTGTTTCGGAACATGGTCAAAACGCTTGATTATGATGCAGTTTATATACATGGGGTTTATTCGTTCTGGTATTCTATTCTACCTGTTTTATTGACCCGGTTTTTGCGAAACAAGCGCGTAGTTGTTTCGGCTCACGGCATGCTTGGCCGGCATAGCCTATCCGTAAAAAGCTCTAAAAAAGAGTTGTTTTTAAAAGTGGCAAGCCTGTTAGGCCTTTACAAGAATGTGATTTTTCATGCAGCCAACCAAGCCGAGGCGGATGACGTTCGGAAAGCTATTGGTTCGAAGGCCCAGATTATGGTTGCCGAAGAACTGCCCATGAAAATGGAGTTAGCCAATTGGAAGCCAAGACCAAAGGCCGAAGCTGAGCTTCGTTTGGCAAGTGTGGCGCGTATCTCTCCCGAAAAAAACACCAAATATGCACTCGAAGTGCTAACACAATGTACAAAAGGATTAATAAGCTACGATATTTTTGGGCCGGTATATGACGAGAATTATTGGAACGAATGCCTCGACGTAATTAAAAAAATGCCTGCCAATGTTACAGTTACATATAAAGGAAGTTTACAAGGCGACCAAGTTTTAGACACCTTATCCAATTACCACTGCATGTTTATGCCAACCAATGGCGAAAACTTTGGGCATACCATACTCGAGAGCTTTATGTCGTCAACACCTGTCATAATCAGCCAAAACACACCTTGGCGTGAACTGTCAAACAAAAATGCTGGCTGGGATTTAGCTTTAGACAAACCTGCTGATTTTGTCGAAACCATTCAAATGGTCCTCAATGCAAACCAAGATGAATACAACAAATTTTCAGAAGGTGCTTTAAATTTTGCAAAAGCTTTTATGAGCGATACATCAATTCTTGAACAAAACAAACGCCTATTTTGCCATGAATAAAACAACGGATTTATCGGTTTATACCACAGCTGGTTTTTCAACGGGAGCCGGACCCTTAAAGCGGCTGCTGTGGTACTTTGTTAACATCGTTTTTTTTATTAGCCCACTTAACCCCATCAGCAAATTAAAGGTGATACTACTAAGGGTTTTTGGTGCCAAAGTTGGCCAGGGCGTGGTAATAAAACCCGCCGTTAACATCAAGTATCCCTGGAAGTTAACAATAGGAAATCACACTTGGATTGGCGAAAAAGCATGGATTGACAACCTTGCACCGGTTACCATTGGCCATAATTGCTGTATTTCGCAAGGAGCCATGCTGTTATGTGGCAACCACAATTTTGCCAAAACAACGTTCGATTTAATAACGAAAGAAATTGTGTTGGAAGATGGGGCATGGGTGGGTGCGTATAGTGTGGTATGCCCGGGTGTTGTTTGTGGCTCGCACAGCGTATTAGCTGTTAACTCCGTGGCCACCCGAAATCTTCTGCCCTATTCAATATACCAAGGTAATCCTGCCATAAAAGTTAAAGACCGTATTATCAATTAAATACCCCAAAAGCTATGAAAATTTCAGTTATCACAATCTGTTACAATAGCGCTCATTCCATTGGCGATGCTATTCAATCGGTACTAGCCCAAACTTACCCGAATGTTGAATATATTGTGGTTGATGGAAAATCAAAAGACACTACCGTTGAGGTGATAAAATCGTTTGGTAGCGGAATAAGCAAGTTTGTGAGCGAACCCGACAAAGGTATCTATGATGCACTGAATAAGGGCATTAAAATGGCTACAGGCGATGTGATTGGTTTCATGCATTCTGATGACCTATACGCTAACAACCAGATTCTGACAAAAGTGGCAGCCCTTTTTGAAAAGGAAAAGACCGATTCAGTGTATGGTGACCTAGAATATGTGTACAAAGACGATACCTCAAAGGTACTACGTTATTGGAAGTCAGGAGTTTTTAGCCTCTCGAAATTAAAAATGGGCTGGATGCCACCACATCCAACCTTCTATGTAAGACGCGAGGTTTATGAAAAATACGGCTTGTTCAACACAAACCTTAAGATATCGGCTGATTATGACACTATGCTGCGCTTTTTGGGCAAGCACCGCATCACAACAGCTTATCTGCCCGAAGTAATGGTGCGAATGCGCGTTGGCGGGGCTAGTAACCGAAGCCTTAAGAATATAATTCGTAAATCGAAAGAAGATTACCAAGCCATTAAGGATAATTCTTTTGGAAGCGTTTTTACACTTGTTTTTAAGAATTTGCGAAAAGTAACACAGTTTATTGTCAAGGATAAAAAAACTAATTAGTGCCTTGTGGAGCCAAATGAACTTATCGTAATCCCGGTTTTTAATGAAGAAGAAAACCTCTCAGGTCTTTTACAGCAACTCAAAGGACGTGAGAATAGTGTTTTACTGGTAAATGATGGTTCCACCGATTTTAGTGCCGAAATAATTCATTCATCAGGTTTTTTGTATATCGACTTTGAAACAAACAGGGGCGTTTCCGAAGTTTACAAAGAATCGCTACGGTATGGTCTTAAAAAGGGCTACAAACGTTTTATCACCTTTGATAGCGATGGGCAGCACGACCCCAGCTACATCGATTATTTTTCAAGCCAACTAAGTGTTTGCAAACTTGTAATTGGAAACCGTTTTACTAAAATTGATCATATACCTGAAGCCAAAGTTGCCTCCAACCTTTTTGCGACCATGATTACGAAGATGCTCTTTCAGGTTGAGTTGCCCGATGTTGCTTGCGGATTTCGTGCTTGCGATCTTACCACATTGGCGAGCAGAAACTATCGTTCACACAGCTTTGGGGTTGTTTATGAGCACCTGTTCTATCACCTGGCCGAAAACCTTCCCCTTGCTTACGTTCCTATCCCCCCTACTTATCCGCCTTTGCCTATTTATGCCACAAAAAAGTCGGAATTGCTAAGCCTTATCGAAGCAGCCCAATGCTTTTCTACGTTACCTGCTTTAAGAATCCTGCGTCAAAAAGTTAGGCAGGAAGCTGATTTTAAAATCGAGTTGTTTGAGCATCTATTTGAAGCAGTGTATGTTGCTCCTCATGGTTATGTATTTAGCACCAATATGAACAAAGCGTTTCGCTATTATAAAAGTTTGAAAGGAAAAATGGTTTTTAACTATTAATTATTCAACATGAAGAAAGAATCTTTAAGCTATCTGTCATCACTTGATTTGCTACGTGGGCTCGCGGCTTTGGCTGTTTGCTTTTTTCACTTTACACATGGCAATCCCGATTTCTTATCAAAAGAAAACCCGCTGTTTGTAGTTGGGCGTTATGGGTTTTTGGGTGTTGAGGTGTTTTTTGTCATTAGCGGTTTTGTTATCCCATACTCTATGTACAGGGCTGGTTATACCTTTCAAAACGTTGGCAAGTTTTTGGGTAAGCGATTTATTAGGATTGAACCCCCCTATCTTTTAAGCATTGTTATGGTGTTAGCCTTGAATTGGTTAAGTACCCTGTCGCCCTATTATCGCGGTGAAGCTTTTGTGGTAAATTTTCCCGCCTTATTCCTTCACCTGGGGTATTTGAATGCCTTTTTTCATTTCCCGTGGTATAACGATGTGTATTGGACACTCGCAATTGAGTTTCAGTATTATTTAATAATTGCTTTGGTGTTCCCCCTGTTGATTCATCGCTCTAAGGTTTATAATTATATTCTCATCCTTGCCTTGAGTGTTCTTGCCTTTGCCATAAATGAGCATAGCTTGATATTTACATATGGTTTGTTGTTTGTAGCCGGAATCCTGCTCTTCCAAGTGCGTATCGGGTATTTGTCGCAAAAGGAGTTTGGGGCCATGTTGCTTACGGTGCTAATTCTCTTATATATCCGCTTTGATGACCGCTATTTGGTGGCCGCCCTTTTGCCCTACTTCTTTATCACCTATTTCGAGTTTACTGACAAAGTGTCGAAGTTTCTGGGGCAAATTTCCTATTCTGTTTATTTAGTTCACATTCCCATTGGCGGGAGGATTATAAACCTGAGTGAAACCTTCTTTAAGGATGAGCTAACCAGGAGCCTGATGGTGTTTGTGGCCTTGGCTGTTTCCATCTTTGCGGCCTGGGTGTTTTTTGTTGTGATTGAAAAACCTGCCATCAACTGGTCTAAAAAGCTAATATATATGAAACCCACTACACCGAAATAGCGTTTTCAAATTGGATTACGTGTCTGCATTTTAAACTATTTATGGAAATTGAAATTCGTTAATACACTGAATAACAATCTTTAGTAATTTATGGTGTGATGTTTGTTGTTAACTTGTAAAATCTACTATTATGAATACCATGTTTAAGTATAGTGTCTTTGCTGTGGCCATATTAACAGCTATATTTTTAGGTAGTTGTAATAAAAATACTCCTATCGAAGAAGAACCAAAAGTGCCCATCACCATGGAAAACATCAAGGTGAGCGATAACTTTAACTATGAAATGACAAAGCCTTACA
>CAZKHA010000180.1:0-6870 GCA_964552325.1 uncultured Bacteroidales bacterium
TCATAGTATTCCTCCAAATTTCGGATGATTGGGATACTTGCGCAGCATGCGCTTTCGTATAACAGGGGCACCTTGAATTTTTGTTGTAGATCAAGCAACTCCATGGCATGCTCGGCCACCATTTTTTTATTGGCAGTAACCACGGCTTTGCCTTTGCTCAGGGCTTCCGATACGATTTCAAAAGCTGCATCGGCATCATCAATCAATTCTACAATCACATTTATGCTGGGGTCATTCAGAAGCAAGGCTTTATCTGTTGTAAAGAAGGAGGAATCGATTGTCCTTTTTTTCTCAGGATGTTTGATACAAATCCTTACTACATTAGCTTTTAAGCCTTTGGTTTGGGTAAGCACATTCCAGAGGCCTTGTCCCACGCAGCCAAAGCCAAATATGCCTAAATTTATAGATTGTCGTTCCATATGTTTATAAAGTAGTGTATTATAGTTTGTTAAGTTTTAGTTATTTGACATCTTTTAAGGCATGCTTAAGGTCTGCTATAAGATCTGCTGGACTTTCGATGCCACACGAAAGCCTGATAAGGGAATCGGCAATACCCGATGTATGGCGCACCTCTTTCGGAATGCTTTTGTGGGTCATGGAGGCTGGATGGCAAAGCAAGCTTTTTACACCTCCAAGGCTTTCGGCCAATCGAAATACCTTGGTGCTTGTAATAAATTGTCTGGCAGCTTCTTCGGTGTCGCATTTTAAGGTAAAGCTAAGCATACCACCAAAATTGCGCATTTGCTTTTTGGCTACTAAATGATTTTTATGTGCCCGAAGTCCGGGATAATAAACGGCTTGAACAGAAGGAGAACCTTCTAAAAAGTTGGCAACAGCCATGGCGTTTTGGCAATGTTTATCCATTCGTAAAGCCAGTGTTTCAATACCACGGATTGTTAACCAGCAATCAAATGGGCCTAAGACACCACCCGACGAGTTTTGAATAAACTTGAGTTGCTCGGCTAGGCCTTGCTGGGCAACAACCACCAAACCGGCAAGTACATCCGAATGTCCGGCCAAATACTTCGTTGCACTGTGTATTACAATATCAGCCCCTAAATGGATGGGCTTTTGTAAATAGGGCGAAGCAAAAGTGTTGTCAACCACCAATAGGGCATTATTCTCATGGGCCAGTTGCGCTATGGCAGCAATATCGGAGATTTTTAGTGTGGGATTCGTTGGGCTCTCGAGCCAAACCAATTTTGTTTCAGGAGTAAAGGCTTTTTTTACTACTTCAAGATTAGTGGTATCAACAAAACTTACTGTAATGCCAAACTTCTTGTAAATCTGGTTAAGTATCCTGAATGTACCTCCATAAATATCGTTTACCGCAACAATATGATTACCCGTTGATAGCGTTTTTAAAACGGCATCGATAGCAGCTAGGCCACTGGCAAAGGCAAAACCCGCATGGCCATGCTCTAGTTGGGCAATAAGGGTTTCGAGAACTTGGCGTGTAGGGTTATTGGTTCGGGTGTAATCAAACCCTTTGTGTATGCCTGGTGCATCTTGTACAAAGGTGGAGGTTTGGTAAATGGGAACCGAGATGGCTCCCGTAAGAGGATCGATTGGAATAGCGTGTGTGAACAAGGTTTCTTCTGTCATGATAAAAGTGTTAAGGTGTTATTAAACAATAACTTATCAAAAACAACAACAGAAGAACAAGACCTTTTGAATGCACAAAAGCTCTCAACTGTAAAGTCAGAAGAGAGCTTTGATTATGCTGGGTTGTGTTTATCAAACTATCTCGTCTAACTTATCTTTCCCTTTGCAGGGTTGGAATTGGCACCTTGTTGGTTTACAACAGGTTGCCAAGGTTTCATCGGGCCATATCCCTCCGCCTTTCTTGATAAGCAGTACTTGAAAAGAACGTGCTGCAAAGGTATAACAGAAATTTTATACGTTGCAAACGTTTCTGCAAAAATAATTTTTTAACTCGGTTAGTTCGTCCAAACTTTTAAACGCGATCAATAGCAAAAAAAATAAATGCTTAATGATTTAGCAACTATTTTTTATTTCTTGGTAATGTAAATCAATTCTTTCAGTTTTAATGCCGATGTTGAACCCGAAGTACCCAGTGGGTCAGCTTCTACATAGGCTAACTCAAAACGGTTATCAGAAAGTTCGCGAACAGTTAAAACTGCACGGAATGACCCATTGCCACAAGTTGACCAGAAAGTCAATCTTTTTTTGTTAAGATCAGGAAACCAATAAGCAACATATTTTCCATATGATACATCAACACAAACGGCTTGGTTGGGCACAAACTTCTTTACGAAATTAAACTGATACAGCGATTGGCTGAACATCAACGTGTTTTCTGAAAAAGCGGGCTCAAAAATGTTAATTTCCCCAAAAGCTTCAAGGGTGTCAGTCAAAGGACGCTCCTTCAGTATAATTGTTTCGTTGCCTGTAAACAGTGTATTCGAATTGGGCTTAACCTGCCTAATGGAGTCAACTCGGTATTCGCCCTCAAAAAAGACAACTTCATTTTCAATAGGATCCTTAGAACACGACCCTATTAGGAGCAATAGGCCTAAAAAGGCGCCCATACCGGCTATAATGCTTAATTTAGTGTATATCTTATTCATAATCAGTGTTTACAAATATTCGCTATTTAAATATATCCATGCTATATAAATCAACAATTAACCCAAACTTAATTGACATCCCGCTTAGCTCACGGTTTAAGGGACCAAAACCAACAAAATACGCGTAATCGTTTGCCCTGTTTGCCCAATCGGCGGGCAGATACACTGTTTTCATTCCACCTGTCCATATAACGCCATAATCGCTGCCTAAATCCTGTAAACCAACTACATCACCAGGATCAAACATTGTCCAGGTTGCCGATAGATATCCTCTTATTTTTTTCCCAAATTCAATACGAGGCCCTAGGTTGAGCAGCCATCGCTTTTTAAAATCAAAAATTCCATTGGTGGTTTGTTCGGAACCATAACTTTCGGTACCATCGGCATAAACAGTTCTTACGTGCAACTCGCCGTTCAACGATTTTAATCCCAGATTCAACCCAACCCAAAACTTATCAGAAACAGGAACCTGTATGGGGAAATTCATGTTGTAACCATTCGAAACGAGCTGAAGTTCCATCTTATCTCCACTTGTAAACGCAAGGGTCAGCAATTGTGATGGATATCCATAGCGTTCATACTCAACACTGAACACAGCAAATCGAAACCCAAGGCCGATGGTCCATCCCAGCATGGGGTCAAAATTTCCGAACTGTGAACTTAACTTCGAGTTGAAACCAGTATTGTACGAGTTTGTGAAATACTGCATGGAGTTCCAATTCATGTTCCAGTAATCGCCGCCACCTAAAACGTAAAAAGTTTGGGCTTTGGCTGGAACAAAGAAGTTTAGAAGCACAAAAAGGAAGAATAGGTGTATTATTTTCTTCATAAGCATTTTTGTAAAGTCAATCAACAACATTTAAAGCCGCGCCCTTGTTCATTTTGCAGTTCTGTAAGCGGCAATTTGATTGAGTAATTCTTGCCCTCAGTTGCAAATTTTGCAAATTAATTGGTTGAAAACGTTTGTTTTGTACGCATTTGAACACCCATTGCCTTGTTTTGAACAACTTTCTGTACTTTTGAGCGCATTATTTTTTACTACTATCTAATATTCAGGACGATAATGCTTAATGGCATGGTATTATGTTTATTGATGGTTTAGCTAAATACCCTACGGCTTATGATACGTAATATTCTGAAAACCATTATTCGCAACCTTTTGCGATCAAAAACATACGCCATCATTAATATTTTAGGCTTGGCCACGGGTATTGCAAGCTTTATTCTTATCATGCTTTACATTGAGTATGAGGTTTCGTACGATAAGTTTTATGCTGATTCAGAGCGCGTTTATCGTATTACGAGCCAAACCGATTTTGGTGGCGTTGCCGAACGATCTACCAGTTGTCCTGCTCCATTAGCACCGGCCTTGTACAACGATTACCCGGAAGCAATAGCAGCTTATACACGCATCTATAATAATTGGGGCGATGATTATAGTTTTGAATACCTGCGAAATATTTGGCCTAACCAACTCGTTCGTACCAAGGAAAGTCAATGCTTTTTTGTGGATTCATCTTTTTTTTCGGTGTTTTCAACCCAAATGATTGCCGGTGATATTGCAACTGCCTTGAACGGGCCTAATAAGGTGGTATTGACCGAATCTGCTGCATTAAAGTACTTTGGAACCGAAGACCCTTTAGGAAAGGAGTTGGTTATCGACAACCTGTACAGGCTTAGCGTTAGTGGAATAGTTAAGGATGTGCCCAAGAATTCGCATTTTCATTATAACGTGTTGGTTTCGTTAAGCACCTTAAAAAAGCAATGGAAGGGCGATTTGCCCAAAACTTGGGTCTGGAATCCTTTTTGGACCTATATCAAATTGGCTCCAGGACGAGCTATCACTTCCGTATCAGCAGGTTTTGAACATTTTGTGTCCAAATATTTTGATGATGCCCAAAAAGCAAATATTACACTTGGTTACCAAGCCCTCACCGATATTCATCTTCGTTCGCAACTTGATTATGAGATTGAGCCAAATGGCAACCATGTACACATGAAGATACTGGGTTTTATTGCCTTATTCTTGTTAATTATAGCTTCCATCAATTTCATGAATTTGTCGACAGCCACAGCTGCTAGCCGGGCGCGGGAAGTTGGGGTGAAAAAGGTTTTTGGCGCATCGCGGGCAGCACTTATTGTGCAATTTATTGCTGAGGCATTGTTTGTTACACTTTTAGCAGTGTTTTTTGCCATTTTTATCGTAAACCTTGCTTTGCCTTCTTTTAGTTCAATTGTTGACAAAAGCCTCGATTATCAGGCAATTTTTGAGCCGAGGAATTTGGTACTACTCATTTTGCTTTGGTTAGTGATGGGTTTTTTATCTGGGTTCTATCCGGCATTTTTTCTTTCATCCTTCAGCCCATTAAAAGTTCTAAAAGGCAACTTAAGTTTGGGAAGCCGAAGCGCAGTCTTACGTAAGATACTTGTTGTTACACAGTTTACCATTTCGGTAGTACTAATTATATGTACTTTTTCGGCTTTTCACCAATTAAATTACTTGTTAAAAGCAGATGTTGGTTTCCATAAAGAAGATATTTTGTTGTTGCCAGTAAGGAAGCAATCCGTGGTTGTTGAATATAGTTCTTTTAAGGCCAGTCTTTTAACAAACCCTGATATTGTATCGGTAACGGGTGTGGATTACGTCCCAGGCATTGATCACAACTCTCACGAATTTAAGATAGAAGGCTTGCCTCCCGACGAATGGCAGTTTTATCCCACGCTAGCGGTACGGCACGATTTTGTAAAAACTTTCGGGATAGAGATTGTTGCGGGCCGCGACTATAACGAGGCTAACCTTAGCGATCCAATGGAAGCAATTTTGATAAACGAAGCCATGGTAAAACATTTGGGCTGGGAATCGAATGAATGGGCCTTGGGTAAAAAGTTTTCTTCGATACGTGGAAATGAAAAAGTGGTAGGTGTGTTCAGGGACATTAATGCAAAATCGCTTCATTTTGAACGATCTCCATTGGTTCTGAATATTAAGGAAAATAAATTTGAGGTTAATTATTTCATGAATTATGTGGCTATCCGCCTAAAACCAGGGGCTGATGTACCTGCCGTACTT
The DNA here is from genome assembly GCA_964552325.1 of uncultured Bacteroidales bacterium. Lineage (GTDB taxonomy): Bacteria > Bacteroidota > Bacteroidia > Bacteroidales > TTA-H9 > CAZKCK01. Next base: position 5,662 of record CAZKHA010000180.1, read on the forward strand.
AGTTTTCTTGAAACCAAATGGGATCAATTTCAGGTTAAAAGCCCGTTCGAATACCATTTTCTCGATCACCTTCTCCAAAAACAATATTCCGAAGACGTGCGTATTGGACAACTTACAGGATTACTGGCTGGTATAATCATATTTATTGCCAGTATTGGTCTTTTTGGGTTGATTTCGTTTATGGCCAGCCAACGCACCCGCGAAATTGGTATCCGTAAAGCTTTGGGCGCAAATCAATTATCAATCATTAGGATGTTATCAAACGAATTTTTGCGCCTTACTGGTATTGCTGTCTTGATAGCTTTTCCTCTGGCATGGCTACTTATAAAAGCGTGGTTAACTAGTTTTTCGTTCCGTGCCCCCATATCTATACCCTTGTTTATCTCAGCAGGGCTTCTGGCGTTGTTTATTGCCATGTTGGTTACATGGGCACGGGCTATTGTTGCAGCGCATATGAATCCCTCCGATTCACTCAAGTATGAATAGCGTTGCTTAAAACGACTTAACTACTTCTGCAATTCGGAAAATGAGGTCTTTGTCTTTTTCGATGGCATTACCTACCACTACCATGTCAGCGCCAGCTTTTAAGCTCTCATATGCCAATTCTGGTGTTCGTAAACCACCTCCAACTATCAGTGGAACTGAAATGCTGTCTTTCACGCGTTTTATCATATCAGTTGGTACCGGGTGGAGCGCGCCGCTGCCAGCATCTAAGTAGATTAGTTTTAACCCCAGCATTTCGCCTGCCATGGCTGTACACGAAGCTATGTCACTTTTGTTGGATGGAATAGGAAGTGTGTTGCTCATGTACAAGGCAGTGGTGCTATTCCCACTTTCGATAAGCATATAGCCTGTTGGCAAGACTTCCAAACCGCTGTTTTTTAAGTAGGGTGCCGCTACCACATGCTTTCCAATTAGCATCTCGGGGTTACGCCCCGAAATTAGCGAAAGAAACAAGATCCCATCAGCCAACGGGTTAATTTGCAATGTACTGCCTGGGAAAATGATCTTTGGAACAGCTGTATATCTGGCTAAGGTTCTGAGGCATACTTCAAGACGGTCGTGCGTAAGCAAGCTCCCGCCCACAAACAAATAATCAACACCAGCCTCACCAGCCAAAATAGCTAATGACTCAAAATGCTGTTCATGATGTTTGTCGGGGTCCACAAGAACGGCAAACTGCTTTTTACCTAATGCCGCCTTGCTGCT
>CAZKHA010000181.1:0-6843 GCA_964552325.1 uncultured Bacteroidales bacterium
GTGCATCGCGCCTCACCAGGATGTGGCCATTAAAAACAGCTTTGGCATAATCGTCGAGGATGCCCTTAAATAGCTCGCTGCTGGTACAATTGGCTGCTGCATGATCTACAAAAACCAAGTTATCGGTCTGTTGTTTTTTGTCCATCAGGTACAACCCATATACATTAGCCTCGCCGCCTTGGGCATTGAGGCTAACATACGTTTCGTTGCGGATAAGGCCGCCATTTAGTGAGATAGAATGTGTGTTGAGGCGTGCATTTCCCGTTAAATGGAAATACGCATGGTGTATAATGGTGCTGTGGTCGTTAATGTTCTGCATTTTGTAATATTCCACTTGCGCATTTTCACCAACAAATACTTCGGTAACCGAATTGGTAAAGCCGGCATTGTGGTTGTGGGAGTCGTCGCAATGTACCAACTGCAATTGGCTGTTGCGGCCAACGATTACCAAATTGCGCGTAAGGTTGTATAAATTGCTGGAATGTTCGGTTACGTTTACCATCTGAATTGGTTTTTCAACTACTGTATTATCAGGCACGTAAATGAATATTCCATCGGAGGCAAAAGCTGTGTTAAGCGCTACAAAGGCATTCGACTCATTATCGGCATACTTGCCAAGATGGGCAGCTACCAATTCGGGTGCATCGCGCATGGCACGGCCTAAACTCCCTATTATGACGCCGTTTGGCAAGATGCGAAGCGAGGAATTGCGATAAGCATACCAACCGTTTACGGTGGTAATTAAAAATGTGTCGAGGTCTGGAACTTCGCAGGCGAAGATCTTCTCCACATCCACATCGCGTTGATAGTCTTCCAGGTAAAAATCATACTCGAACGAGAGCGGATGGGCTATATCCGTATTGCGCCATTTCTCGTGGGTGCTGGTAGGAAACCCCAAACGGCTAAAGCTTTCGAAAGCTTTTTGGCGTATGGATTTCCAATGGGCTGAATCGTTGCGAGCGATAATTTCAAAATGCTGCTCAAAAAGGGCCTGCAACTGCTGGATATCATTGATGGTTGTAACCATATTTTCTTTCTTTAATAATTGATTGCTGGGCAATGGTTCTTGATCTACGCCAAGCTATTTCCCTTCCAATTCGCGCTTTATCCAATCGTAGCCTTTTTCTTCGAGTTCCAAGGCAAGTTCTTTGCGGCCCGATTTTACGATGCGGCCTTCAAAAAGCACATGAACATAATCCGGAACAATATAATCGAGCAGGCGCTGGTAATGCGTTATGACCAAGGTGGCATTTTCTTTATTACGTAACATATTCACCCCGTTGGCAACTATGCGAAGTGCGTCAATATCCAGGCCTGAGTCGGTTTCGTCGAGCACGGCCAGCAAAGGTTCGAGCATAGCCATCTGGAAGATTTCGTTTTTCTTTTTCTCGCCTCCCGAAAAGCCTTCGTTAACGCTTCGGTTGTTGAGCTTGGCGTGTATTTCAACCAATTTCTTTTTTTCTTCCATGCGTGCCAAAAACTCGTTGGCTGGCATAGGCTCAAGGCCTTTGTATTTGCGGGTTTCGTTTAGAGCCGTGCGCATAAAGTTGGCCATGCTTACGCCCGGAATCTCTACGGGGTATTGAAACCCAAGAAAAATGCCTTCGCGTGCACGTTGCTCAACGGGCATCTCGAGTAGGTTCATCCCTTTGTAAACCACTTCACCTTCGGTTACCTCAAAAATATCGCGTCCGGCTATCACCGAGGCCAGGGTACTTTTACCGGTGCCATTAGGGCCCATGATGGCATGTACTTCACCGGCTTGAACTTCGAGGTTTACGCCTTTTAAGATTTCTTTTCCGTGTATGGAGGCGTGCAAGTTTTTTATCTGCAAGAGCATTGTATATCAAATTTTTGTGGTTGCTAATTTTTAATTGGTTATCCTACGCTGCCTTCAAGGCTGATTGATAAGAGTTTTTGGGCCTCCACGGCAAATTCCATGGGCAGCTTGCTCAGCACTTCTTTGGCATAACCATTTACAATCAAACCGATGGCCGATTCCATTTGGATGCCGCGCTGTTGGCAATAAAATAACTGTTCATCCGAAATTTTTGATGTGGTGGCTTCGTGTTCCACCACCGACGATTTGTTCTCGGCACTGATATAGGGGAAGGTATGCGCCCCGCATTTACTGCCAAGAAGCAAGGAGTCGCATTGCGAAAAATTGCGTGCGTTTTCGGCCTTACGGCTTATTTTAACCAAGCCCCTGTAACTGTTGTTGCTGTGGCCAGCCGAAATGCCTTTCGAGATAATGGTGGAACGTGAGTTGCGCCCAATATGCACCATCTTGGTGCCCGTATCGGCTTGCTGGTAGTTGTTGGTAACGGCTACCGAGTAAAACTCGCCTACCGAATGGTCGCCCAGCAAGATACAGCTTGGGTATTTCCAGGTGATGGCCGAACCAGTTTCTACCTGTGTCCAGGATATCTTGGAATTGTTGCCTTTGCAGATCCCTCGTTTGGTAACAAAGTTGTAAATTCCACCTTCGCCTTTCTTATTCCCAGGGTACCAGTTTTGTACGGTGGAATATTTTACCTCGGCGTCTTTTAAGGCTATGATCTCAACAACGGCAGCATGTAGCTGGTTTTCATCGCGCATAGGTGCGGTACATCCTTCCATGTAGCTTACATAGGCTCCTTCGTCGGCAATAATCAGTGTACGTTCAAACTGCCCGGTATTGGCTGAATTTATGCGGAAATAGGTAGATAACTCGATAGGGCAGCGCACCCCTTTGGGGATATAAACAAATGAGCCATCGCTGAATACGGCAGAGTTGAGTGCCGAGAAGTAATTATCGGCATAGGGCACCACCGAACCCATGTATTCTTTCACCAAATCGGGATGGTTTTTAAGCGCTTCGCTAAACGAGCAGAAAATGATGCCATGTTTGGCCAAGGTCTCCGAAAAAGTAGTCTTTACCGAAACACTATCAATTACGGCATCCACAGCTACGCCGCTTAAGCGTTTTTGTTCTTCTAGTGAGATGCCCAGCTTTTCAAATGTCTTAAGCAGCTCGGGATCTACCTCATCTAAACTGTTTAGATTTTGCTTCTTCTTGGGAGCGGCATAGTATATAATTTCTTGAAAATCAATTTCAGGTATGCTGAGATGAGCCCATTTCGGGGATTTCATGCCCTGCCAATGCTTAAAAGCCTTTAGGCGGTATTCGAGCATAAAGGCTGGTTCTTGCTTGCGTTCAGATATAAAACGGATGGTATCTTCCGTCAGGCCTTTGGGTGCCATCTCGGTCTCAATGTCGGTAAAAAACCCGTATTTATATTCGCTTTGGGTAATCTCTTCAAGCAAGTTATTGGTATCAACTGCCATTTGGGTTATTTAGATTAAATTAAGAAACAGGGTGCAAAGATAGTCAAAGGTAGCCTTTTAATGATGTACCATCAACTAACTTAATAACAAAACTGGTATCTAAAATGTTTTTAGGTATTCAACTACCTATTTGCCGAAATTTGGGTAGGGCAATAATCCAACTTTAGAAAGATTACGCATTGAAGCCTATTTGCAAGTAGCTGGAACGAACGGCTGAATGGTGTAACTTTGCAGCCAAATTTTATTACAAATGTTTGAAAACCGCAGCAAACCCAAACGTACCGAATTGGCTGAACTTGGTGAATTTGGGTTAATTAACCATCTCACCCAGCAGATTGAACCCAAGCATAAATCAACCATAAAAGGTATTGGCGACGATGCGGCTGTACTGGATTACGGCGATAAACAACTGCTGATAAGTACCGATATTTTGGCTGAAGGCGTTCACTTCGACCTTAGCTATATGCCCTTAAAACACTTGGGATACAAGGCGGCAGTCGTTAATTTTTCGGATATCTATGCTATGAATGGCGAACCTCGGCAATTGCTGGTGGCCTTATCGGTTTCGAACAGGTTTAGTGTTGAAGGCCTCGAAGAACTGTATGAAGGCATTAAACTTGCTTGCGAACGTTACAATGTTGATTTAGTGGGTGGCGATACCACATCTAGTGCGGGTGGCTTGTTCTTATCGTTGACCGTTACCGGCGAGGTTGAAAAAAATGCCGCCGTTTACCGAAGTGGAGCCCAAGAAAACGATCTGATTTGTGTAACCGGCGACTTGGGTGGGGCATATATGGGCCTATTGTTGTTAGAACGCGAGAAGCAAGTATATAAGGCAAATCCCGCCATGCAGCCCGATCTCGAAGGATATGATTATCCCCTAGAACGGCAGTTGAAGCCCGAAGCCCAAAAAAACACCATCCAATTGCTAAAAGCGGCTGGCGTTGTGCCTACATCCATGATTGATATTTCGGATGGATTAGCCTCGGAGATTCTCCACATTTGCAAGCAATCAGACAAGGGATGTGCTCTTTACGAAGACAAAATCCCTATTGATGCCATCACCGTAACCTTGGCAGAAACCTTCTCCATTGCCCCTTTGGTAGCAGCCTTAAACGGTGGTGAAGACTATGAGCTGCTTTTTACGATAAAAATGAGCGATTTCGACAAGATTAAAGATGAAGAATCCATCAAGGTAATTGGGCATATTACCAACAAAGAAGCTGGCTGCAACTTGGTGACAGGCGCTGGTCAACTTATAAGCCTGCAAGCCCAGGGCTGGAACCATATGGCTAACAAAGCTTAATGCACAAATGATTCCCGATACCAAGCATACTGGCCATATTCAGTCCATATTGAAGATACTGCCACATAAGCCTGGTGTTTATCAGTATTTTAATTCCGATGGCACCATTATTTACGTTGGAAAGGCCAAAGATCTGAAAAAAAGGGTGGCATCCTATTTTAACAAAGACAATACCCTGAGCGGTAAGGTAATGATGTTGGTGAAGAACATTGCCGACATTAAATATATAGTGGTTGGGTCGGAACTGGATGCGCTTTTGTTGGAGAATAACCTTATTAAAGAACACCAACCTAAGTACAATATCAACCTCAAGGATGATAAGACATACCCTTGGATTTGTATTAAGAATGAACCTTTCCCGAGGGTCTTTCCAACACGCAACCTGATAAAGGATGGGTCAAAGTATTTTGGTCCCTATGCCTCCGGCAAAATGATGCATACCTTGCTCGACCTCATCAGGCAATTATACCAGTTACGAAGCTGCAGTTTAAGGCTTACTCCCGAAAATATCCAACGAAACAAGTTCAGCCTTTGCCTGCAGTACCATATCGGAAATTGCAAAGGCCCTTGTACTGGTTTACAAACCGAGGATGAATACAACGAAACCGTATTGGCTATCAGGCATATTATTAAGGGCAATATTACCGCAGCAGCCAACGAGCTTCGTAAAATGATGATGCAACATGCCGCCAACCTTGAGTTTGAGAAGGCCCAACTTATTAAGGAAAAGCTCGAAATACTTGATAATTACCAAAGCAAGAGTACTGTAGTAAATCCGGCTATTGCAAATGTGGATGTGTTTTCGGTGGTAAGCGACGAAAAATCGGGTTATGCCAATTACATGAAAGTGATAGAAGGACGTATTGTACAAGCCCACACCCTCGAAATCAGGAAGAAGCTTGACGAGAATGACAGCGAACTGCTCGATTTTGCCATAGCCGAATTTAGGCAACGCTTTGAATGCGATGCACCCGAAATACTCGTTTCTACCCAGCCTGAGACTGAAATACCAGGAGTAACCATTACAATTCCGCAACGAGGTGATAAAAAACAATTGCTCGAACTCTCGGAAAGCAACGCCAAATACTTCCGGCTTGAAAAGTTGAAACAAGCTGAGCTGGTTGATCCTGAACGAAGAAGCATGCGGGTTCTAACCCAAATGATGAAAGATTTGCGCATGAACGTGCTACCCGAGCACATCGAGTGTTTCGATAATTCGAACATTCAGGGCGAGTATCCCGTGGCAGCCATGGTAGTGTTTAAGCAAGCCAAACCCGATAAAAAGGAATACCGACATTTTAACATAAAAACAGTGGAGGGTCCCAATGACTTCGCTTCGATGGAAGAGATTATCCATCGTAGATACAGCCGTTTATTGGAAGAACAAAAGCCACTGCCACAATTAATTGTAATTGATGGCGGAAAAGGCCAGCTTTCTGCAGCTCTCAAGAGCATTGATTTACTGGGTTTAAGAGGGAGGATTACCATTATTGGCATAGCCAAGAAACTCGAAGAAATTTATTATCCGGGCGATACACTGCCCATGTACCTTGATAAAAAATCGGAATCGTTGCGGATTATCCAACATCTGCGCGATGAAGCCCATCGATTTGGCATCACCCACCACCGAAAACGCCGTGAACGCGGCACTATAAAGACACAACTCACCGAAATAAAAGGAGTTGGCGAAGCCACGGCAGATTTATTGCTCAAGAAGTTTAAATCGGTAAAACGTATTAAAGATGCCAGTGTGGAAGATTTAGAAGAAGTTGTGGGGAAAGCTAAGGCCTTGGCTTTAAAAGAAGGCTTGGGTGGTTAATGTGGAAATGTGAGAATGTGAGAATGTGCAGATGGGGAAATGTGAGAATGTGCAGATAGCTTGCCCTGAGCCTGCCGAAGGGTGGAAATGTGAAAATGTGGAAATGTGAAGATATGCAAATGTGGAAATAGCCTGCCCTGAGCTTGTCGAAGGCTTGCCTGACTCTATAGGCAGGGTGCTCATGTTTAAGAGGTTGGTTCAATGCCTTGGAGAGGCCGGGTAATTAGGGGTATTGGGTTTTGCGCGTTTTGAAAGCAGTACCCGTTGATACGCACAACCTGTGCGTCTAGATTGACGAGTTAATCCTGTTGCACGGGACAAGTCGTGCAAATGCGATGCCCTGAGCCTGCCGAAGGGTGGAAATGTGAAAATGTGGAAATGTGAAGATATG
>CAZKHA010000182.1:0-6830 GCA_964552325.1 uncultured Bacteroidales bacterium
GCAGCAGCCGGTTTTCCGCCATTTTTAGGCAGCCTTGAACTTTTGGTACTTTTGTGGAACCTGCCCTGAGCCTGCCGAAGGGAGACAAAAGTACGGCGATAAATCATACAATTTTCTTCAAAATTTGCTCATTAAAACATCAAAGAACCTTGTTTTTGTCTTTACTTTTCGTTGACAATCAGCCAAAAGAAAAGTAATCTCAATACCACCCATTTTCCTCAAAATAAGGCATTCGATCAGGCCACTATTTGAAGAAAAATCATTCTGGAGAGGGGGTGGCCTTCTAAAAATAGCAAACAAGAAAATGTGCTAATTAGCACTAAACCAGTCTAATGATGCTCAATAAGCTAATAATTCGCTTCACGCTCATTTTCACCCCGAATGCTAAAGGGCAGGCATCTACACATCTTCACCCTTCGGCAAGCTCAGGGCAGGCTATCAGCACATTTTCACATCAGCACATTTCCACATCTTCACATCGGTTTTTTAGGAAGCCTTGAACTATTGGTCCTTTTGGTTCAAGTTAAAAGAACATTGATAGTATATTAGACTACCTAAAACCAATCTACTCACTAAAAACAGCTAAGAACTGATAAAGGCGAATACGTATTGATTGGCGCAAAGTACTTCAACATGCAAGTGTTTTAGCCAATGTACAGGCATACAACAGCTTACTTACAGGCAAATTGGTCTTGTTCAAAGTTATTATATCTTTGTATGTGAATGTATTATATGAAAGAAAATTGCTCCAACATTTTTATTAATCCACATATTTTGAGTTACTTTGCTTTCGGAAATCAATATCCAAAGTTGATCTTTAATCACCTTAGAATCAATCATCTATTAGCGATACCATGAAGAAAAGCCTTCTTATTCGCGATGTTACGCTGCGCGATGGACAGCAGTCGCAATTTGCTACCCGTATGAGCCAAGCTCAAATTGACCGTGTATTGCCTTTGTTTGCAAAGGCTGGTTTTTATGCCCTAGAAGTATGGGGCGGTGCTGTGCCCGATTCAATTATGCGTTATCTGAACGAAGATCCATGGCAACGCCTCGAAATCATAAAATCAGTAATTGGCGATAGCACAAAGCTTACCGCTTTATCGCGGGGGCGCAACCTTTTTGGCTATAATCCCTACCCCGACGATGTAATCGAAGGCTTTATCCGTAATTCGGTGGCCTCGGGTATCGATATTATGCGTGTGTTTGATGCGTTGAATGATATCGAGAATATTAAGACTTCCGTTGCACTCCTTAAAAAATACGGTGGCACAGCCGATTGCACCATCTGCTACACGGTTGACCCCAAATTCTCGACACGTACCAAGGTTAAAGCCTTCTTGCACGGTAAAACCCTGCCCAGCAAGATTTTTACGGATGACTACTTTGTGAACAAAGCCAAGGAATTGCAAGCGCTGGGTGCTGATATGATCACCTTAAAGGATATGGCTGGCTTGGTAAACCCTGTGAGAGCGGGACGAATGATTTCGCGTATGAAATCGGAACTGAACATCCCCATAAATTTCCATACACATTGCACCCCTGGCTATGGACTTGCTTCCTCACTTATGGCCATATTGGCAGGTGTTGACATTCTTGATACGGCTATCCTGAACTTTGCCGGCGGTCCTGCAGCCCCACCTTTTGAGCTAATACAGATCTTTTGCCGTAAGCTTGGCATCCAAACCAATGTAAACCTTGAAGTTGTGGGTATGATAAATGAATTGCTGGCCGAGATACGCAAAGAACTTGTTGCTTACGATACCATTGAAGAGTTTCCAAAACAGTTTAACATTGCTACGGATAGTTTGCCGGCCGAAATAAGCCAGTTGTTCGATAAAGCCATCACTTTGGCCAACGAGAACAAACAAACCGATTTGCTGGAAGTATGCCATCAGATAGAAGATTACTTTAAGTTGCCCAAACCCGACGATAAGGTTAAAGATGCCGAGATACCCGGAGGAATGTACACCAATATGTTGGCGCAGTTAAAGCAATTGAAATTGGAGAAACTACTGCCACGCACACTCGAGCTTATTCCTGACGTTCGGCTGGCTGCTGGCTTGCCCCCGCTGGTAACCCCAACAAGCCAGATTGTGGGCGCACAAGCCGTAAATTGTGCCATCGACGAAGAAAAAGGCGCAGAACCTTTTACCTCAAAATCATTGCAATTTGTTAATCTGGTAAAAGGCGTTTATGGCAAAACCCCCTTTCCGGTTGATCCCGAATTCAGGTTTAAGATAAGCGGCGTAAAAGATGAAATGCCTTATGATACACGCTATTATAAGAAGCAAGCCAATCCGGTTTTTGAAGAGTATGGAGGCTTGCAACTGGCTACCACCGAAAAAGAAGAACTGCTGCTGGAGTTGTTTCCAAACGTGGCCAACGATTTCTTGAAAAAACGCGTAGAAAACAACTACCTCAACAAGATACACCAAATTGAAGCAGCAAAAGCTCAGCAGTTTGAGGATGAGAAAGCAGCTTATACCAATTTGAGCGAAGAAGAAAAACAAAAAAGGCTGCTACAAGGTTTGTATAATTACGAATGGACCAGTAGTGCCGACGAATCCAGCCATATGGGGCTTTCATAAACCTTACGCTTATGCATGTTTACATCACTTCATTCCTGCTGTTCTTTACCTCCTTCTTTACGCTCATAAACCCCGTGGGTGCCATGCCCGTGTTTATGACCATGACCAACCGGCTCAACGATTCCCAGAAACGAAGGACGGCTTTACGGGCCTGTTTTACGGCTTTTTTAACGCTGATAATTTTTGCATTTGGCGGACAGTTGTTGTTCAGGTTGTTTGGAATTAGCGTGAACGGTTTCAGGGTTGTTGGAGGCATTATCTTCTTTAAAATGGGCTACGATATGCTTAATGCCCGCCTTAGCCGAATAAAAATTGAGAAAAGCCAAGTGCGCGAATATGTTGACGATATTTCGATAACGCCGCTTGGAATCCCCATTATTGCAGGGCCAGGTGCTATAACCAATAGTATTGTGCTTATGGAAGACTCGCAAACCCTTGCCATGAAATTTGTTTTGATAACATCTATTGTTGCCACCCTTTTGCTCACCTACATTGCCATGGTGGGAAGCGGAAAATTTGTTGCCATCATTGGCGAAACCGGAAATAAAATAATGATGAAGCTCATGGGATTAATCGTGATGGTTATTGCCGTTGAGTTTTTGGTTTCTGGCCTAACACCCATTGTACGGACAATGTTTAAGATTGCTTGAAGTTGGTGAGTTAGTGAGCTAATGTACTCAATAGCTGATGTTTAAGAGGTTTTTACAAGGCCTCTTTGATGCCAAATTTAATGGCAATCAAATGTGAGAATGCGGTGCCCTGATCTTGCCGAAAGCTGAAGATGCTTGCGCAAAGCAGCAGTTCCGAGCATTCGGAATGAAAATGCGATGCCCTGAGCACAGCCGAAGGGTAAGGTGGTGCTTAGGCAAACTCAGCAGAACTGTTTGAGGTGGACATTGAGCCTGCCAAAATGCGCACACCAATAGCTTACGCTGTTGGGGCTGTTTACCCGATTATGCACCGTTTTTCTTGTCATTCTAATGGTTTCCACTTTTCGTCTCGTTTTTCGTCCTTTGTCGGTTGTCTTACGTTTTTAATCATCTCTCTTTCGCAAGCACCAAATTCCATAAAATTCTTTTGTCCTTGTTTTAATGAAACTCTATTTGCACCACCTTCATAGTACGGGTCATCAAACTGTATTGGGTCGTCTTCCCAAAAGCAAACTTCGCAAATGTCGTAATGTCCGTTTGGCTGTTCTGTAAATGTCTTGTAGCCACAACAAGGACAAGCAAATTTTTCTGTTACCATACTTTCCACCAAGGTTTTTTATTCTCAAATGAATAGTAACTTCCTCCTGTCAAAATTTTTGTGTCAAGGTCATATTTGAACTCAACCCATTCGTCAGAATCGTGCATAGGATTATATGCAAGCCCTGATACCAAATTATTCTCAACTTTAATTTCAGCTAATCCGTCCCACGAAATCCTTTCTGTATCCCAATGTGTTCCGTCAGGCTCAATAATTGTCAAGTCAGTTTGGTCTTGCAAAACAAGTCTGCCTTTACTCGCCTTGAAAATCTTTGAATAGCCAACTCCAAAAACTTTAATAGGTTTTGTTTCGTTTGGATTCATTAGGTAACAAGTTCCACAAGCTATAATCAATAAGTTTTGAGTTTTTTCTAACTCAATTATTTGTTTTAATTCTGTCCAACCCGGTTGAAAGTTTGCAACCCATTCAGTCTGGTCTGTCTTGTAAAAACGAACAGGAAATCCCTCTGAATAAAATGGTGCTTCATTGTCTGTTACAGGAACATACATTGGTCCATAAGTCGGCAAAGATGTTAAAATTTCGTATCGTTTTTCTGTCGTCACTTTGTTTTGTTTAGGGGCGTTCTAAAACGGTGCATAACTTGTTTATGTATACGGTATAACCGTACTAACGCCCATCCTTTCTGCATGTATTGTACAGCCAGGTCCGTTGTTTATTTTTTCCAAGTCTGCCATCAAGTGGGTTTATGGCCGTAAAAGTAAGAAAAAGTTTTATTGATATGTGAAGTATCCTCAGTGTCCGTCAAAAATTACGAGATTCTTCGCTGCGCCCAGAACGACCACGGGTTAGAAAGATTGCGGGTGTAAGTGGGTGGCCATATGTTGCAGCCAGTCGGAATATCCGTTCAACATCTTAGTAAACCACAGCCGGAAACAATGAATCCGGCTTTTCTTATGCAAACTCAATCCGGCATGCGTTTTAGGCCTATTTGTTGCAGGCAGTTTTATTCTTTTTCAATCACGTCTTGGATCTGACTGTACAATTCAGGTATCTTATTTTTAATTACGTCCCAAACAATAGCGTAATTAATCCCCATATAATCATGAATCAAACGGTCTCTCATACCTGCCATATTTTTCCAGTTGATGGAATTCCATTTTATTTTAAAATCAGCTGGTATTTTCTTTGTCGCCTCTCCAATAATCTCTAGGCTCCTTACAATAGCTCTTTTTAAAGTCTCATCTTGAATTAAGTTGTCTTTTGTAAAATCATTTTCAACAACAGACATTATATACAAACACTCATCTTGAATGTGCCTTAAATACGCTAATGGTTCTTTAGACATACATTACTTCTCTTAAAATATTTGGCCCAATATAGGGACTTAATCCATTTTTAGTCACAATCTCAACTTTTTCATTTTTGAACAGTTTCTCAAATAAGTCATAAACTGCCATATAATTGTCAAAGTTCTCTTTCTCGGGTTCAAAATCAATTAGAATATCAATATCACTTTTGTCAGATTGTTCATCTCTCAAATAAGAACCGAATAATCCAATATTTTGAATCCCATATTTTGAGAACTCTGATTTATGAGTCCTAATAGTAGTCAGAATGTAATTTTTATTTGTCATTATCTTTTATTTGTCACAAAGATACAATCTTTCACTTTGAAATGCAGTGTCTTTTCCAAAATTGCCAGCAACTTGTGCATAGTTACGGTAAAACGTACTAACGCCCATCCTTTCGGCATGTAGTGTACAGCCAGATCCGTTGTTTATTTTTTTCAAGTCTACCATCAAATGGGTTTTAGGCCGTAAAAGTAAGAAAAAGTTTTACTGATTTGAAAAGTATTAGAATATTGTTTAAAATTTCTCACTTACAGCCTTTTAGACCCTGTGATGGGCCATTTTTGGGGCTTACCAATTAAAGGGTTTACAAAGCGTGATGCTTATTTATACATTATATATTGCCCTCATTCAGCTTATCGCTTAACTTTATGGTATTCAGAACTGTGTATTAGCATTGTTGACATTAAAAATCGTTTACCCACCCCCGTGGGTTTAATTGGTTCCCGAATCAACGGGTTCGTCGGTCTTGGCTTTGCCGGCACCGCCAATTTTACGGGCTATCTTATACCCCGCGTAAAAATCGGGTTGTGTAGTTGCCAGCATCTTTACAAAGGGGTCAATATGGGCCGTAAAGATTTCGATTGTCTGGTCAAGAAGCAAGGCAAGCTTTTGGTTGGCAGCCATAATGTCCTTGCGCGTTTTAACGGGCTTCGAAATAGCTTCTTCAAAGGCATTGCAGGCTTCGTTTTGTGCCACAAAGTTTTCGGGTGTTGCGTCGTAGTCGCCCAGCTTTTCGGCATAGGGCAATAAAAACGTGTAGATGTTCCGGCACAGGCCTAGGCTCACCATATGCGTCCCTTTTTGCAGATCGCTCAAACTGAAGCTCATGTGCGATTCCAGTTCAGCATTCTGCGTATCGGCGGCATACGAGCGCCCAGCGGCTATCAAATACAGGGTGGTTTGCAGCATGCTTTCTTTGTACTGCTGCTTTTGTTGGGTGCTGCTCTGGGTACCTGCCAGGGTTTGGGGCACCAGCGCTTCAATTGTTTGGGTGTTGTCAAGTATTTTGACCATCTTGCTGGAAAAAGCCTTACGGCCATTCCACAGCGCCTTATGGTCGTCAAGGTACGACATGGCTACCTTCACCATCGTAAACCTCAATTGATTTCTAGAGTTCATAGATCAGTTTTTTAAGGATTAAAATAAATTGTTTATATAGGGGTAAGTAAACGATTTTCGATATCATCCCTTAATTTTTACGCCTCTTCGTCATATTAAGTGGGTAATTATATGATTATTGTAAAGCCTGATTAGGTCTGTGTTGAAGAAGCAATCAAGATGTTTAATAATAGTTATACATCTTAGAGCTTGTTAATCACACTATTAAACTAATCTGTGTACTATCCCTACTTTTCTTTTCCATGCGGCCAAAAGAAAAGTAGCCAAAGAAAGGGCCTTG
>CAZKHA010000183.1:0-6828 GCA_964552325.1 uncultured Bacteroidales bacterium
ATCGCCTTCGCGTTCCTTTTCACGGGCAAACATGTCAGGTTTGAAGTTTTTTTAAAAAAAATAGCAACCTCAAAAACACTGCTGACATACTGTTGTCAGTAGGAGGGTGGTAGTTTTGCCGCAAATTCTAAAACCCTTTTAAAATGGACATAAAAACGATCCAACCCCAATGGGCTATCACCCATAGCCTTCAAACGAACCTCCAAGACCTCGTTCAGCATGTGGGCGATATTCCGCAACAAATGCTCGATGCGTTGCAAAAAGCTGGGCAACAACCCTGTGGTCCACAGACCTGGATATATTCGGGCTGCGAAGGCGACCCAAATGCCAATTTCCAACTCGAAATTACACTTCCTATAGCTGATCCTAGCCTTAAAATGGATAAATTCAGCATCAAACGCTTGCCCGAATTCAAATGCATCTCGGCCTTTAACAACGGACCCTGGAACCAAGTTGGAAAAATTTACGAACAACTGATGGCCGAAGCTGAATTGAATGGGCTAACCCCTACCTTTGTATCGCGTGAACTTTATTTGGTATGTGATTTCGAAAACCAAGAAAACTGTATTACCGAGGTGTTACTTGGGATACTTTAACATACTAAAAACCACCCATTATGGCGAACGAATCAATAAACACCACACTTATTGCTGCCTGCGGATTGTATTGTGGCAACTGCAGCAAGTACAAAAAGGGCAATTGCCCTGGCTGTAAACTCAACACCAAAGCCACCTGGTGCAAGATACGCACTTGCTGCGCCGATAGCAAAATTGAAAACTGTGCACAATGTAAGCAGTTTAGCGATACACGGGCTTGCAAAACGCATAACAACTTTATTGGTAAGATTTTCTCGGTCATATTTCAGTCGGACCGGGCTGCTAGTATCGACTATGTGCGCAAACACGGCCCCGAAGCTTATATTGGCAAAATGAATCATGTGAACCAGATGTGCGTAAAACGCAAGCAAAGCCTATGAACCGTATTGATCGGTTGAATGCCATTCTTATTCATTTGCAAGGCAAAAAGGTTGTAACTGCCCATGAGCTTGCTGATAGGTTTGGCATTCATATCCGTACGGTCTATCGGGATCTTCGGGCCTTGGAGGAGGCTGGGATTCCAATAGGGGCTGAAGCAGGAATTGGGTATTTTTTGCCCGACAATTATAAACTGCCACCCGTAATGTTCACCACCGAGGAAGCCACAGCCCTGCTACTTGCTGGCAAATTGGCCACCAAATTGGCTGATGAGGCCACAGCTAAATCATATAATTCAGCACTTTATAAGATTAAGGCTATCTTGAAACATGGCGACAAAGATCGGCTTGAACTGCTCGAGAATAGCATCGAAGTGTACAATCACAGGCTTGATTCATCAAGCGACCTGCATCTTGCCGAAATACAATTGGCCCTACAGCACCACACTACCTTGATCTTAGACTACCGATCGTATTCAAAAAACGATACAACCCAGCGCGAAACCGAACCCTTGGGAATTGTATATTATGGAGGTAACTGGCATCTGATTGCCTATTGTAGGCTCCGAAACAGCTACCGCGATTTCAGGCTTGACCGCATCATGTCCCTAAAAACAACTGAATCGAAGTATGATGCCTCATCGCATCCCTCGCTTAAGGGCTATTTTGAACATTTTTTGCAAAACCCTGAGTTGATTACCATTAAAGTCCGGTTTACAAATGAATACCTTAGCCGCATTAAAGATTCAAAATACTGGTATGGTTTCTTGCATTGGACACAGTATGCGACAAGCACCGAATGTGTATTTGTAAACAATGATCTTGAAG
Source organism: uncultured Bacteroidales bacterium (assembly GCA_964552325.1). Lineage (GTDB taxonomy): Bacteria > Bacteroidota > Bacteroidia > Bacteroidales > TTA-H9 > CAZKCK01. The sequence continues at coordinate 1,802 of CAZKHA010000183.1, forward strand.
GTTTTGCAAGATGGTTGCTGTGGGCCGGCGAAAAAGTAGAAATTTTGGAACCAATTGAGCTAAGCAAAAGCTTCCAAGGTTTGGTTAGCACATTGGCATTACATCATATAGCTAAGAACCCCAAGGCTTAAAACAAAACTTGCTGTATAGCACGCAACAACTCAGCCGATTTAAAGGGTTTGGCAATAAATTGATTGCAACCCGCTTCAAGGGCCATTCCCCTGTCGGCCTCAAAGGCATGGGCTGTTACGGCTATTATCGGGATTTCAGAATGTTTTGCGCTGGATCGTATCCAACGTGTAAGCTCCAACCCGTTCATTGAACCGCGGAGAGAAATATCCATTAAAACCAAATCAACAGCCTGCTGGTAAAGCATTTCTATAGCTTCGGATGAAGATGCTGCCACAAAGGTATCGTAACTATTCTTCAAAACCATTTCGATGTATAATTGGCTGGTTTCATCGTCTTCTACTATTAATATTTTAGGTTTAGAGGTCTTCGCCGTTATATCTTTGTTATCATTTGGTTGCGGTGCCACGTCAACCAAGCCAAGTTTGCTGGTTTTCCCTAATCCTAATGTAAAAACAGTACCGAGGCCTTTTGAACTCTTAACTTCAATGCTTGCTTCCAGGCCGTCCATTAGTTTTTTCACGATAGATAGCCCAAGGCCGATGCCTTCGTAGTTACGGTTAAATCCAACCTCTTCTTGCATAAATGGTTCAAAAATGCATTTTAGGTAGTCTTCTGACATACCTATGCCTGTATCTTTAATTTCGATACAAAAATCACAAGGATCTTTTGCGCACAGCACCACTTTTACAAAGCCAGATTGTGTGAATTTGAGGGCATTATCAATCAACTCAGTTAATATACTCGTCAGTGCATACTCATCGGTAAACAATAGGTGGTTTTCGCATCTATCAGTAAACACTAGTTTCACAGCCTTTTTCTCGTTTAATAGTTCGAAGTCGGCTAGCAGTTTGCCAATTAATTGCCGTACATCAACCCATTTTTTATTGATAGGAAAATCGCCGAGTTTTAGCCTCGAATAGTTCATGATTAGCTCTACGGTACGCATGAGCCGCTTGCCCGATTTGGAGATTTGCCTGAAATAGAACAATTCTTCGGGGGTAGCCTTTTTGGCAAACCGTTCTTGCACCACATCCGTAAATCCCAGTATGCCATTTAGTGGGGTTCTAATTTCGTGCGAAATATTGGCAATAAAAGCATCTTTGAGCGCACTGCTTTTTTCAGCCATATCCTTGGCTATCTCCAATTCTTCGCGTTGCAGTTTGCTTTCGGTTATATCCACAAACATTCCGAAACTACCCTTGTAGATGCCGTTCGAATCAAGTAGGGCTGTAGCCGATACAAGGCACCACAGGGTTCCCCCGTCCTTTTTACGGAACCGGCGTTCATAAAAAGCGTTTTTGCCGGCGGTGCGGTTTTGCATTTGTAGGGTATGTTCAGATAGATCATCTTCGAAAAGATAATAACTATATGGGTGTTGCATCATTTCTTCCGCTGAATACCCTAGCAACTGGGCCATTTTATTGTTGATAAAAACAGGGTTCTCTTTGGCATCCATCATGCAAATGCCTTCTTGAGCAGTTTCCACAATGCGCCTATAGTTCTCCTCACTTAGTTTTAAGGCTTCTTGGGCTTTATGTGCCTCGGTAATATCAATCATGCTCGAAAGAAACTGGCGCACGCTGCCATCGGGTTTGCGCTGGCACACCACAAACAGGGTTATATAAAGCAATTGTCCGTCTTTATGAATAAAACGCTTGTTCATCTGGTAGGTATCGATTTCACCGCTTAGAACCCGATTAAAGTTATCAACATTCGCCTGTATATCGTCCGGATAGGTAACTTGTTCCCAGGTCATGTTAAGGAGTTCCTGGCGCGAATAGCCCAACATATCACAGGTTTTTCGATTCACCTCAACATAGCGTTTATGGATATCAGTTACGCTCAATCCTACGGTTCCTTGTTCAAAATAGTTTTGAAACTCAAGTTTGGATTCTTCAAGGGCTTTTTGGGCTTTTTTAATTTCGGTGATATCCCTACCTATTACCACTAGTCCTTCTCGTTCGCCCGTTAAGCTAAAGGTTGGTACTTTTATAATATCAAAAACCCTGTTGGTTCCATCAGGTTTTGGAATAACTTCTTCAGCACGGGTGGTTACCCCATTCAGCCATGTTTTTTCATCAGAATCTTCACAGGTTAAGAACGCTTCCTTATAAAAGCCACTATATTCCGCTAATTCGCTGTCTTTTTTGCCAAAATAATCTATGCCTTCAAGCTGAAAGAGCTTCAGATCAAAATCATTGGCTTCTAACCATCTGCCTTTGCCATCCTTAAAACAAACAATATCGGGCATTGCATTAATAAGCGTTCGAAGCTTAACTTCACTCGCTTTAATTGAATTATCTATGGCCACTTGTGTGGTGATATCCCTAATAATATAAACCATTCCGAAGGCTGTACCATCAGGATGGCGTAAGGCATCGCCATTTATCTCTAAAACAACCTCTTGCTTGTTTTTTACAATGGCCTTGTATTGTTGAGGGCCAAGGTATTCCTGAAACATCCTGATGGAGTTTTCCGTTGCACGTTCTATTTCATCAGGGCTTAGGAAATCGAAAAGATTCATCCCTAAAATTTCGGAAGCATCCCCAAAACCATACGCCGATAAATCGGCATTGTTAACAAAAATAATGTTGCCATTAATATCGGTACGTACAAGAATATCTGGTATGGCTGTAATAAGCCCCCTATACATTTCCTCTTGTTCAACCAATTGCTTCCGAATATTCGCTGTTTGCATAGCCCTATGCACTATATGTACTTTAACAGCTTTATTATCAGGCGATAAAACAATAGGAACTAGGCTAAGGTTGCATAAAATTACCATATCATTACCTGACACCAATCTTATAGCCACTAAGCTAGCTTGGCTTTGATTGGCAAACGAGGTATCGAATGCGGCCTTAAGTGTTGCCACATCAGATGGATATACAAACTTTAAAAAATCGTAACCTGTAAGCTCACCGCCTTTGCCAAGTAAATGCTTAAGGCAAAGGTTGCTTTGCTTTATAATATAATCAAACCCCACGATGCAATACCCCTCTCCTGCATGGCAGTTCACCAAAGCATCCACCATTTCTTCATCAGGGCTTAACTCATCCTCCAAATTTGATAAGATGTATTCTTTCAGCTCATTAAGCTGATTAAAATTGAAGAAAGCATCGGCTCCAGCCTTCCCGCATTGTAATGCTAGGTTTTCGCCGATTGGGGATGAAAGGAAGATAAAACGACTCTGTGAGAACAACTGCTTTTTAACCTCCAATAATTTCTGCCAACGCATATCACCTTCGGGCGCAAATGCAGCAACAATAATTTTGGGAATATCAGGCTTGACGGCGGTTAACTGTGTAATGTTAGGTACACGACATACCTCGCCCGAATGACCCAAAGACTGAAGGGTAGAATGTATAAGACTTTCCTGGGCATCAGTGAACCCAACAACCAATACCTTTGCTAACATATCCAGCTCCATTTATCAAAAAATTTGGTATAAAAACTGCCAAAAAGTGATGCTTTCGATACTATCAAAAGTAAAAACTTATACCAAACTTCTAAACCCCTTGAGACACAATAATTAAATGAGCAGACTTGCTTAAAACATAAAGTGCTGCTATACAAGTATAACAGCACTTTATATAAATTGAGAGACTAGGATTATCCTCCGAAATCGTCGAAAGCAATCATGTCGGCAGGAACGCCATAATCATCCAGCATTTTTAAAACTGCTTGGTTCATCATGGGAGGACCGCATATATAGTATTCAATTTCTTCGGGCTCGGCATGTTTTTTAAGGTAATTCTCCATAATTACCTGATGAATAAAACCTGTATATCCTGTCCAGTTATCTTCTGGTTTGGGTTCAGATAATGCGATGTTGAATGTAAAATTAGGGAAGTCTTTTTCAATGGCCCTAAATTCATCAACGTAGAACAGTTCGCGTACTGAACGGCCTCCATACCAGAAAGTTGCCTTACGGTCAGTTTGTTGGGTTTGAAACTGGTCGAAGATGTGCGAACGCATGGGAGCCATACCTGCACCACCGCCAATAAACATCATTTCACGCTTGGTCTTTTTGATATGGAACTCGCCATAAGGCCCTGAAATGGTTATTTTATCACCTGGTTTCCGGGAGAATATGTACGAAGAGCAGATGCCTGGATTTACCTTCATAAAACCACCTGTTGCACGGTCGAAGGGTGGTGTGGCTATACGGATATTCAACATGATGATGTTGCCTTCAGCCGGATGGTTGGCCATAGAATAAGCCCTGAAGATGGGTTCTGTAGTCTTCATCTTCAAATCCCACATCTTAAACTTATCCCAGTCTTCGCGAAACTCGGGCTCCACAAAAATATCCGTTTTATAATCCACTTCCGTAGCGGGCACATCTATTTGAATATAACCACCTGACATAAAGTCGAGTCGTTCGCCGGCCGGTAGTTTAACCACAAACTCTTTAATAAAGGTAGCCACGTTGCGGTTGCTCACTACTTCGCATTCCCATTTTTTGATTCCAAATATTTCTGCTGGAATCTTAATCTCAAGGTTTTCGCGAACCTTAACCTGACAGCCTAGCCTCCAGTTATCTAGTATTTGTTTGCGTGTAAAATAGCCAACTTCGGTAGGCAGTATAGATCCGCCACCCTTTTCGACTTGGCATTTGCACATGGCACAAGTGCCGCCCCCACCACAGGCAGAGGGAAGAAAAATCTTTTCGTTGGCTAAGGTTGAAAGTAAGCTAGAACCTGCGTTAACATCAATTTCTTTCTCATCATTGATTCGGATTTTTACAGGGCCCGAAGGTGCCAGCTTTGCTTTTGCAAACAAAAGCATCCCGACGAGTAAAACCGTTACTGCAAGAAAAATGAACGTACCTAGCATTAATACGTTCCAGAATCCCATTTCCAATAGTATCATATTGTGATAGATAATTCGTT
>CAZKHA010000184.1:0-6798 GCA_964552325.1 uncultured Bacteroidales bacterium
AAAAAAAAGCCTCCCGAAGGAGGCTTCTATTTGAAAATAGCAAGTAATTAGTTGAAAATGTAACGAATACCGATTTGAGCCTGCCATCTTGAGCTCAACAAACCTGAATCATCAATGCTCCAGATTTCGCCTTTAGGCTTTTCGTAGGTGAATTTGGGTGTGGTTCCATCAGCTTCAAATCCTTTGAATTTGATAAGCGAATAGTTGCCATAATAGCCTGAAACAAAGTACCTACGGCCAAAATCAGCACTAATTAGGTTGCCAAGGTTAAACACATCAAAAGTTAGTTGCAAAGTATTGCGTTTGCCACCAGCCTGAATGTAAAGATCTTGTGCAATGTGTAAGTCGAAGATATGCTCGAATGGGGTACGCGAGGAGTTACGCTCTGCATACATGCCACGGCGGGTGTTTAAGTACTCATCATTGGTGATGAAGTCATTTAAGTCAGTCCATTGTTGTGCAGCTGATAGTGTAACGTTACCGTCAGCATCTTTAATATCAACCAAGTTAATATCCGTTTCATCAACAGGTACATACATCAACTCAAGGGCTTGGTTATCTTCACCTAGTAAATTTGGTGATTTACCACCGTCAGCATAGCCGTACGAGTAACGTTGGCCGCTTTGCCCGTTGTAAACCAAACCAATAGTAGTTGCAAGATGGTTAGCATACTCTACTTTATAATTTAAGAAGCCAATGAAACGGCTGCCCATGTCATAATCAGAAGTTGCTAAATCGAGCATGTTTTTACCATTTACGTTGGGCACGCGCCATTGTGATGAGTTCTGTGAAGAAACACCATCATTCATTGATTCGGCTGCTCCAAAAGTATATGCTAAGCTTCCGCTAAGTCCTTTCCAACCATTGTGTTGTAATTGGGCTGTGATGTTGTAGGCCTTGCCTTCGCTGGTATTGTAAGCGTAAATAATATCTGTGTAATTGTAACCTGAATGGTTTTTCTTGAACACATCAAGTACTCCCCAAATTGGACGTTCGTCGCCACCGTTGGTAATGCTTCCTTTTTGTTTATACCTGAAATTATAGTACATGATATTGTTCATGTTCTTGGTAAAAGTAAAGTCTAAGGTTCCAATAAAACCACCGGGGAGTTTTTGGTCAACGGCTAAGCTACCACGAAGTACTTGAGGGTATTTGAAATCTTTAGAGAAGAGGTCAATTTGGCCAGAAGGTTTAATGCTGGCACTTGGATCGTAGGTTGGGATTTGGCTTGACCAATCAGGGTTAAAGGCAACATCAAACTTACGAACGCCGCCAATCATCATACCGTTGTTGTTGTACATACCACCGGGCCATACAAAAGGCAAGCGGCTGGTAAATATGCCAATACCACCACGAACCTGGGTCTTCTGATTGTTAAATACATCCCAGTTGAAACCAATACGTGGAGAAATCATGAATTGGGCACCAGGAGCTTGACCTGTTTGTGCGTCAAGGTAAGGAGCATACGTTTCACTTGCCATTTCCATGCGGATGCTATCCAATACATTGTCATTAAATTGTGAGTTTAAAGTAGGATCTGTCAAGAACATAGGGATATCAACACGGATACCTCCGGTAATTTTCAGGTTATCCATAACCTGGTAATCATCTTGTACATAGAAACCTAATTGCAAGGTGTTGAATTCGGTAGCAGCTTTAGAACCATCACCGGTGATGCCGTCAATTAATGAGAACGAACGATCGTATTGGGTGGCCAATGAATCGTTGATGAAATCATCAATAGATGCAAATTGGTAAGAACCATAGTTTTGGCGAATGAATAAGTTGTAGTTTTTGGTAAACTCATTGTGTGTGCCAATGGTGATGGAGTGCTTGCCGAGATACCAATCAAAGTTATCGGTAAGTGTTATAACGTCTTGGTTTAATTGGTTGCCTGTTGAGAATTCTTCAGATCCGAAACGGATATAACTTGTACCATCTTTAATAGCTACAAATGGGAAGTCTTGGCCAATGGGGTCGCGGTCGTCACGCACAAAGGTAGCACCCAAAATAAGGTTGTTGGCATATTTGTTTCCAAAAATACTCTTGAGTTCCAAAGCCGATGAATTGGTGGTGCTTGGGAAGTAAACTCCTGAATTGGAGAAATAAAGGTTTGATTTACTGCTTACATAAGGTGAGGTGTTTTTGGCATTGGTATATTGGTGCCTGAACAACATTTTATGGTTCGCATTGATGTTCCAGTCGATGCGGGCAAAAATTTTGGTTCCTTCCAGTTTTTTGGTAGCATCGTTGTAAACTCCTGGATCATAGCCATATGATTGAATCTTGGCAATAAGCTGATCGAGTTTGGCAACATCGGTTGTGCCACCATAGCTGCTCAGCAGGAAGGGTGAGGGGGTTTCGTCTTTTTGCATTTCGAAATTGGCAAAGAAGAACAATTTGTCTTTGATGATGGGGCCGCCTACGCGTACGCCATAGGTTTTTGATGAAAAATCAGGCAATTTAGTAGGTTCCACTTCCGGATCATCGGTCGGGGTTTTGCCAGCAAGGCTTTGATTGCGGAAGAAATAATAAGCAGATCCTTTAAACTCATTATCGCCACGGCGTGTTACGGCATTAATACCAGCACCGGCAAATCCACCGAGTTTTACATCAAAAGGAGCAATACTTACATTAAATTGATCAATGATGTCCATCGAAAATGGGCTGATTCCAGCTTGACCACCATTGGTTCCGGTTTCGCTTAAGCCAAAAACGTCGTTATTTACAGCTCCATCAATAAAGATGGCATTGTATTTATTGCTCATACCCGCAATTTCAACTCCACCATTTTGGGTAACGCGCGCTTGGGGTGTAAGGCGGGTAAAGTCGGTGATGTTTCGAGCAATGGTTGGCATACGGTCAATGCTTTCCCTATTAATTTGGGTTTCAGCACCTGTACGGTTGCCATCAATAATACTGCTTTTATCAGATTTAATCTCAACACCAGTAAGTTGCGAAGATTTTTCTGAAATAGAGGCATTGATTTTTTGTACCTGACCTAACGAAAGGAAGATACCTTCTTTGGTCCAGGTTTCATAACCTACATAGGATACACTAAGTGTGTAAGGCCCGCCAACGTTCATGTTGGGTAACCTATAGAAACCATTGATGTCGGTGGTGGTTCCATAAGTAGAGCCTGAGGGCACGTGAACAATCACAACGGTAGCACCGGGAAGTGTGGCACTTCCTGTACCAGTAACTTTACCATTGATACCAGAGGTGGTGACTTGCGCAAAAAGCAGCGAAGCACTGAATACCAGCACTAAAGTCATCAGATTCCTGAGAAAACGTAGCTTCATAATACGAGTGTTTTGGTTTAGAATTAATGTTGTGTAAAATTAATGAGCTTACTTGAAACTAACTAAAAAGCCATTCAAAACTTATTAACACGTAAATATTTGTTAATTAGTAATTTATTGGTTAAACCGCAAACTGTGTTAATAAGTCGTAAAAGGCTTTCAAGGTGCAAAACTATAAAACCGAACTCAGCTTTTTGTTACGAAAACTTTAAGATTTACCTCCAATACCTAAGGTGCTAGCAAGCTCGAGTGGTTAAAGCATTGTAGATTAAGGTAAAGCAATTTGGTCTAATACCAACGGATTTATAGGTCGCTACAGTTTATTGACGATACAATTCTCACGTAAGTTGTCCTAAAGCAAACCACAATTGGGGTACAGCAATCATTTCTACTTAGGCCAAGAGCCTTTAGAGGCTCATTTTAATACGAAACGTGAATGTTCTTCCAAAGCCCCAGAAACCACTGAAGGTGTTTAAGGTATGGTCATTTCCATCCTCGCCCCTAAGGATATAGGTGGTATTGAAAAGGTTGGAACAATTAATGGAACCATAAGCTTTATTGCCAAAAACTTCAAAGGGTAAACCCAGTTGAATGTCGGTTATTGAGTAGGCGGGGAGCATAAATGATTGGGCACGGTCAGCGGCATTGGTACGTTTGGCGGGGTCGAAATCGGCGTAAAATTGGTCATAGTAGGCAGTGGTAGCCGAAAAATCAAACAGGTTAAAAGCCTTAATATGTGCACTTCCACCAATTTGTGTTTGAGGTGCATCGCCAATTTTAAGGTTTTTAGCATAAACATTTATGGTATCAATAGCTAGATTCTCGTTGTTGTATAAAACGGCTTCCACATCGTTTTGCCAAGTCCAATTGGCAAACGAACCAAATAGAGAAAGTTCCAGCCATGGCAATGGTTTTAACCAAAGCTCGGTTTCCAACCCATAATGCAAGGCATCGAGCCCTGTTACCATCGAACGTGTGGTGGAGTTATTATCAATAAGTTGGTATTCATTCGATAGCATCGATTTGTTTTGCCACAAGCTGTAATACGTATTAAGTTTTAACCGTATCCAATCGGTATAAAGTCCATAACCAAGCTCTAGGGTAAGGATGCGTTCATTTTTAAGGTTGGTTGCTGCATTGTTGTTGTAATTGGGGAATACAAACTTGTAATAAGGTGCCCGTGAGGCAAATCCGATATTACCAAAAAAAGTTTGGGTTTTGCTAAAATTGTAGTTTAAGCCAGCCTTTAGTTCAGCACTTGGCTTTGCAACTACTTCACTTCCGGCATTTTGGGTGTAATTATACCAATCATAGCGTTTAAACCAGTTTTGCGAAACATTGGCTGTAAGTAGTGCCGAAAGCGTATGGGTAGTGTATTCGTATTGTGTAAAAAAGGAACTTAATCCAACTGCCGAGCCATTGTTAATCCTTACTTTATCACCTTTGATTTTTTGGATGTTGCGTCCTCCACGGCCATCAATAGCCCAGGCATAATCATCAATAAAGTATTTACTGCCAAGCAAATCGTAGATTTCTTCCCATAAACTGCTTTTAAAGTAACGGCCATGTAAGCCTGTGGTTAGTTTAGAAGTAGTTGAAAACTGGTGGCTTACCGAGCTAATTACGCCGGATAACCAATGGGAGGCTAAAAATAAAGTTTGGGCATTTTTGGCAAAGTTTCGGAGCGTGTCACCCGTTGATGTAATATAAATACCTTGATTGGTTGTATTATCATAAGCTACTGCATCCCAATCAATTTGCCCAGAACTTGTGCGGTAGTTGAATACGTAGTTACCGGAGTAATTCTCGGCCCATTTTCCGCCACCTTTGCCAAACGAATAATAAACTGAAGTATTTAATTGGGTCTTTGCATTAAGGGTGTAATAATGGTTTAGACTGATTTGGGGTTTATGGTAAAAGTTTTCGGAAAGATTGTTTTTTGTTCCGGCATAATAGCCCCAGTCCTTGTTATATTTAATGCCATATTTATCAGTCTCGGTTTGGGTGTTTTTAAAATTCCGCTGCCCATGGCGTTCTGGTGAACCCATCATGGTAAAAACCAGCTTATGCTTAGCGTGAATTTGATTAGAAACACTTAGTAAGTATGACCAAGCATCAACTTGTGTTGCATCCACATAGCCAGGGCCTTGTGTGTGAGAACCGATAAAGGTTACTGAGGTACCATTGCTTAATTTGCCAGTTGACAGATTGAGTGTTTGGCGCGTGTTTCCATAATCGGTCATATACGCATCGAGCTCCAGTTTTTTCTCCGAATCGGTGGTTTGTGTAATGATATTGACGGTTCCTCCTACTGAATTAGCCGCAATTCGAGTGGCGCCAAAGCCTTTTTGAACCTGAAGGCTTTGTGTGGCAGAACTTAATCCATCCCAGTTTGACCAATATACAAGGCCGTTCTCTACACTTCCAACGGGTATTCCATTCACCATCAAGGCTATATTCTCTTGTTTGAAACCCCTGATGTTGATGGCAGCATCGCCCGAACCACCACCTGTTCGGGTGGCATAAACACCCGGAACTGTGCGCATTAGTTCGGGAAAACTGCGGTCGCCAGCAAGCGTTGTGGCTTCTCTTGTTAATATATTTGATTGGCTGATAGGTGTTTGCCGATCATGGGCAATGGAGGCGATGATTTTTACCTCTTTTAAGTCGATAGCAGTTGGTTTTAAAAAGACCTTGGCAGGTTCATCGGTAATAAAAACCTGATTTATTGGCAAACTTATGCTTGTATAGCCTGTTGATGAAAACATTATAATGGCTTGAAGATTGGTTGTTTGCAGTTTAAAACCACCATCGGTTCCTGTAATAGTACCGATGCCCGCCAATGGTATGCTGACTGAGGCAGAACGAAGTGGTAAGTTGGTTTCGGCATCGTAAACAAAACCTTTTAAAAGGGTTTGCGCCTGTACGAAGCTACTGACAATGATCAGTAAACTAGTTGTGATAAATTTGATTCTTGACATATGATATAAATAAAAAAGCCCTGAATAAGATAATATTCAGGGCTTTATATATCGGGATGATGGCATAGCCCATTACAGGCCAATGCCACAAAGTAGTCATCACAACAGAAAACTTCTTCCATCCAGACTTTAACTGTCGGTACCGGAGTTTCACCAGTTCAATCCTGATTGCTCAGGAGTCGCGGACTGTACCGCCGATCGGGAATTTCACCCTGCCCTGAAGATTTTCGGGTGCAAAATTACGGTTTCATTTCATTCTACCAAATCTTTTTCCATGCTACCCCAAGCCAATGTTGAGGTGATTTGTTGATAGGTTGCCCTTCGACACCCTTCGGCAAGCTCAGGGCGGGTGCTCAGGGTAAAATTTGTTGACGAGTGGTTGAGTTGATGAGTGAAGAGAAGGCACCCTTTACCAAAAATATTGTAAATATCAAATTGTAAATATGGGCCAGATCAAAACAAATTTACAATTTACAATTTACAATTTCCAATGGCTTTCAACACCTTGCACCTTG
>CAZKHA010000185.1:0-6782 GCA_964552325.1 uncultured Bacteroidales bacterium
GCATCTACCATATGCGAATTACTAAATTATCTTAGGCGGGGTGCTTCCTCAGTTTCTTTCAAAACCCCTATATTTGCCCTGCCATTGCGTAAACTTTACAAGCAAAACTCGACTTACATTGCAAATTGTTAAAATCGAGTCATCTGCTTACACGCAATAAATTTGCCGATTCAATCATAAAACGATAAGACCTAGCCTTTTCCCAATGAAAAACATCTTTTTTGCCCTCCTCCTACTAGCATGCAGCATTCCTTGGACCATTGCCCAGAATTCGCCAAAGCCTTTTGGTGCGCTACCTACCTTTAAACAACTGGAATGGCACCAAATGGAACTTACGGCGTTTATTCATTTCAATATGAACACGTTTACGGATAAGGAATGGGGCGATGGCAGCGAAAAACCGGAACTTTTCAATCCAACCAACCTCGATTGCAACCAATGGGCCGCCACCCTAAAAAATGCTGGCTTTAAGGGGATCATCATCACAGCCAAGCACCACGATGGCTTTTGTTTATGGCCATCAGCTTTCACCAAACATTCCGTTAAATACGCACCCTGGAAAAATGGCCAAGGCGATGTGATTCGTGAATTGGCAGATGCTTGCAAAAGATACGATTTAAAACTCGGCATCTATTACTCGCCCTGGGACCGCAACCATGCCGAATATGGAAGAGCTGATTACCTGAATTATTTTGGCAATCAGCTAGCAGAATTGCTAACCAAATATGGCGATGTGTTTGAGGTTTGGTTCGATGGTGCCAATGGAGGTACGGGATATTATGGTGGTGCCAATGAAAAACGCGAAGTGGACAGATTATCGTATTACAATTGGCCTGAGGTATTTAAGTATGTGAAAAAACTTAAACCCGATGCTTTGATTTTTAGCGATGGTGGACCCGACATCCGTTGGGTTGGCAACGAAGACGGGCTGGCCTCCGAAACCAATTGGTGCACCCTAAACCGCGATGAGTTTTACCCCGGAGGTTCTAACTATCATAAGCTTGGCAAAGGAAGCGAAAAAGGCTCACATTGGGTGCCTGCCGAGGTTGATGTGAGTATTCGTCCCGGCTGGTACTACCATCCGCGCGAAGACCACCGCGTAAAAAGCTTAACACATTTAATGGATATCTATTACAGCAGCGTTGGCCGAAATGCAAACCTTTTGCTCAACATCCCCGTCGATAGAAGGGGGCTGATTGCCAAACCCGATTCCATTCGCTTGATGGAATTTGCGGAAGCACTCATACAAGAAATGACAGAAAACCTTGCTGTAAAAGCACATGTAAAATCTGCCTCTCCTTGGGAAGTTGTAAAACCAACCTCCATAAGTATCCTTACTGATAACGACCCCACTACGTTTTGGATGCCCGAAAATGATACCATTACCAAGGGTTCATTAATTATGGATTTTAAAAAAACTGTAAGTTTCAACCGTATCGTAGTTCAAGAACCCATCTTCCTAGGCCAACGCATTAAGGAGTTTAACATCGATGTTTGGTTTAACAACGCTTGGCAACCCCTTACCACGGGAACTACCATTGGCTACAAGCGAATTTTACGCTTCCCCAATACCAAATCCTCCAAGATCCGCTTCACGATAAAAAACGCCTTGGCAAACCCCTTGGTGGCAGAAATTGGTGTGTATTTAGCACCTGTGCTGCTACTACCACCACAACTTACACGCGACCAGGCCGGTACCGTAAGCATGAGCAGTTCAAAAGGCTTGACCATATTTTATACTACCGATGGCACACCTCCCAACACTAACAGCACACTTTACAGTTCCCCCTTTAACATTAAAGGCCGCGGAACCATTAATGCCGTTGCCTACGATGCTACCAGCAAAAAATATAGCAGCGTCACCAACCGAAGTTTTGATATATGTGCCGAAAAATTTAAACTTGTTAAACCCCTATCAACAGATGCTGGAATGCTCTTTGACGACGACCCCAACACTTCTTTCTTGGTTAAGCCAACAGCGTTTCCATATGAACTCGTTTTCGACCTTCAACAAACCTATAGCGTAAAAGGCTTTACCTACATGCCCGACCAGGCTAATGGAAATTTGGGAACCATACTGCATTATGGTTTTGAAACCAGCATGGATGGAAAAACATGGAAAAAACAGATTGAAACGTCTGAATTTCATAATATTGCCAACCATCCTATTCAGCAAGAAGTGCTGATTGAAACCACCCAAGCCCGCTTTATCAAACTTGTGGTGCATGATCTGATTGCAAAAAACCACACAACAATTGCAATTGCCGAATTTGGGGTTTTGACAAAGGAAGATTAAATATTTTCTCCGACGCAAATTCTTAATGCTTTAGCGGTTAGCTTCTTCCAAATTATGCAGTTTGCCAGGTTGCATTGTTTACTGCAAACTTTATATTTACTCATAGAAACCGAATTCTTGAGTCCATTCAGCCCGTAAATAACAATTTTTAAGGGTTCTAAGAAATTTCCTAAGTTAGATTTTCTTGGGCAATAAGAAAAAGCCCACAATGAAAGGAAAAAAGGGGCTTAGCCCTGTAATCTGCCAAATTCCTACCCAACAAAAAACCGAACCCTGTTTATGCAAGATCCGGTTAGTGTGTAACAATTTAAGCTAAATTATTACCATCTACTATTTGTAAGCCATGCTCACCGCAGAGATAATTACATGTTAATTTTAAAGGCATTAAACAACTTATCGGCGCCTACCTGTGAAGTGGCATGGTAGCTAGCTTCCAATATTTCCTTGTCATCCCAACCAAGGTTGCGAAGGTTCTCTACATCTGCAGCCTCCACAGCATTGGCTTGTTTTACAACTTTAACCACGAAAAGCAGCAAAGCCTTCTCTTTTTCATCGAGTGGGGCTTTTGAGGGATCGGTCTTCACTTCGGCTGATACCTCCGGAAGCACGCCATACTGCATCAATATGCTCGAGTTCATTCCAACACAATACTTGCAGTCTTCAATTTCAGAAACCACCAACCTGATAAAGGCCAATAATTTGCCACTTAACGTAGCATGTTTCATGTACATATTCAGGTTGTTAAACTGAACGGCCATCAGCTCGGGGCTGGTACTAAACATCGAGAATGCTTCGGGTATCATGCCCCATTGCGATTCCATTATGCCATAAATTTCGGCCACCTTTCCGGTTGCCTCTTGTTTGTCAAGAATTTTTATAAGAGCCATAGTAAGTTAAATTTTGTGCAAAGGTGGGTTAATTTCAACTTCCGAATCCAAAGAAAGTTGTTAATAAATCCTTAATTCTAAAACCTGTCCGCATGCGGACTATATGCTGTGCGCTTTTGCAACATAAACCCAATGAATTTAATATTTAAAACACTCATAATGTACAACTTAAAAGAATGGCATAAAATTAGAGAACTTCTCAACGTTTTTCATTTAGCTCAATTTCCGATGAACACGGCCTGGGGTTTCAGCCAATCAGGAACAGCCGCAACCCCTAAGGCCGTGTTTCAGTTTTTAGTACTTTCGATGCCCTGAATTTTACCCAATTGACCTAAAATATATATCATGAAAAAAAAATCATTAATCCTTTTTTTGTTAACCATTTGGTCAGCTAGCTTTGTTATGGCACAGACCGAAATGCGTTTGATGCGGTTTCCAGCTATCCATGGCAACCAAGTGGTGTTTACCTATGCCGGCGATTTATACACCGTTGATGTACAAGGGGGTTTAGCCCGAAAACTCACCAACGATTTAAAAGGCTATGAAATGTTTGCCCGCTTTTCGCCCGATGGCAAGTCCATAGCCTTTACTGGCCAATACGACGGCAACACCGAAGTTTACCTCATGCCTGCCGAAGGCGGAATCCCCAAACGCCTTACTTATACGGCAACCCTTGGCCGTGATGACATCTCTGACCGCATGGGTCCCAACAACATCGTGATGACTTGGCGTGATGACAAAAGCATTGTGTACCGCTCACGCAAACAATCGTTCAACGATTTTAAAGGACAGCTCTTTGTAGCCTCGGTTAATGGAGGTCTCTCCGAAGAATTGCCATTGCCTGCAGGCGGCTTCTGCTCCTATTCGCCCGACGGCAGCAAAATGGCCTACAACCGCGTATTCAGCGAATTCAGAACCTGGAAATACTACAAAGGCGGCATGGCCGACGATATCTGGATTTACGACTTTGCCACCAAAAAAGTGGAAAACATTACTAATACGGTTAACCAAGACATCTTCCCGATGTGGAAAGGCGATGTGGTGTATTACCTCAGCGACCGCGACCGCACCATGAACCTGTTCTGTTACAACACCAAAACAAAGGCCACCGAAAAGCTTACCAATTATACCGAATACGATATCAAATGGCCTTCATTGGGCGACAAATCCATCATTTATGAAAATGGCGGCTACCTCTACACCTTCGACCTGGCTATCCGCAAAATCCAAAAGGTAAGCGTTACAATCTCCGAAGATTTCGCCTCGGGCCGCTCAGTTTGGAAAGATGCCTCACAACGCATCAACACCTACGATGTATCCCCCGATGGAAACCGTGGTGTTTTCGGCGCACGTGGCGATGTGTTTACGGTTCCTGCCAAAACAGGTATCACCCGCAACCTTACCGAATCAAACGGCGCCCACGATCGCGATGTAGCTTGGTCACCCAATGGCAAGTACATAGCTTACATCAGCGACCGCAACGGCGAAGATGAAATCTACATACAAAAACCCGATGGCAGCGAAGCCGCTATACAGCTTACAAATACGGCTGATGCTTACAAATACAGCTTGATGTGGTCGCCCGATAGCAAAAAAATCCTGTGGTCAGATCGCCTGCAACGCTTGCAATACATTGATATTGAAACCAAAGCTATCACCCAGGTTGAAAAAACCACCGAAGGCGAATTACGCGACTTTAACTGGGCCCCCGATAACAATTGGGTCGTTTACTCGATGCCTGCACGCAACGCAAGCTCCAGGATCATGGTTTATAACCTCAGTACCAAAGAAAAGCATTTTATCACCGATACTTGGTACGATGCCGGCGGTGCAAGTTTTAGCCCCGATGGCAAATTCCTCTATTTTACCTCGAGCCGCGACTTTAACCCAACCTACAGCTGGACCGAATGGAACCATGTTTACACCGATATGTCAAAGGTTTACCTTGTTCCCTTGCTCAAAGCCACCGCATCGCCCTTTGCCCCTGAAAACAACGAAGCAAGCGTAAAACAAGAAGAACCCGCGAAAGCCCCTGCCGACAAAGGCAAGAAAGACAAAAAGGACAAAAAAGAAGAAACCGCTGCCGATGATAAGGGCGTGGTGGTTAAAATTGACTTTGAAGGAATCGAAGGCCGCTCCATTGCCCTCCCCATTGAAGCAGCTTCCTATTGGAATGTATTCCCACGCGAAGGCGGAACCTATTATGTGAGAGGCGCTAAATCCGGAACAGCCCTATGTTGGTTTTCGCTCGATGACAAAAAAGAAACCAACCTCGGCGAGTACAGCAACTTTGCCCTTTCAGCCGATGGAAAGAAAATGATGCTGCCCGCACGCGGAAAATATGCCATAATTGATGCTCCCAAAGGCAAAATCAATATTGACGAAAACATGGATCTCGGCAACATGAAAGTAAAAGTTGACCTACAGAAAGAATGGAAACAGATTTACGATGAGTCGTGGCGCCAAATGCGGGATTTCTTCTACGATCCAAACATGCACGGCGTAAACTGGAAAGCCATGCACGACAAATATTCCGTTTTGATTCCTTACGTAAATAACCGTAACGACCTCAATTATTTAATTGGCGAGTTGAATGGCGAACTAAGTGTAGGCCATGCCTATGTGGGTGGTGGCGAAAAACCCCAACCCGAGCGCATTCAAACAGGTTTGTTGGGAGCTAAACTCAGCCGTGATGCGTCTGGATATTTCAAAATTGAGAAAATACTTAAAGGCGAAAACTGGAATCCAAGCCTACGTTCGCCGCTTACCGAAGCTGGAGTTGACGCCCAAGTTGGCGATTATATCCTAGCCGTGAATGGCAAGTCAACCAAAGATATGACTGATGTCTATGAATACCTGATCAATACAGCGGGCAAACAAGTTGAACTTACCCTTAACAAAACGGCTTCAAACGATGGTAGCCGCAAAGTCTTGGTACTGCCCGTAGCTGATGAAGCCTCGCTGTACTATTATAATTGGGTACAAGACAACATTGCCAAGGTTGACAAAGCCACCAATGGACAGGTTGGTTATATCCACATACCCGATATGGGCGTTGAAGGATTAAACGAATTTGTGAAATACTATTATCCTCAGCTCAACAAGCGTGCACTTATTATTGACGACCGCGGCAACGGTGGTGGCAATGTTTCGCCAATGATTATTGAACGTTTGCGCCGTGAATTGTCAACCTTCTCGGTGATGCGCAATGGAGCCGTATCCACACGTCCAAATGCCATGCTTTGGGGTCCCAAGGTGTTAATGCTTGATAATTATTCCGCTTCGGATGGCGATTTGTTCCCCTTCCAGTTCAAGTTCCACAAGATTGGCAAAACCATTGGAATGCGCTCTTGGGGCGGCGTGGTTGGCATCAGGGGCAGCTTACCCTTGATTGACGGTGGCATCCTTAACAAACCCGAGTTTGGTCCCTTTGATGTGCAAGGCAAAGAATTCATTATCGAAGGCCATGGCGTAGATCCTGATATTGTGGTTGATAACGATCCAGCAAAAGAATACGCAGGCGAAGATCAACAATTGAACAAAGCCATCGAAACCATCCTCGACGAGCTCAAATCATGGCCTACCGAATGGCCAAAAGT
>CAZKHA010000186.1:0-6727 GCA_964552325.1 uncultured Bacteroidales bacterium
CACCCCATCCCTTCGTCTCCCTATCCCCCTTTCTCCCTTTCTCCCTTTCTCCCTTTCTCCCCTTCTCCCCTTCTCGTCTTCACCCCTTCTCCCCTTCTCGTCTTCTCGTCTCACCTCTAGCAACACAAAACCAAGTATTTACAAAAATTTTTAACTTTTCTGTAACATTTGTTAAAACACCTCCGTCATACCTCCAATGAATTAAACCAGTAAAATTTTGAACTATGAAAACTCGAATTTATCAATTGGCAATCCTATTAATGGCATTAATAGGCTTTAACCAGACCGTAATGGCTGGAGTTGAAACCACGGTTTCTGATGTAACTATTGAAACCCGCAACGTAAGCACTTTTACAGGCATTGAAGTTGGCGGTGCTTTCAATGTATTTATAAAACAAGGCGAAACCATTGAAGTTAAGGTGGAAACCGATGCTAAATTACAAGAAAAAGTGGTTACCGAAGTTAGTGGAAACACCCTTCAAATCAGTTCAAAAGGCCTTCGTAATCCTGAAAAACTGAATATTTATGTTACAATGCCTAAGCTTAGTAGGCTTGACGCCAGTGGTGCTTCTACCGTTAAATCAGATGGACTACTTAAAGGCGAAAACCTTGAACTTGAGGCAAGTGGTGCTTCAAATGTTACACTCTCAATTGATTACCAAGATTTAATGACCGATATCTCGGGTGCTGCCGACGTAAAGCTTAATGGCCGTGCTGCCAACCATAAAAGCAATGTAAGTGGAGCTGGAAGTTTAAAATCATACGAATTGGAAACAGATACGCTTGACATTGAAGTAAGTGGTGCCGGAGACGCACGTGTTGATGTAAAAAAACTTGCTACCACCGATATTTCTGGTGCCGGTAGCCTAAAATATAAAAACACCCCTCCTAGCCAATCATCCATTGATAAAATTGAAGAAGTTGAAGGTATTGAAGGCGAAGAAAATCAAATGGTAAACGTGGGGGGCGATACGGTTGAGGTGAACATTGGCTCCATAAAAGTAAAAGCCAATGAACATGATGGATCAAGCTTAGTGGTTGTTGGCAAGCACCGCATTTCGGTTGACGAAGAAGGCAACGTAAAAATTAGGCGCGAAAACCGTAACCATCAATTTGATGGCCACTGGGGCGGTTTTGATCTAAGCTATAATGGTTTCTTAAGCAAAGATTTTAATACCGATTTGCCCTATATACTTGACCTTGAAGCAAAATCAATAGGTGTACACCTTAATATTTACGAACAAAACATTCAATTATCGAACAATGGCTCATTTGGCTTGATTACAGGTATAGGATTTGAATGGAACAACTACCGCTTTAGCAATCCCGTATATATTAACGATGATGAAGACTTTACAACCAAATTCTATCGGATGGATAACATAGGTGTTGAAAAGAACAAATTGGTAGTAAGCTACCTCACCGTACCCCTGCTTTTTGAATTACAAAATACCAGCGACCGCAAAATTAACCGTGTACATTTTACAGCTGGAGTTCTTATGGGTCTAAGGCTTGGTTCGCATACAAAAACTGTTTTTGAAGAGCAAAATAAAGAATACGCAATTATAGATCCTGATACCGAAGACATTGTTGGTTCGGGCTTTTCCCCAAAAGATGATACCGAAAAAGAATACAGCAATTTCAACATCAACCCATTTAAAGTGGATGCCATGGTTAGGGTTGGTTGGGGATACATTAACCTCTTTGCCAAGTACCAATTAGGCACATTGTTTAAAACCAACCGCGGCCCCGAAGTTTATCCCTTTGCCGTTGGCATAACCCTCACTAGTTGGTAAATAATACCTTACAATAAAAAAAGGTCATCCGTTGGGTGGCCTTTTTTGTTATTACGCTCCAAGCATTGTACTTTTGCCCACCAAATCCCTTGAAAAATGAATGCCCTCGAAAAGCTAAAACAATACACAAAAGTGGTTGCCGACACCGGTGATTTTCAATCCATTGAACAGTTTAAACCCTTAGATGCCACCACAAATCCATCCTTGATTTACCAAGCTGCAGGCAATCCGAATTACGAGCGTTTGATATTGAAAGCCGTTGCTGACTCAAAAATGGTAGCTAGCAATGATGGACTTTTGGCAGAATGCCTTGACCGGTTGGCTGTTTATTTTGGTTGCGAAATCCTAAAAATTGTTCCAGGCAGGGTTTCTACTGAGGTTGATGCAAGGCTATCGTTCAATACCTTGGGAACTCTTGAAAAAGCACGTAAACTCATTCAGCTATACGAAAACCTTGGTTATTCGAGGGATCGAATCCTGATAAAGATTGCCGCTACTTGGGAAGGAATACGTGCTGCAGAAATTTTAGAAAAAGAGGGCATGCACACCAATTTAACCTTGCTGTTCTCAAAAATACAAGCCATTGCCTGTGCCGAAGCCGGTGTTCAACTCATATCGCCTTTTGTTGGGCGCATACTCGACTGGCATTTGGCTACCCAAAAGCTTGCAGCTATAGAACCAACTGCTGATCCGGGCGTAAAATCGGTTAGCGAAATCTTTTATTATTTCAAAAAGCACGGATATAAAACCGAAATTATGGGTGCCAGCTTCCGCAACATAGGCGAGATAATCGAATTGGCCGGTTGCGATTTGTTGACTATCTCCCCTACCCTGCTTAAGGAACTTGAAACAACCAATAAGTCAATTGATTGCAAGCTGATTGATAAGGATGCCACAGCGATGGATATTCCTAAAATACATGCCGACGAAAACACCTTCAGGTGGATGCTAAACGAGGATGCCATGGCCACCGAAAAGCTGGCAGAAGGAATACGCAAATTTGCCACCGACCTGCAAAAACTTGAGCATCTTATAGCCTCAAACTATTTATAGTTGCCGATTAGGTGATAAAAACAGCGCAACCTAACGCGCAAACCAACGAAAATTTGTATTTTAGCCGCCCCAAATTGAACCCGTTAAGGTAAATTTAATTCAAAATACTATATGTCAGGTCATAATAAGTGGTCAACCATCAAGCGCAAAAAAGGCGCATTAGATGCTAAAAGATCCAAGATCTTTTCAAAAATCATCAAAGAAATTACCATTGCTGTTAGAGAAAGCGGCCCCGATCCCGACGGAAATCCGCGTTTACGCCTTGCCATCTCCAATGCTAAAGGAGCAAGTATGCCCAAAGATAATATCCAAAGGGCTATTAACAAGGGTTCGGATAAGGATGCAGCCAATTTTATGGAGCCCACCTACGAAGGTTATGTACATGGCGTAGCTTTCTTTTTGGAGTGTACCACCGATAACCTTCAGCGTACCGTTGCCAATGTTCGCTCTACCTTCAACAAATACGGAGGCAGCTTAGGGACAAATGGTTCGTTGGCGCACGTGTTCGAGCGTAAGGGCATATTCAATATCCCAGCAGCCAATATTTCCAATATGGAAGACTTTGAAATGGAAGTGATTGATGCCGGAGCCGAAGACATTGAAGTGGATACCGAAAACGAAATGGTAAACGTTACTACAGCCATGGAAGACTTTGGTGCGATGGTTAAGAAACTGGAAGCGCTTAAAATTGAGGTTGAAAAAGCCCAATTGGAACGCTTGCCAATAACAACCTTGGCTGTGGATGTGGATACCGCAAAAAAGGTGTTACGTGCCATCGAAATATTTGAGGAAGACGATGACGTTCAAAACCTTTACCACAACATGGAAATGACCGACGAAATTATGGAAGCGATGGAATAAACACCTGCTTCTTTAAGCCTTCATCTTATAATTAGGCTGCCTTACCTTGTTGGGCAGCCTTTTTCTTTTTCGCATAATAGATTTTATTACAGCAAATTAGTAATCCACGGAAGTTAGCGGTCCATCCCATTATCAAACTCAAATTTCGCTTCTTTAACTTTTTTGCCGTTGGCACCAAAATTCAGCACCAATCCGGCATAAATAACCCTTCCATCGCGACGGCGAATCGATTCTTGAACTAATACGGGCGTGTTTACCAAACTTTTCATCCGTTGTGAATCGAATAGGTCAGATACTGTGGCGATTAACGAAAGCTTTTTATCCCACATATCATGCCTTAAACCCAGGTTCACCACCCATGAAGGTTCACGCATACCTTGAGGTGTCAATGATTTACTCCGGTATTGGCTGTTGATCTGGGCCATTGTTGTTTTGGTTATTGTAAACGATGCATTCAACTTGGCACTCCATGTAAACGTTGATTTGTTGGCGGTGTATCCAATATTAGATGCGTCAATCTGACTATAAAAACCCGAAGTACTGAAATTGAAGTTACCTATTTTATCGAGTTGAAAGGTTCCACTCAAATCAATACCGGCTGACTGATCGGTGGCCAAGTTTGTCCGTGTGGTCATCAATACAGAATCATTTATACTTGTAGTTACCGTCGTAAATCCATTTACTTTGTAACGGTAAAACACGGTAGGTACCAATGAAAGGTTCTTTTTGCGAATCGAATAACCAAACTCAATCGAGTGGATATCCTCTGGTTTCAAATCAGGATTACCAACAAAAACATTGCGTGGGTCACGGTATTCCGGTACGGGGTTCATATCTTCACCATCAGGACGGTTAACGCGCCGGCTGTAATTCAGTTGCCATTCGTTTTGGCCTTGGGCCAAAGCCATGTGAAGGCTTGGGTAAATTGAAAAATAATTGCTCTTGGTTGTGGCATTAATTGTCCGGAACTCAAGGTTCAGCAATGCTTCTTCTGCTCTTAATCCCCCCATCATACTAAATTTTCCCCACGAACTGCTCACCGTCGAAAACAAGGCATGAACCGTTTGATTTGCATAAAACTTATTTCCTTCGTTGCCCACAACCCAATAAAACGTGGATGGATCCCAATCGCTAACCTCTTGACTTTGATCCGTAATTTGAACATTGCCTTCGTAACCTGCTTCTAGGCTCGATTTCTCGAAAAAAGGGCGGCTATAAACGGCTGCCAAATTCAGGCTTTGCTCAGTGTTATCGGCCAGGCTTCTTGATGTTGTGATAAGGTAGGCTGGAATCTGGTAAACATTGTCATAAAAATCATCTTCCGATTCAGCATCACGTTCAAAATCTGCATCAAACCGAAAGATGTGCTCGCCTTCCTTGTCAAATTTATGCTCATAATTGGCTTTAAAGCCAAGGCTGTTTTCCTCCTCATATCCAGTATGGATACGTTGATACTGCTCCGTGGCTACCATCAGGGCATTTTGATACAGATTTTTTGTACTAGCTCCTCGCTGGTTGTCTCTAAGGTTCATGGTAGCCGAAAATCCTGCTAGATCGTTATCTGTTATGGCCCAGTCGATACCAAACTGGGCAAGGTGCGAATTCATGCGTGCAGAACCATCGGAGCTTTGGGTAAGTGTGAGTGAATTATGCGTTGAAGTATCAATGGTTTGCGAGCTGAGTTCGCTGCCACGCCAGCGGTAATCTTTACGGTAACCATAACTGCCAAACAGATTCACTTTACCGGTGTTCATGTTCAGTTGCAGGTTGCTGTTATAGCGTTGGTTGTTTCCGGCATTGGCCCCCAAAATTCCGTTGAGCCCAGTTTTACGTTCTTTTTTTAGCACGATGTTAATAATGCCCGCGGTGCCATCGGGTTTGTACCTAGCCGAAGGGTTGGTAATAACTTCCACCTTCTCGATTAACGAAGCCGGCATTTGTTCGAGGTTTGCGGCAGTGGTTAACAACGAAGGCCTACCGTTTACAAGAATGGTTACCGCTCCTGAGCCCCTTAGGCTAATGTTTCCATCTATATCAACCGAAACCGAAGGGATGGTTTGAAGCACATCGTTAACGCTACCTGTTTGGGCCTGAATATCTTTTTGAACATTAAATACCTTACGGTCAATTTTTGTTATCATGGTTGAGCGTTCGGCACTTACGCTTACCTCGCTCATGGTAGTTACGGATGGCAGCAGGCTTAAAACACCCATATCAGCCTTGTTTTTTTGGGCATTTAGTGTAAAAGGGCTGGTTCGCTTCTTCTCGTATCCAATAAAGAAATATTCAATAATATAAGTACCATATGGCACATCTTTAATTTTGAATGAACCGTTACGATCCGTCACGGTTCCGGTTAGCATCGAATCGCCCGGGACGGTTCGTAAAACAATGTTGGTGTATTCAATGGGAGTTTTGCTTTGTTCATCGCTAATTTTTCCGATAACAACCCCCTTGTTATACGGTTGCGCGTACAAAAAAAGCGGTAATACTATGATTAGGATGGCTGTGTGCCGCAGCAAATTCATTGGAGGCGATTTGGTGGTTGATAAAAATCCTCTTAGGAAGGTGAAAGCAAAAATAAAGATTAATACAGCAGCATAGACTTGGCTGGCATGCTTGGGTTGTTAAAGATTTGTTAACGCAGTGCCCAATTCAACAACTACCAAAACAGCAGCCATAATTCATGTAAATGGAAACGGTTTACCGAATCAGCTTGATGATAAGCCAACAGTACCGAAAACGACCAGATTGGCTGTAATTTTCGTTAAATCAAAAAAAACTTGACCCATTTTTTAGGCTCTTCACCATATTAAGTGGGTAATTATCTGATTATTGTAAAGCCTGATTAAGTCTGTGTTGTAGAAGCAATCAAGATGTTTAATAATAGTTATACATCTTAGAGCTTGTTAATCAAACTATTAAACTAATCTGTGTACTATCCCTACTTTTCTTTTCCAGACGGCCAAAAGAAAAGTAGCAAAAGAAAGGGCCTTGGAAAGCCCGCTATAATCCCA
>CAZKHA010000187.1:0-6725 GCA_964552325.1 uncultured Bacteroidales bacterium
TATAATGAAGCGAGGAATCTTCTAAAGCTTTGTAAATTTTAACCGGACAACAGTGAAAAATTAATAAAATAAATAAACAAAACTTGCTATTCGAGTAGCTCACACCACTGCACCTACGGTTAGCGTTTACAGCCCTGCCCTATGGTAAGGCCGAGGACCATGGTTGCTGGGCCATGCATAAAATTACCATTGAGTTCGCCTGCAGCGAACCATTTGAAGGTAGTGGTTTGCAACATCTTGAAAAACCCAACTGTTGCCTTGCCGCTGAAAAAATTAATTGTCCTATCAAAACCTCATCTTAAAACCATCTTCTAACCTACTCTATCGGCTCACACCTATTTCAATGCAAGAGCTAGTCGGCTGTGTGATAGAAGTAAAAGCATCAGGCATTTTGGATAGCTGCCAGCCTTCTTTTGGGTTTTTCAGCGTCACTATGAGCAAAAGCCCTTGCTGTGCTTGCCATCTTTGTTCTCTGCAATTTTTGCAACCAAAACACCTCCACCACATTGAGTTTTATCTTAAAAGAAACTGCCTGAATAAAACCGAATGTGATTTTATCCAGGCAGTAAGATGTAAGCGGGGTTCGGGTTTAGTGCTTGATAATGATTTTGCTGGCTTTTTTCGCTTGCTCAGTAGTAAGCTGCAACACGTAAACGCCTTCAGCCAGACCAGCAGTGTTTATGCTAATTGCCTGGCCAGCAATAGTATTCCAGAAGGTTGTAGAATACACTACTCTTCCTGTCAAATCGCTAATACTCAGGTTAACAGTGCCTTCCATCTGGACACCTGGCTGAACGAAGATCCTGTCGTTAGCGGGGTTGGGATATATGCTAAAATCGGTTTTTGTTATTGTTGAAGCCGAAACCAAATCAAAGCTGGCTTGGTTTGAATAAATAGCGTTGTAAGCCGTGCTTGCATCACCAATATTGCATCCACCGGCATTCTCAATTTTTACCATGTAAGCAATGTCGTCGGCAGGGGCATTAAAATCGGTAAACGAAGTGAAGCTGGATGAAACAGTTGCAATCTGCTCATATGCTCCATTGCCCGATTTGCGCATAATTTTATAGGATGTGTACGTAAGGCCAGCGTAGGGAGTCCAAATAAGATTGTAGGAACCATTTACGCCTTGATTGATTGTAAGGTGGATAGTCTGATGATAATCGCCAGCAGGAAAAACCCTGTTGATGTTATCCCTAAAACCGATCTTATAGCGGTAAGGACGTATTGAAGGGTTTGATTCATTGTCTGTTACCATCGAAACCTCCGAGTAGCCCAATGTATCTATCACCTCATAAACATTTGCCTCATCGGTTTCTTTGTACACCAAAAAATCAGCAATGAGGTCCGATACAGGTTTTTCCCAAAGAATGATGTTATGGTTTGTAAGGCTGTCAACCGTAACCATACACACCGGAGTTTCTGGGAAAGGCATAACTGTAAAGGCAGCACTGGTATCGCTTGATGAAGTTGCATACGAATCAGTGATACGAATAAGGCATTCTGTGGAGTTTATATTTGGGGTGTACCATTCCAGGCTGCCTGAATTTCCTTGGTTACTACCATTGGCTATCACTTCCCAGGTTAATCCGTTGTTGCTCGAGAATTCAATGTAATTAGAAGAGGAATAGGGTTCTTCCACATTCCATGTAATCGTTAAGGGGCTGTTTACGTTCACAATTTGGCCAGCAACGGGTGATGTAAGCGTGTACACCGGAACAGGATTGATTGCAAACATACTGCTTAGGCCAAACTCTGAAGGATCTTGCGCATTGGATAGTTTAAGTATGCAGGTTTCGGATGGAGTGTCAGATAAAACCAAATAGGTATAATAGGTTTGTGCATTTACGTTTTGTGCAACCGGAGTGTAAGTAAGGCCATTATCAAGCGAGATATCGACGTTTAAGAGCGTAATGCCTGGCACGCTTATTACCCAGTACACTTGAGCGAGCGAATTAACAAACACTGCTGAGGCTGAAGTCGGCTCCCACACGGTAATCGGCGGAACATTAACCGTAAAAGGGGCATTGCTCACATCAGATACTTGAGGCGTTGTGAAATCGCTTATCCTTAGTTTTGCATTTGTTGTGGACGTGTTAGGAACGGGTATAGAAGCATTACCTCCGCTTGGGCTGGAAGGCACTTGGCCTAGGTACCACCAATTAACACCACCATCATACGAGAACTCAATATGAACCGAACTGCTGAGGTTTTGCCCTGTCCATGTTGCGATTTCAACCCCGCCATAAGTCCAAACCTCACCACCATTGGGCGAAATTACCGTGAGACTTTGTGCTTTGAGACCAAAACTTGGCAAAACTGCCAAAAAAGCAAGGGCAATCATGCCAGCTATTCTTCTGTGAAGTGTAGTATAAAGATGTATCATTGTTTAACGTTTTATATTAATACTTAAACAACCTCGGACAAAACTTAGTTCACCGAAATTGCGCCTCTTTAGGCCAAAACCTTTACAATTAACAATTTGTTAATATGAAGCACTAGGTGGTTGAACCAACTAGCTTCTTGTTTTAGCAGCCAATACCATCGGCATCTTCAGTCGATAAAGTTGTGGGTTGAAAAAAACACCCTTCGCTGGCGCTTCCCAAAACACACTACAGAAGCTTGTATTGAACCTACCTCAAGCATTTTTCAATTGTCAAAATACTTATGCGACCGGGGCACTCTTTTGCACCAAAATAGTACAACAGCACATGCAGCCTACTTCTATTACAAACGCTTCGTGCGTTTTTGATTGCCCAAACAGCGTATGCTGAACTATGGGCTATTATAAGCAAACAAGGCTTGCTGCTTGGCTTTATAAAAGATGTCTTGCATAGTGATAGAGCCATTGTTGATAATTGTAGCAGCTTATCAATGTATATGACCAAAGGCCACCTAGCTGTGTATTATCTTACAACTCACTTCATTGACGCCTCATGCCCTAAAGCCTACGCGTTTGAAAGCCGTGAACCAATGCCCATTAATGGTACTAGTTGGTTGAGCACAGATAAAAAAGCTGAAGGGCTTGTTGTGTTAAGCGATTGGTATTGAGCAAATAAGCTAAGGGAAGAACTGGGAAAAGGGATTGGTTTAGGGGGATGTTTGCGAGTTGGCTGTAATGCAAGTAGACCACGAAACCGAGCATAATAACTTCAATCCACACCTTTTTTTTACTATCTTTGTATTGACAGAATAATAAATGAAACAGAGAATTTATATAGACACTTCAGTAGTTGGCAGTTGCTTTGACGAAGAATTCAATGAGGCGACAATAAAGTTGTTTGAGCAGCCCAACAACAACGAAATTCTTTTTGTGGTTTCGGACTTACTTGACCTTGAATTAACAAATGCACCCCAAGACGTTCGAGAACATTTATTAAAATTTTCTGCTCACAAATTCCAACGAGTTGAACTGACTGAGGATGCTATTAAACTTGCTGACGCTTACATTACCGAAAAAGCAGTTGGTAAAGCAAGTTTGGAAGACTGCCGTCAACATGGCTTTAGCGATCGTTCACAAAGAGGACGTTTTAGCGAGTAGGAACTTTAAACATATCGTAAACCTTGACAGAATTAAGGGCTACAATTCAGTGAATTTACGACTTGGAATTATAATGCTTGAAATACGAAGCCCAAAAGAATTAGCAAATTATGGAAACGCCTAAAAAAGAAAAACAGTTTGATGCTGTAAAAATGATGAGGGAAATCAGGGACAAAATCAGTTCTGAAACCCAGAATATGACTTTTGAAGAGTTGAATGTTTATATCAAACAGAAATTCACAGACAACAAAACAAAACTCGTTTGACAGCAATACTAGCGGAAGCAGGCACTACTACTAAAAGCACCCACCCAAAAGTGACGGTTCAGTGGTTTAAATAAGCTTTGTGCTTCTATCAACGTTTCTGCTTTATTGAAAGCGAAGAGCTTTGGATTGCAAGAGTTTCGCATACGCATCCGTTGGGCCAATAATTTAAATAAATTCTCAAAATCAATATACCCATGAATAAATACATCTCAAAAAATGCAAGTGAAATCTGCCAAGTGATTGATCAAATTATTGAAGTTTCCGACAATAAACCGGATTATCAGTACCTGTATAATCACCTGAAAAAAATATTGGCCACCAAATTCAGCTACGACGACATCGCATTGATATGCGAAACCATACTTAAAATGGCTAAAACCAAAAACAGGATAATCAGACACTTGGAGAAAGATTTTTGGGATTTTATACAAGATGTTCCCTCGAATACCATAATGCATTACAAACACCGTATTGCTAAAGATGAAGAATTGGTAGCCAATACCGACTATAAAAAACCCGGAAAAAAAATAGCATCGCGCATACTCGGATTGGCACACGAAATCATGGAAATAAAGGATGACAATAGCAAGGCCAGTGGTTTAAGGCGATCAGGTTCGTTGAGCCTTATTGGCGATTTGATTTGTTATTACAAAATTCCATTTGCAAAGAAACTGTTTGTGGATTCAATAAACAGTATAGATCCTGATATACAGTACGCAGCATTGCAAGGCTTGGAGAATTATTACAGCTTTACCAACGACAAAATTGAAGCTGCTTTACTCAAAAACATTCAACGCATACATAAAAAGACAGATGATAGAACCATCGCCTCAACGTGCTTGCAAATTCAGATAGAAGCTGGGTTAATAAATCAGCTGACCGCAGTGTTTCGGATGGATGATTGGAAGGACAAACATTATAGGTTTTGATTAACCGCAAATTGTAAGATTTTATGTTTTTAACTAATTTTGAGGTGACTGGCAATCAGCTATTCAAAACCAGCACACTTTATCAATTGTTAATCAGTTAGTTGTGATAACGAACAAATTGCTTAAGCCTACTTATTACGCGCATGCCTAAAAGAAACACCCTACTCACAACAGTGCTGCTATTGCTTTCGTTTGCAGCTCTGGGAATCAAACCCGACAGGACCTATCGGTTTTATCCTGAGAAACTTGGATTGATTTACAAAGACCTGTTAGTAACAACCCCCGACAAGCTAAAAATTAAAACATGGTTTTATCCTGCGCAGGAGGCTTTGCCGAAAGATGAAATGGATAAGGCTTGGAACAATCCTATAAAAAGGCCTTACGCCACCTTAGATACTACCAAACGGCCTACCATTATAATATGTAATGGCGATGCAGGAAATATGTCGTGGCAACAATATTACATGGCAATGAGTTATAGCGCCAACGGGTACAATGTGGTAACGTTTGATTGGCGTGGCTTTGGCGAAAGCGATGACTGGCCCATGAACACCGATTACATGGTATATACCGAGTTTTTAATGGATTACGATGCTGTAATTACCGAAGTGGCGAAACAAGCCGAAGTGGATTCATCGAGGTTGGCCGTAATTGGATGGTCAACAGGAGCCTACCTATCAATGGCTGCTGCAAGCAAAAGGCCCGAAGTGAAGTGTTTTGTGGGACAGGCCTTAATGACCTCGTTTGCCGAAACGCTTCCCATAGTGCAGGCTTTGCCAAAAAACAAAGGCAGGACGCTGATAGTACCGGAAGACTATCCCGAAAAGCTGAACCCCCAGTTTTTAGCTCCAAAATTCAACAAAACCACCTTTTTGATTGTTGGGGAACTTGACGATCGCACCCCGGTTTGGATGAGTGAAAAAATCAGAAAAACACTGCCTGCCAAGTCTGACATCTGGATAGTTCCAGGTGCCATGCATGGGGGACCTGATGGCCCCACCAAAGATTTCAGCCTCTACAACCGTAAAATTCTCAATTTTTTGAATCTAAGCCTATGAATCCTGCTGTTGACAAATACCTGATAGATGGCTGTATGCGCTGCAAGTATGGCGCAACGCCTCAATGCAAGGTGCTAAACTGGGTTGAAGATTTGGTTTTGCTCAGAAGAATTGTGTTGGAAACCGGACTAACCGAGGAGCTGAAGTGGGGTGTTCCGGTTTATACGCACAAAGGCAAGAATGTTGTGCTAATTAATGCATTAAAAGGTTCCGCAAATATCGGTTTCTTTAAAGGAGTGCTTTTGGCTGACACCCACAAAATCCTTCAACAACAAGGCAATTTACAGTCGGACAGGCTGGTGAAGTTTATCAATACCGAAGCCATCATAGGCTTAGCAGAAGTGTTAAAAGCTTATATTTTTGAGGCTATCCGCATTGAAGAAGCCGGATTGAAAGTTGATTTTAAGAAAAACCCAGAGCCTATTCCCGATGAACTTACCCAAGTATTTGATGCTGACCCCGCATTTAAACAAGCATTTTATGCCATGACGCCGGGCAGGCAAAGGGGGTATATCATTTATTTTTCGCAACCCAAGCAATCACAAACGCGATTTGGAAGGATCGAAAAATGTAAAGATAAGATTTTTAAAGGAATAGGCTTGAATGATTAGGAGGTTCAAGCTGTCGGTTATTGAAAACCTAGCTTTGGAAATCGCTCAGACGCAAAGAAATTTAACGTACTAATCCAGCCATGGATTTGCTTCCTATTGCCAGGAATGCACCAAACGGCCATAAATCAATAACTTTGTTTGCAATTCATTGAACACCAACCCAAAGATGCTGACGAATGGAGAACGAAATCGTAACACACTTTCAAAATATATGGCACTGCGCAGTTTTTTGTGGGTAATTCTTGGGTAATCAATAAAAATTTGAATGCGTATTGGCAGGTACAAGGTACAGCTTGCCCAACCGAAGAATGAGGGTGGGG
>CAZKHA010000188.1:0-6656 GCA_964552325.1 uncultured Bacteroidales bacterium
CGGTTTCTTCGCCAATAATCTTGATGGTGTTTTTGTTGGCACCAACGGTTCCATCAGATCCTAGGCCGTAGAATTTGGCTTCGTAAGTGCCTTTGGGGCAGAAGCTACGCTCGGGTTGTAAGGGAAGCGATTTATAGGTAACATCGTCAACAATACCAAGAGTAAAGCCGTTTTTAGGTTCGGCCATAGCCAAGTTATCGTACACGGCAAGAATTTGCGATGGGGTGGTGTCTTTGGAGCTCAGGCCATAACGTCCGCCAATAATCATTGGAGCGTTTTCGATGTCGAAGAACATGTTTCGTACATCTAGGTATAATGGTTCGCCTTCGGCTCCGGGTTCTTTGGTGCGATCGAGCACCGAGATTCGTTTTACAGATTTTGGCAATACATTAAAGAAATACTTTGAGCTGAAAGGCCTGTAAAGGTGTACGCTGATGAGTCCAACTTTTTCGCCATTGTCAACTTTATAGTCAATAACCTCCTTAATGGTTTCGGTAACCGATCCCATGGCGATAATAATATTCTCGGCATCAGGAGCGCCGTAGTAATCGAATGGGTGGTACTGACGTCCGGTAACCTTGGCCACTTCGTTCATGTAATGCTCAACCATGTCGGGCACTGCATCGTAAAAGGTGTTGCAGGCTTCACGGGCCTGGAAGAAAATATCAGGGTTTTGGGCTGTACCCCTTGTAACTGCATGCTCAGGGTTGAGGGCGCGGTCGCGGTAAGCTTTAAGCGCATCATAGTCGATAAGCTTGGCCATATCCGCCATGTCAATGGCTTCAATTTTCTGAATTTCGTGCGAAGAGCGGAACCCATCGAAGAAATGCAGGAATGGGATACGGGTTTTGATGGCTGTGAGGTGAGCAATAGGGGCTATATCCATAATTTCTTGAACACTGCCGCTAGCCAGCAAGGCAAAACCTGTTTGGCGGGTGGCCATTACATCGGAATGGTCGCCAAATATTGAAAGAGCCTGAGAAGCAACTGTGCGTGCGCTAACATGGAACACGCCGGGAAGTAGCTCACCAGCAATTTTGTACATATTGGGAATCATAAGGAGCAAGCCTTGTGAAGCTGTGTAGGTGGTTGTGAGGGCACCACTCTGCAAAGCACCATGAACTGCGCCAGCAGCTCCAGCTTCTGACTGCATTTCAACAACTTTCACGGTTTCCCCGAAAATGTTCTTCCTGCCAAAAGCCGCCCATTCATCAACGTATTCGGCCATTGTAGAAGAAGGTGTAATGGGATAGATAGCAGCTACTTCACTAAACATATAGGCTATGTGTGAAGCCGCCATGTTCCCGTCACAGGTAATAAACTTTTTCTTTGAATTCATAACAGAATGATTTTTAACATCTTTATTTTCAGTACACTTTTGTAACCAAAAAAGCGATGCGAAATTACGAATAAATTTTTTAACCCATGAGCCCAAAACTTATGCAAACGTAGAGCAAGGGCCTTATTTAGAGCCATTTTAAGTTGTGCAATTTTTTTAAGAAGACGCTTGGTATCAAAATCCTTCCGTGAGGGCAAAAAAGTTGCACTTTTGTAAACTTTAAGGCATGTAATTGGTTTATATAGAACCTTAGCCACCATAACTTTTGGCAAGGCTCTCAAAAACTTAATTCCAACCATCCACTATCGTTCAATTAAATTCACTGCCATGATAACATTACACACCACGTACATGGGTATCCCGCTTAAAAACCCGCTTATTGTGGGAGCCTGCAACCTTAGTACTGACATTTCCCATTTAAAAAAGCTTGAGGCTGCCGGAGCCGCCGCCATTGTTTATAAATCGCTTTTTGAGGAACAAATCCACCTCGAAAACCTTGAAATGGAGACACAAATGGAGGGCTTTAACGAACGCAATGCCGAGATGCTCAGCCTGTTTCCTGATTTAGAGCATGCCGGCCCGCGTGAGTTTTTGTTCAACCTCGAAAAAGCCGTGAAAGCAGTTTCTATTCCCGTTTTTGCAAGCTTAAATGCAGTTTATGATGAGACCTGGGCCGAATGGGCACCCCAGATTGCCAAAACCGGCGTGGCTGGCCTAGAGCTAAACTTTTACGCCATCCCACAAGACTTCTCGGCTAGCACTCGCGATATAATTGACGGGCAATTGGCCATCCTCGAAAAAGTAAAAAAATCAGTCAACATCCCTGTAGCCGTCAAACTAAGCCCTTATTACACCAATCCCCTTGGAGCAATTAGACGCATGGATGAAGCAGGTGCTGATGCTTTTGTGTTGTTCAACCGTTTTTTCCAGCCCGACATTGATATTGAACGCGAACAACATGCCTTCCCTTATAATTTAAGCAACGAAGACGACAACAGGCTTCCGCTGCGCTTTGCCGGCTTGCTTCATGGCAATGTAAAGGCTTCTGTATGCAGCAGCATGGGCATTTTCCATGGAAAAGATGTGATTAAAATGATACTTGCCGGAGCCGATTCGGTACAGGTGGTATCAACTTTATACAAAAATGGTTTGAACCACCTTTCAACGATGCTTAAAGACATGGAAGACTGGATGCAAGCAAAAGGATATAACTCCTTGGACGATTTCCGTGGCAAGCTCAGTCGCAAGGCTTTGCGTGATCCATTTACGTACAAGCGAGCCCAATATGTTGATATTTTAATGAAATCGAACAAGATTTTTGACCAATACCCTGTATAAAACACGAAACCGGCTTCAGGGCCGGTTTTTTTATTTCCTATCAGTTTTAGTATCCATAAGCTCTTCCCTCTATCTTCTCTATCAGGACCTTAAAGGGGAGCACCTCCCGAATGGCGGGCATGCTATACTTAAAATCTTTTGCAGCATACTTATGCATGATATGGTTCATAGCCTCGATACGTTCGTTTACATCATCAATAAATTCCACCTTGCCGTATATGAGTACGCTGCGGTACTTCATGCTCCATGAACAGGCCACATCTTCGTTTTGATACCTCAGCAAATGATCGACCGAAAACACCAGGCACACACTTGGATGTTGCTTAAGTATGCCAACTTTCTTCCCTTCTTTGGCAGTATGGAGGTAAATAGTTTGTTGGTGATACCCAAAATTCATGGGAATGGCATAGGGCGCTAAGTCAGTGCCAACCATGGCCATCACACAACTGTCGGCCTTTTCGATAACCGATAGAAGTTCTTGTTCATTTGTAATCAGCCTATTTTTCATGTTGTTTGTCTTTCTGTTCTAACAAGGTTGAAACCAATGAATTGATAACACTAAACAGCAATGCCCACCAAAAACTTTTCACCTCAAAGCCGTCCACAATTTCGCTTGCGAGCAATACAATTCCGGCGTTTATCACCAAAATAAAGAGCCCCAACGAAAAAATCGTTACAGGAATGGTTAAAACAACCAAAATAGGTTTGACAAACGTATTGAGCAAAGCCAGAACCACGGCCACGGCCAAAGCTGCCAAAAAACTTTGCACATGAACACCCGGAAGCACATACGAAATAATGGCAACAACCATAGCCGAAATCAGCATCTTTAGAATAAACCTCATAACATATTTTTTTGCAAATATAGAAGATTCTCAATTTTTAGCTTACACAAAGCAGGATTAGCCCAAAATTGTTGTATATTTGACCCTACCCTACTTTTGAAACCAAAACGATGATACCCCAACAAGTTGTGGCAAATGAACGTTCTAATTTATTAAAAACCCAAGCTACTGTAACGCAACGGTGTTGGATTAAATGGTGTTTGCCATTGGTGTTGCTTTTCTGTTCCAATTTCATCATTCATCAGCTTTTTGCCGACAATCAATTTATTAAGCCTGACACCCTTATCATAGTTTCTGACGACAATTATCCTCCTTACATTTTCAGGGACGACCAAGGTAAACTACAGGGCATACTAGTTGACCAATGGCGGCTTTGGGAACAAAAGACAGGCATTAAGGCAAAGCTGATAGCCACTGACTGGAGCCAAGCACAGCACTTGATGAAAGAAGGGAAAGCTGATGTGATTGAAACCATGTTTGAAACACCCGAAAGACGCAGTACGTATTTGTTTTCGAAGCCGTACGCAAAAATTGAAGTGCCGGTGTTTTATCATAATACGTTGAGCGGAATAACCAATGCAAACACGTTACAAGGCTTTAGCATTGGCGTAAAAGCTGGCGATGCCTGTATTGAAGTATTAAAGCGCTCGGGTCTGCTGTTTTTTCAAGAATTTGCCAGCTATGAAAAGGTGTTGGAGGCAGCCCAAAACGGACAAATCAAAGTTTTTTGCATTGAC
The DNA here is from genome assembly GCA_964552325.1 of uncultured Bacteroidales bacterium. GTDB lineage: Bacteria > Bacteroidota > Bacteroidia > Bacteroidales > TTA-H9 > CAZKCK01. Next base: position 4,260 of record CAZKHA010000188.1, read on the forward strand.
AAGGAACCTGCCATCTTCTTGCTAAACAAAAACAATCTCGAAAACGAGTTCCGTGAAGGTTTTGTGCTTTATACCGGCGAATTCCACAGAGCTGTGGTCAAAGGACAACATCAACTCCTCAGCTTAGTTGAAAAAGGGTTTGAAATGATTAGCAAAGAGGAATCAAAACGAATTACCGACAAATGGATGGGCAAATCACTTGGTGGTGGCAAAACCTTGAAATACCTGACCTATGCCTTGTTGTTGGCTGCTGCAATTGCCTTGTTTTTTGTGGGCAACTGGTGGATGCTGAGGCGGCGTGTACAAGCCCGAACCCTGCAACTTCAAATTGCCTTAAACAAGCTTACCGAAAGCGAAACGCATTACAGGCTATTGGTGCAGAATGCCATGGAAGCCATTTATGTGGTTTACAATGGAATTATACTTTATGGCAATAAATCGTTTGCCGATTTAGCCGAGATACCTGTTGAGAATGTAGTTGGCGCCAAGCTTTTTTCGTTTTTAAAGCCTGAAGATGTGGAATTTGCAAAGCTGCGGTACAAACAAATTGAGTCGGGTAAGCTATTCTCGGGCAGACGTGAAGCACAAATGATGACCAAAAAAGGGACAAAATGGGTTTTAGTTAACTCGGTAGCCATTACATGGGATCAAAAACGTGCCGTGCTCAGCTTTGCCAGCGATATAACCGAGATAAAGCAAGTAGAAGAAGATTTACGAATTCAAAACCATGAATACCAAGCTCTAAACGAAGAATACATCAGCTTGAACGAACAACTGCAGCACACCATTAACCAAATGCAGAAGGTTAATGATGATTTAATTGTGGCCAAAGCACAAGCCGAACTCAGCGACAGGCTTAAAACGGCTTTCCTGGCAAACATTTCGCATGAGGTGCGCACCCCTTTAAATGGAATTGTAGGCTTCGCCGAATTGCTTACCCAAGAATCCTTAACACCCGAAAAAACGAAGGCTTACTTTAGCCAAATCGACCAGAACTGCCAGCGTTTGCTAAACACAGTTTCGGATATTGTAGAAGCCTCTCTGCTTCAAACCCATCAAGTTAAGCTGTATCCAACGTCGTTTAACCTCCATGATTTTTTAAAGGATGCCTGCCTGCAATTTGAAACCAGCCTATCACCACATAAACATATATTTTCGCTCGCTCTTAATCCTGAGACAGAAGCACTGAGCATAGAAGCCGACCAAGCCAAACTAAAGCAAATAGTGCGGCATTTACTCGAAAATGCACAAAAATTCACCCCTTCCGGTACCATTAACCTAGGCTATTCCCTAGACGAAAAACACCTGGTTTTATACGTAAAAGATACAGGAATAGGCATTGCCGAAAATCATTTACAATCTGTTTTTGAACCCTTTACACAGGTTGAAACACAAGACTCAGCCAAAACCAGTGGCGCTGGACTAGGGCTAAGCCTTTGCAAAGGTCTGGCCGAGCTCATGGGCGGGTACCTAAAACTAGAAAGCACACTGGGCCAAGGAACAACTGTGTATTTGGGTCTGCCCCTTAAACTTGCCCAAAACCCGGTAGTCAACAAGACCTTGGTTTCAAAACCAAAGGCTTTGCCCAAACAATGGCTTAAAGTTTTACTGGCCGAGGACGAAAGCAGCAATTTTGAATTTGTAAAGATGGCTCTACAAGGCACTGATATACACTTATTTCATGCCACCAACGGAGCTGTGGCAGTGGAAATGGTAAAAACACATCCCAATTTTAACCTGGTACTTATGGATATAAAAATGCCGGTAATGGATGGTGTGGAAGCTTTATATGCCATACGCGAACTAAACCCAGATTTACCTGTGGTGGCTTTAACTGCTTATGCCATGGCACACGATGAGGACCGCATACGAAATGCGGGATTTGATGGGTACTACCTGAAACCTATACGCAGAGCCGACCTACTTGAGTCAATCAACCGTAACGCAAAGTTAGCCTAAATCGATCGCAACACCCTACTCTACCCGCAAGATAGGATAAAGTTTACCGGCCTCTAGCAAGTATGCAAAAGCCGTGTAATTAACCAGCCCTACCATTGAACGTGGCTCAAAAGCCATAACTATCAACGATGATTTAAATTGGTGAACAGGCACATACACGTAATTATGCAACTGATTGCCCAACGAAAGCTTTTCCGCTAGCAAAACAGGGGCTTGTACTGTCATTTCCTCGAGTGTATCGGCCATCAACCTAACTACTTTATAGGCACTAACTTCCAAGCCCTCCCGCAGCGGAAGGAGTGCCGTGTCGATAGCATGATTTCTAAGAAAACCCATTAGCAAGGTGTCGCTCTTTGGAACTAAGTAAGCCTTAGGTGGCTTCACGCTTTGCAGGGCTTGAACCTCAGGATGAAAATGTGTGATATGGTAGAGCGAATC
>CAZKHA010000189.1:0-6651 GCA_964552325.1 uncultured Bacteroidales bacterium
AAAAGTTGCCGATTGCGGGCGATTTCCTGTCAAGGTACACGAAATGTAAAAGCGGACTTCCAACTTTTGCATACCTTTGAATACCTTATGGCATTTACACTTTGTTGCCGGGTTTATTTTTATATTTATTCCGAATAAATTCAACCAACATTGGTAATAATGACAAACCAATAATTCCAAATACAACAGTTTCAAAATTGTTTTTTACAAAGTCAAGATTTCCGAAAAAGTAACCAAGAAATACTAACCCAAAAACCCATACAAATCCTCCAATTACATTATAGCGAACAAATTTTCCATATGCCATATCCCCAATTCCTGCCACAAAAGGAGCAAAGGTTCTAACAATAGGCACGAAGCGAGCGATGATTATTGTTTTTGGACCGTGAATTTCATAGAAATCATGTGTCTTATCTATGTATTTTGGATTTATGATTGACTTATCTTTAATTTTTATTTTGAGTAATTTAATCCCAAATTTTTTACCTAAAAAGTAATTCGTAGCATCTCCAAGAATTGCGGCTATAGTTAACAGAACAAGGATAATGCCGAGATTTAGTTCTGCTGTTTGACCAAGATTATTCTGAACTCCTGCGCAAAATGTGCCAGCTACGAATAATAGGGAATCTCCTGGTAAAAAGGGCATAAGTACAATTCCTGTTTCAATAAAAATTATTAAAAATAAAATGGCATAAATCCAAATACCGTATTCCAAAATCAATTTAAATAAATGATTATCGAAGTGTAGCATTAAGTCTAATAAGTAATTTATAAGCTCCATCATAGTCTGTATTTATTAAGTTTCTGGCAACGTATCTGTAAACGCAATCTTGCATATATTTATTGCCAACGGTGCGGTTGCTGCCATATAAGCAATGCATTGATTTACGCTTGCAAATATATACCAAGCGCGCATGGTTGTCAAGCAAATACAAATTTTTAATCGTTTAATGTGCTATTGGTTTTGGCAGAAATGCGGCTGAGGCAATGACAAATTCCTTAACACAACGACATGTGAATCAGAGGGATAAAAATTTTGGTAGCGGGTTTGTTTGTTGGGTGGGAATGGAATGTAGTGCGTTTCGTTCTAATTGGCTTGGCATTTATACAGCTTGTTACTGAATTTGCAAAGCAAAGGCAGTTAGAAACAGTTGATCCCGAATCGCTTTCCTATCTGGTCATTGACCTGAATTGCTTCGCGGTTGCGACAAACCTACGGCTTGGCTTGTACATTCAAAAATTCGCAAACGCAAGCCAATTGCTTTAATTACCGTTAAGGGCAGGCGTTTTTGCAAGGGGTGTGGCAAAATCTATCAGATAGGTAAAGCTTAAATCCCAAGCTTTCAAGGCAAGCATTTTGTCCTGAGCCATGGGTGAAAGGTTAGGATCTTCTTTGTTTAAATAGATATATTTTCCCGAAACGCCCTCCATGTCCGGGCTTAATGCTGCATACAAAGCGCTTTGTGCTCCGTGTTTGGCATCAGGCACACCATTCCAATCCCGAGCCCCCATTTTTTGGAACAAGTCGGTTTTCACATATCCTGGATGAACCGTATTTACACTAATATCAAGGTGTTCCACCCTGTTTTTCAATTCAAGGCTAAAGAGGATATTTAGCAATTTTGACTGTGAATAGGAGGCTATGCCATCATATCGGCTTTTTCTAAATTCAAGATCTTCAAGGTTCAAAATATTTCTGCGATGCGCCCCTGACGAGGTGTTTATGATTCTTGAACGCTTTGATTTTTGCAGCAATGGAATGAGTTCGAGGCTTAAGAGCATGGGGCTTAAATGGTTGACCTGCAGATTGGTCTCAATGCCATTTACGGTTTCCGCAAATTCAACTTCCCAGGTACCGGCATTGTTAATTAACACATCAAGCGTGTTGTATTTTTCAGTGATATCCGAAGCAAACCGCTTTACACTTTCAAAGTCAGCAAAATCTACTTGAATAAAGTCTAACAGATTGTTTCCGGCAAGTTTAATCAATTCATCGCGGGTTTTTTCAGCTTTTTGCATATTTCGGGCGCCCGAAACAAGCCTATGACCGAGCTTTAACAATTGGAGTGCTACCTCTTTACCAATGCCAGAGGTAGCACCTGTTAATACAATCGTTTTCATGCAAGTTTTTCGAGATACGCCCAAACGAAATGAGGGTGATGCCCACCAACCCGGGCCATCTTCACCCATAACAAGGTCATGTGTTCAAGATGCAATGCTTGGTTTAACAAGCCCGTGTCAATTACCTGATAACCCATCTCTTCAATAAGCTCACTTGCCTGTTTTTTTGCTCCGGCATCGTTTCCTGCAATCAGCATGGCTGGTTTTACGTTGTATTCAGGAAAGCCACAGTCGATAAAATTTTCGAAACCGTAGATGCTAAATGCTTTGACCACCTTGGCATCGGTTGCCAAATCCTGCACAAACTCCGACCCTGACTTTACATTATTCAGCCCGTGTGTGAGGCCCGGCCCCACTGGATTTGTGCAATCTACCAGCGTTTTACCATCAAAGCGCAAGTCTTTCAGTACGCTTTCGTTCGCTTGGAAAGGAGTTGCTAAAAATACAATTTCAGCATTGTTGATAGCTTCTTGGGGCGAAGTTATCTTGAATACCGGGTTGCTTTGTCGAACTTTTTGAATGCTCTTCGACATTCCATCGTTTGACCCCACCCAAATCTTGTGTCCTGATTTGCTCAAATTATTGGCAATAGCATAGCCAACGTTGCCAATACCTATAAATGCTATTTTCATCGCTATTCGTTTTTTGAATGAATAAATTTTATTGCTTCGTCTGCAATGATTTTATGTACCTTGGCACTTGCCGAAACCGCCCACCAGTTCATAAATTCATCAGGGTTTAAGCCTTTTTCTTTGTTTGGAATGTCCACATTGCTTTTCTCCAAAGGATTCATAAAATTGATAATCTCCAGGGGGAGGTATGCATCCATGTATTTAATTCCATAAGCTGCTGGGTTCATTCCTATTTTTGCAAAAACGCCGGCTCCATCAAACATATAAAACTTGACGTTGGTGTTTTGATACGATTTTTCGATGTTGCCGAGTCCAGTGTTTAGCTGCTGGCATAAGTCAGAAGCCTTTGTTTGTTTGTCAGTTCCAAAATAGCCAGGGCTGTATCCCATATCTGGCATCGTTCCTACAAAAATATGTTTTGCCCCTGCATTTACCAAGAGTTCGATGGCTTGTTTGTAATTATTCGCGGGTGGATATTTTTCCAAATCGGGCTGTCCATATTCCAAATAATTGCCAATATCGTGTCCACCGGCCCATAGCACAAACAAGGTTTTTTCGTCTATTTTGGGGTTATCGTTTAAATAAGCTTGCACCTGGGCCAACATCCCCAAAAGCAGTGTATTTTCTTCCAAATGCAAGGCTTTCCTGAGCGGCTCGTTGATGTTGTATAAACCCGTGCTTGCCCCACCCATCGCATAATTATTTTCTAGGCCAAGTGTCAAACCTAACGAATCGGCAACATGTTCAACCCATACCTTACCGTTAGTCCACCGGCTTTCAAAAAAACCTTGAGAAGCAGGAGGATACTGATAATTGCTTAACTTTCCCCATTTACCCATATCGTTTAAGCCATCGCCAAAGACAACGATTGTTTCAAATTTTTTTGCCTTCATATTGGTTGAATTATTTGCCTGATTTGCACACACCGTTGTTGAAAAGGCGGCAAATAGCATGTGAATTAGCATGTTCATAGTTCTTTATCCGTGTTTTTGTTTTCTGAAAAGATAAAATAAATGGGTATGGCTAAATACACCGCGAATGCCATATATGGGTGGATAAAACCAAGCAAAATGCCTATCAAATACATCACTGGACCAAAAAGTAAAGATAACTGTGTTCCTTTTTTAAATTGCGTTACATCCACATGGTCGCCCAAAACATTTTTAGTACGAATGGCATAAAGACGCATCAACGTGAAACCGAGCGCCATAAGCGCCATTACCAACCCATATAGAACCACCGATGTTAGATTGTTGGGATAATCGCCCAAAACCGCAGTAGGGAACGGAATAAATGTGCACCACAACAATAAAAAGGCGTTCCACCAAAAAACTCCATTATCCAATTCTTTAATTTGTTTAAATATTTTATGATGATTTACCCAAATAACCGCGATGGTGAAAAAGCTGATAATCCAACCAATGAATTTTGGAAACAGTTCCAAAAGTGCAGTAAGCAGTTCAGCATCTGAATGATAGTCGTGTATATGTGGCACTTTTATTTCGAGTACAAGCAGTGTAATAATGATGGCGAAAATGCCATCGGAAAATGTTTCGACCCTGCTTTTGCTAAATACATTTTTCATGTTGCTAAAGTATTAAAATTCGTATCTTAAGAATAGTCCGGTATTTGATGAAAGCTTGATAGTGTTTTTTCCTGTTTCAGCCAAGTCAGTTCCAATCCCAAATTGCAAATATTGCATTTTCAGGCCTATGCGGAACCGTTGCGTGAAACTGTAATCTTTGGCTACTGTTGGAAATGCGTTTAATGTTTCCATTTGCGTAAAAAGCTTTAATCTTGTGTTAATCTCAGGCGTGAAGCGAAGAAGGAGGTAATAATCAATAAACGAGTTATTGGCAATCTCAGTAACGAGCCATGTAAAGATCGTAAAATTTTCTTTGAAAAAGACATACTGAGCACCGATTTTCGGATAGACTCCTGAGTTAAAGACTTGGGCAACAAACACAGGCGCAAAGCCTTTCAATTTCGGGTGATTATATGATATTGCTTCGGTTAAGCCAAACTGCGGCAGCTTGCTGCTTGAGGTCATCTGATAATCAACGCTTGCCCTGTTGCGGTTAAAAAACAAAACCCGTGAAGGTTCTTCGCGCTGGTTCTTGAAAAACCGAAAGAACATCATATCGATGGTGGCTTTCTCATTACCAGCAAAAACCTCAACTGGGATTTGTGCAACGACAGTACCCCCGTAAAGGGATACTGTCAGAAACAATAGCTTCAGATAATTACGCATTAGTTTGAAAGCAATTCAACCACCATTTTAGCTGCAGCCTCCCCCGAGTTTTGCTGTTGTCCGGTTATCAAATTGCCGTCGGCAATGGCGTATGAGGCAAAAGCTTGGGAAACCTTGAACGTGGTTCCTTTTATCTTTCTTGCTTCATCTTCAATACGGTAGGGTTGAATTTTCATACCCACTGCCTTGTCGGCAAAGTCTTCTTCAGCGTTGGCAAAGCCTGTCCAGGTCTTGCCCTTTACCAAAAGCTCGGCGTTTGATTTTTTTGCTTCTAGCAGTAAGGTGGTTGAATGACAAACGGCTGCGGAGGGCTTGCCAGCTTCATAAAAGTTGACAAAGAGCTTTTCGAGGGTTTTGTTGCCCCTGAAGGTGTACATGGGTGCTTGCCCGCCTACCAAGAAAATGGCCACATAATCACTTGGGTTTACATCGCTCATTTTCTTTGTGTTCAACAGCATTTGGTTAAACCAGGGCAATTGCATGTAGCCGAGGCTTATAACGTCGTGTGCGGCATATGCGCTGGCATCCATGGGATTCGAATAAGAGTCCATCTCAATTTTGCCGCCTTCTGTCGAAGCCAATTCAACCTCATATCCGGCTTCTTGAAACACGCGTAAAGGGTGCGTAAGCTCGGCAGCCCAAAATCCAATGGGCCATCCGGTTTGTTTTGACACCGATGGGCTGCTGGCAATCATCAGGATCTTACCTTTGGTTGGAGAACCGTGAAAATGAACATGTTGTTGCCTTTCGGTCACTTTATATGGATTGGTTTCTGTTTGGGCCAAAGCGGCAGTGGCTGTCAGTGCGACCACCATTATTGATAATAGCTGTGTTTTCATCATTTAAATTTTAAAATTGGTTTGCAAAACTACATTCAAGCAGTATCTTTGTTCATATATTTACCCAAAAGGTAGATACTAACGTATTTGAAAGCATGTTGAAAAACAAATACTTACATTATGCCGGAATTTTTGTTTAACAAAAAGCTGTATTACAATTCAGTAGAATTTGTAATGGATAGGATTGGGGGAACCTGGAAAATGCCGATTCTTTGGCGGCTAAGGGATAAAACCCTGCGCTATGGCGAACTAAAAAAGACCATGCCTAAGGTAACCCACAAAATGCTTACGACCTCATTGCGCGAACTAGAGGAGGATGGTTATATACATCGCGAGGTGTATGCGGTGGTACCGCCCAAAGTAGAATACTCACTTACACCACGTGGCCAAAACGCGATACCCGTTATCAGCGATTTACGGCAATACGGCTTTAGGTTGATGAAAGATTTTGGGATTGACGTCAGTACCGAGGACATAAAGATTTGATACAGATTCAGGGCGGTAGCCTTTTTTTCATGGCCTTGCTTTAGCAGGGGATTGAGGGCATCATGGCAATCTGTGCAATTGGTTTAAAACACGCCGATTATAAGAATCATACCGAGGAGGTTGGCAAAAAAGTTATGCCTTGGCCCTGCTGCCTGCATTCTGGTATTGTTAAATTGTTTTGTTTTACTAACCGCCAAAAAATCAATGGGTATGATACCATGGCAACCATGGTTTCGCCCTATCTCGAATAATTCACCAAAAATGTAAATGCTGAATGAAACGCTTTATATGCAAACCATACAGCCAGTATGGGTTAACTGAG
>CAZKHA010000190.1:0-6575 GCA_964552325.1 uncultured Bacteroidales bacterium
CAGTCTTTGATTTCGAACAGCCACCAATCTTCATCCACACCGTTGCCACCGTGAGGGGTGCAGGCTACGTCATACGAAGGTCCGTCATCGGTATAGCCCGCTATGACAAAGTTGTTGCCGCTTTTTTTAACTACACCGAATTCTATTATTTCACTTCCAGCGCCACCAAAACATTGCTGAGATAACAATTCTCCATCGCTATTAAGCTTCGCTAACCAAATATCAGAATCATATTCACTCATTGAATGATTTCCAAATACATCCCCATTATTTGAGTAGGTATTTACTATAGAAATCAGAGAGCCGTCCGTTGTTTGCAAAATAATTGATCCGGACTCTGATCTTGAACCACCCAGAGGGTTTTGCCAGATAATATTTCCATCAAAGTCGGTTTTAACAACCCAGGCATCAGACTCTCCATGCAAGCCTGAAATATCTCCATCATTTGATGAAGCAGAACCTGTAAAAACATAACCATCTTCCACCTCCAATAAACCGAATATCCCATCATGGTTACTACCCCCATAGCATCTTTGCCATTCTACATTCAGATTTGAATCCAGTTTAAATAACACACCCTCAACCCATCCAAAGGAGTGCGGTACACATGAAATGTTTCCTGTTCCGCCTTCTAATATCATTGAACAGCTTGCTGCTAAGTAACCACCGTCAGAGGTTTGGATAATTGCTCGCCCTGAATCAAACCAATCCGTACCTATTGTATAATTCCATTCTGGAACACCGTTGCTACTTAATTTTACCATCCAGGCATCGTTACCGCCATAATATACACTAATATCACCATCATTTGAGCTTGTTTCACCAATAACAACTACCCCTCCGTCAGTGGTTACTGCGCCATTCCATAAATTCTCACCGGCATTACCTCCTAATATTTTATCCCAGATAATATTTCCTGAACTGTCAATCTTGACAATCCAGTAATCCGGCGAGCCGGGATAAGGGTCATTGCTGATATCTCCGTCAGAGGAAAAGGATAGGCCAAGCAAATAATAATTATTGTCGGTCGTAGAAATTATTCTTGAAAAGTATTCTAAATCTGATCCTCCGTAAGTTTTTTCCCATAAAATGTTACCAATTGAATCAACTCGTATTAGCCATCCGTCTCCCCCTCCATGATAATAAGAGATGTCACCATCATTTGAACTTGTTCCACCTGTGATTAAATATCCATTCCCAATTACTGCTATATCTCTTGCCAGATCTCCATTGCTCCCTCCATAACAATTCTGCCATGTCATGTGTTGGGAGCAGGAGGCTTGACTACAGAGCCATAATATAAGAATTGAGATTGCTTTTTGCATATATTTCAGATAGAAAAGGGCAACGGGCAGGCTTTTGTGCCCGTCACCCTTTTGGTTTTTGGTTTATTCTATAATGAATTTTCCGGAAAAATGCTGGTTTGTACCGTTTATAGTAAATAAGTAAAGACCAGATCTTAAACTAGTCGTGTTTATTTTAAAAACATTATTAAAATTATTGTTTAATGAGGTAAACTGTAGCCTCCCGTTACAATCATACACACTAATCGTTTCTGTTTTTATAGAAGAGTCATCAATCATAATAATTAAATATTCATTTGCTGGGTTTGGAAAAACATTTATATTTTTATGGTTTTGTGGCTGAGGTCTAGGATTATCATAAGGTCTATAATTAGGATTTATTCGAAGGATGCGGCTTTGATTGCCAAAAAGCAAGCCATTTTTAGAATTGGAAAATACCATTTTTCTAACATGAGGAAATATGCCAATCACTTCCCAGTTCTTACCTCCATCGTTTGTCATAGATAACTTACTTCTATAGCTTATTTCTGAATCGAGCACATAACCTGTTAAGGAGTCAGCAAACCAAACACAATGAGTCGTTGGATCATTTTGATAATCAAAGGTATAAATTTTTGTCCAAACATTGTTGTTTAGGCTAACCTTCCAAAGTTCAATAGGAAACAATCCCTTTATCACAAATCCTATCGTGGTGTCAGGAAAATGGATTACTTGAGTGTATGGCTGCTCTTCACGATGTTTAAAAAACTGCCAGCTTTCGCCACCATCAATCGTTTTGTAGTAGCCAGCATCGTTATAAAAATCGTAATTCCAAAAACCAGCAACAAATCCAATACTATCGTTTATAAACTGTATTTTAGTTCGAACACAACTTGGCAAAACTTTTTTTTGCCATGTAACTCCCCCATCATCCGTTCTAAATAAATCATAAACTGTTTGTAAATAAGCCCTTAAAGGAGACGTATAGTAAATTTTTAAAGAGTTTTGGAGAATAGGAACATAAATACCATTCCATGACTTTCCACCATCATGCGTAATAAATAAAGTATCGTTCGCCAGATTATTTAAAATCATGCCATTAAGAGTGTCACAAAACGAAACATCCGCCACATAGTAATCAAATGGGAATTGGCATTCCCAATTATTTCCCCCATTCGAAGTTTTAAAGACTGCCCCTTTTGGTAATACACTGTTTTGGTTCAAGTAAGGGGCCAACCCAACAGCAAAGGTGTGTAAGCTATCAACCATGCTTACTGCATGAATTTCAACAGGGTAAAACGGACTAATTTTTACCCATTCGTCGTTTGCAACATCTTTTTTATAAAGCAAGGATTCTGCAAACAAAACTGCACCGTTTTCGCTTGTTGCACTTATGCATTTAGATGAAGTAATTAGGTTAGGGACATCCTTTGTCTGCCACGTAATCCCTTCATTTGATGACTCAATAATTATCGAGCCACCTGTAGACATGATTATTCTTTTACCATAAAAATCCATAGAATTTATTCGTGATGAAGGTGACTCATATGATTTATACCAGTTCTCCCCATCATCATACGACACAAACAAAAGTGAAGTCTCATCAAAATCACCACTAAACCTTATTCCTGCGGCAAACCAAGTTGTTTCATGATAATGATAAACCGAAGTAAAAACAAAATTTTCAAAATCCCCATTTACAGGATAAAAGTTATCACCTCCATTTACTGTCTTATAAAGTAAGCCACTATTAATAATTATGGCCTTGTTTTGGCTATTCGTGGCAACACTTCGAGAAGCTATCATGGGTTGGTCGCAAATAAACCAGTTAACACCACCATTATTTGTTTTTGCAATGGCATATTCATATTCATTTTTTGGCCATACAACAGCAAAGCCATCAAATAATGTTGAGAATGAGAAGTTGCGAAATAAAAAGTTTGTGTCTTTGCAAACATTCACCCAATGACCCCCTCCATCTGTTGTTCTTAGGAATTCATTCCCTGCGCAAGCGTAGGCAACGTTACTGCTAAAGACCCGAACAGCACGAACATCAAAGAAGGTGGAAGATTCCCCAAGCGACCATGAACCACCTCCATCAGTTGTATAAGCAATTGTACCTACATCTCCAACCGCTATCCCATTAAGGGGATCCGAAAAATCCATCGCATTGATAGTCACACCCCCTGGCAGTGGATTTATCCACTTGTATTGGCCGCTAGAGGATAGTACACTGCAGGATATCAATAAAACAAGAATGATTGTGCGCATAGCTCATTTTTAATACAACGTATCCAGTTTCTACACCTTCAAAAAGATCTTCTTTACATATAAGAAATACAAAAACCCCCACTCAAGGGCTACAACACCGCTGGCAAGTATCACCTTTCCCCAGGCATCGCCGGCCATATTGGCAAAGCCACCAAACAGGAACGTTGCCGTATGCCAGAAATTGATGATTTCGGTTGATAGATATATTGTAATGGAGTTCATTCCGATAACCGCGAAGAAAAAGGCCCATTTCTTGAATTTCCATACATCGATAAGTAGGTAAAACACGGCCAATAATAACCCGCTGCAGGCTGCTGTTTGAAATACGAACGAGCTTGACCAGAGTTTTTTGTTGATCGGAAACGATAAATCAATTAACTGAGACAGCAGAAATGCCACACCCGAGGCCAACAGCAAGTACAAGGCCTTCTTGCTTCCTTTAACATCAACACGCTTGAGCCACCAACCCGCTAAGGCGCCCAGCAAGGCAGTGGCAGTGCCTGGCACTTTAACCATCAAGCCTTCGGGATCAAAAATTCCTTCATGAAAACGTCCGGGCAAAAAATGCTGATCAAACCAGGTTACTAAGCTTCCTTCGCGCGATAAATCGCCTGCACCAAAGCCCGGAACGTGTATAAGCTTCATGGCAGCCCAATAGGCTAACACTATGCCAAGCACCCAAGCCAATTGCCCCTTCCACTTGGTGTTTAAGAAAATAAAACCGGCAAACATATAGGCTATCCCTATCTGAGCCAGTACGCTGGCATAACGCTGATTGGCAAAATCAAACTTCAAAAGCCCATTGTAAACACAGCCCAAGAGCACAAGCAGGAGTCCACGGCGAAGGATATCGAAATAGATGGTTTGTTTGGGTACACCTTTTTCAAGCTTTCGTGTAAACGAAAATGGCATGGTAACCCCCGAAAGAAACAGGAACAACGGGAAAATAAGGTCGTAGAGCCTAAACCCGTTCCATTGCGCGTGGTCAAGTTGGGTGGAGGCCGCTACAGCCCAGCCCCAGCCAGTGGCATCTTTTAGCGCGTGTACAATGCCCTCGGCGCCCATAATCCAAAACATATCAAAACCCCTAAGGGCATCAATTGACAAAAGCCTATCGGAAGGGAGTGTAGCTGGTTTAGCAGTCTTTTTCATAAAGCTTGGTTTTGCGAGATAAGCACAAAACTAGCTAAAAAACGAATTTCCCACAGGCTTTTTCAGCATTTTGGGTGGCAATCCTGAGTAAATAAATGCCGGGTGCCTGTAAATTGTTTTTTAAAACGTAATGCCCTTTAGCTTTGTTTTGCAATATACCCGTTTGAAGCAGTTGGCCTTGTGTGCTAAAGATCTCAAACGACTGAAAACGACCAAGATCTGCAGCTACCTCAACATGAACTTCATTTGCTTGCGTGTAAATCCATATGCTGGTTGGCTGTTTGGTTTTAATAGGGCCAATACCGGTGGTGTGGTTGCCCAAATCAATATCCAAAACAATACCTTCAATTACCGTAAGATTGTAAGGCATTCCGCTGGGTGGCATGGTGTACCAACCATTTGCCGAACCTCCCCAACCAAAATTAAAATGGAAAAACTCGTCGGTGTTATACCCGTCAACCACAATGTTATGGCCAACCGTTACGCCAGGGTCAACCAAGGCCAAATGGGCAGGCATCCCAAGCTTAATGTTTTCGGCAAGATGTTGATTTAAAGTGGTGTCGGTATTATAAACCAAAACCGATTCGGTAAAATCAAAGCGTTGGTAAGCCATCTGTGCTTGTTCAACCCCCCAGGTTCCCGAACCCGAAGAACTATAAACTTGGTTGGCCGCCAAGCCGCACGCAAGGCTCAAGGCTGCGTTTAGGCTATCTGTTGTAGGTTTGCCAATATCGTAATAGGTCTCAAGCGTGTCGAGCAATTGGTTTAGTTTGGGCCATGAGGGGAACTTGAAGGTGGCATAATCATCGTCAAACCAAAATTGATTGCCGCCGTAGTTATGGAAATAGTCGTCAGCATCGGTAAAACGTGTGTGGTTTAGCCTGCGATGAAGGTTAAGGATTTGTGCCATGGCCGTGGCTGGGCATCCCACGTAACTGCGTTGGCCAGTTGTGTTGTCCATAGGGCAAAGCTTGTTGTACGGAGCGCTTTGCGTCCAATTGGTAAAAAGCCATCCACCGGTAGGAGTGCTGCCCTCGGGAGGCCATTGCTGGAACTCACGAGCCGGTTTTGTGGGTTGAAGCAGGGCCTCCCAAGATGCTTTATTCTTGAAGGCCACGGCAGGATTTGAAGAAGCAAACATCAGCCTTTGCTCATAATCGGCTTTTAAGATTGGGAGCAATTCAGGCCATGGTTTTTGGTTGAGGTCATAATCGGCCGTAAACGAATACGCCAACACTGCATTTAATTGTTTGTGAACAGCCACGATAACAAAGCCAGGCTTCAGGGAATAGATTCGAGCTAGTAGCGCCTTTGATCCCGAAATAGAATCAATTAGCGTGGGTGTGTTGGCCATCTGCTTGGTGAATAAAAACGCAAGAACAGCTTGTTCAGCTTGCTGCTTGCTAACGGGTTGAGCAACTAACTGGTTTAGTGTGATAAATGAAACCAGTAAAGCGAAAATTACTTTTTTCATTGGTAAAAGATTTTGGCCGCAATGTACACAAAATATCGAACACTTATGAATGTATAAAAGAAAAACATTCTATATTGCATAAGAAAGGGTCTTGCACTTTAAGTTTTTTGGCTCTTAGACATATTATGTGGGAGTTTGTTTGATTGGTTAATTCCACAAAAGTCAAAATACCCTATACGAAATAAGCTTTGCAGTTGGCTTAAGCCTAAACATCCATTGATCACGGGTGCTTTTGTTTTTTGTTACGAACAAGCCTGCCCCGACCTGTTATGTGTCCTGTATGAGCAAGGCCAAAGCCGAAAAAGGCTTGGTTAGTGGCCGCAAAACAACACTATTTGCAAAAGCCGTTTAATTCAATCTAAGGAAACCCATTAGGATTGCTATGGACTGGCTTC
>CAZKHA010000191.1:0-2540 GCA_964552325.1 uncultured Bacteroidales bacterium
TTTCTAATATCTCACCGGTATCGGGGTCAAAAGCACCGGGTGCATGGTAAAGTGTAGGGTCTTGCTCGGCCTTTTCGAGGCCTTTGCCCTTTTTGGTAACAACGTGTAGCAGTTTGGGACCTGGGATACGTTTAAGATCATTCAGTAAACTAACCAAGCGCTCCACATCGTGCCCATCAACAGGGCCAAAATACCGGAAACTAAACGATTCGAAAAGGTTGCTCTTGCGCAAAATGGTTGTTTTAACCGCATTTCCAATCTGTTTTACAATGTGCCGGGTATTGGCTCCATAACGGCTGCCTCCTCCCAGCAAGGTCCAAACTTTGTTGCGGATGCGGTTATAGGTTTTTGAAGCCGTTACACCGGTTAAGTATTCTTTAAGCGCACCTGTGTTTTTATCGATGGCAATTCCGTTATCGTTGAGTATCACTAATATATTGGCTTTTGATACTCCAGCATGGTTCAAGGCTTCAAAGGCCATTCCTGCCGTCATGCTTCCGTCGCCTATTACAGCAATGTGTTGCCGGCGATTATCGCCCCTAAGCTTAGCAGCAACAGCCATGCCCAATGCAGCCGAAATTGATGTGCTTGAATGACCCGTGCCAAATGCATCGTAAGGGCTTTCGGCCATCTTGGGAAAACCACTTATGCCATCCAGTTTTCGATTCAAATGAAACACATCGCGCCTGCCTGTCAATATCTTATGAGGATAAGCTTGATGGCCTACATCCCAAATGAGCTTATCGTTGGGTGTGTTAAAAGCGTAATGCAGGGCAACAGCCAATTCTACAACACCCAAGCTTGCAGCCAAATGACCAGGATTTGTTGATATTACCTTAATAATATAATCCCGTACTTCATCGCAAAGTTGGGGCAATTGCCTGTTAGGCAATGTCCTTAAATCGATGGGAGAATTAACTTTAGCTAATAGGGGACCTGGTGTGGGCAACATGAATTTTTTTATTGGACAACGCACAAAAGTACGAACTATTTTTTTGGGAGAGCTTTTAAAACCCGAAGCTAATGAGCCAGGGTATGCAATTTGCAATTCATCAGCACTTAACAATGCTGTAAACCTTTTATAATCTCAAATTCATTGCCAAAATGCCAGGCTCTAACATGCAAAAAACGTTCAGTTGCACAATTTTTTATGGCTTTTGTACGAAGCTCCAACTATTTCGATAAGTTTGTGGTGCTTATTAACCTATTGTAATTACACCACGTTGGAAAATTTACAACCAACCATAAATCTTCATCTCCAAATGGATGAATCAGGGAATCCTTTTTTATTCATCTTGGGGCGTCCACGTTCGGGCACTACCTTGCTAAGGATGATTTTTGAAGCTCACCCCAATGTAGTAATACCTCCTGAATGTCAATTTATTATAAACCTTTCATCAAAATATGGAGGCATAAATTATTGGACCCGCCAACATCTGAAAAACTTTTTTGAGGATATTAAAACGCAGTGGCGTATCGAAATGTGGAACCTCGATTGGGAAATGCTTTGGCAAAGCTTGCTTAAATATGAAGGGAAACATTCGTATGGATCGGTTTGTAAAGTTGTGTATCAAAGCTACGAATCATTATTTCCGAAAGCCGAAATACTGCTTTATGGCGATAAGAACCCAGGCTATTCAATTTATACCGAACGTTTGCGCAAGATCTATCCGAATGCTCTGTTTATCTACCTGAATAGGGATTACCGCGACAATTATGTTTCGCTACGTGATGTTCACTTCGACTTGTCAATCCCTTCGTTGACAGCCCAAAAATGGAAATATTTTTATAAGACGATCGTAAAGTGTGCCAACAACTTACCCGAACATTATAGGATTGTAAGGTATGAAGACCTAGTAGCAAACCCCCAGCAGGTTATGATAGAACTGTATGATTTTGCGGGAATTACCTATCTTCCAGAAATGTTGGAGTACTACAAAAAGAGCGAAGATTTTACCAAAACCTATCCGCCAGATGTCCTTAAAAAATACCATTCAAGGATAACCCAAAAAGTAAATGGCAGTCGCACAGGTATTTGGCAAGAACGGCTTACCAAAAAGGAAGTTATGCAACTGGAGGCTACCATTGGAACATTGGGTAAAAAGGCTTGATACCCAAGAAGTTATGAAAATATAAGCCCATTGCTATATCTTACAACTTTACCAGGGAGGATTCTAGCAGCCCTGCTGTATGTTGCCACCTTAATTGTTGATAAGCTTCCAGCCGGAATTCGGATGAATATCCTAAGCAGATGGCCAAGGGCGATTGCCATGATAATATTACGGGCGGTCAATCCTAAAAAGCTTAACCAAATACAGGCAAGCAGAAAAACAAAATAGTGTCGGAAATTTTTACAGTTGCTTGTGCCTTTCAATCGTAAACAATCAATGAGTAAAGTTATTGCCATTTATAACCCAATGTTTGCTTTAAAAATCGCATTGGTTAATCTCCTTAAACTTAGTATAGTGTTGAATATATTGGTATTATGAGACAATGGTTTATCTGGATGCATTATAAAAAGTTTATGCAATTTCAAAGTT
>CAZKHA010000191.1:2640-6563 GCA_964552325.1 uncultured Bacteroidales bacterium
ATGAGACAATGGTTTATCTGGATGCATTATAAAAAGTTTATGCAATTTCAAAGTTGAAAGCTTGTAATTTCAAAGTTGAAAGCTTGCAATTTCAAAGTTGAAGGCTTGTAATTTCAAAGTTGAAAGCTTGCAATTTCAAAGTTGAGTGCTTGTAATTTCAAAATTTGTGCTACATTTGCACAAATTTGTGTTATGTTTATCCATCGGCATGTAGAGACGTCTATCCGTTCATTAATAGGCAAATACCCTATTTTGGCGGTTACAGGGCCAAGGCAGTCGGGCAAGACCACCCTACTGCGTCAGCTATTTCCTGATTTTACATATGTAAGCCTAGAAGACCCTGATGCCAGGGAATTCGCATCAACCGATACACGAGGGTTTTTGGCTCATTATGGTCAACACGTAATTATTGACGAAGCACAGCAAGTTCCGCAGTTGTTTTCGTATTTGCAAACAAGGGTCGATGTTCAGGGCACGATGGGACAATACATTCTGTCGGGTTCACAAAACTTCCATTTAATGAAGCATATAACCCAGAGCCTGGCTGGCAGGGTGGCTATCTTCAAGATATTCCCGTTCGATTTTTCGGAACTTGCCAATACACCGTTTATGCCTCAGGATATTTATGAGGCTATGCTCAGGGGTTTTTATCCTGCATTGTACAGCCGAGATATCCCATCAAAGCAGTTTTATGCAAATTATGTACAAACCTATGTACAGCGCGATGTAAGTGAATTGATTGCCATAAAAGATTTACGCACCTTTAAAAGTTTCCTTGGTTTATGTGCTGCCCGCGCTGGTCAGTTACTTAACCTCAACAATCTTGCAAACGAATGTGGTATTTCGCAGCCAACCGCTAAAGCATGGTTATCGGCATTAGAAAACAGCTACATAGTATTCTTACTTCCTCCATGGCATCAAAACTTTAGTAAGCGCATTGTAAAAACCCCGAAGCTCTATTTTTACGATACAGGCCTTTTATCCTTTCTTTTAAAAATTAACAGTGTCAACCAATTGATTGACAGTACTATAAAAGGAGCCTTATTCGAAAATATGCTAATAGCCGAATACATAAAAGTAAGCTATCATCGCAATTTAACACCCGATGCATGGTTCTGGCGTGATAGTGCGGGGCATGAAGTAGATTTATTGATTCAGGAAGGCGACAGGTTTTTGGCAACTGAGCTAAAGGCAACCCAAACCATTAACACACATTTATTCAAAGAGTTAAATTATTTTGAGGAGCTTTCAAACTATCAGCTTACTAAAAACCTTATATATGCCGGAGAGGAAAGCTATGTGCGTGAGGGAATCAACATAAGGTCATGGAAAAATGCTTTTGCGAGCGAATAGCATGCGGAGCCGAAGTATTACCTAACCGTGTATTGAAACTCGAACGTTGAAGTTTGTAAATGATTAGCAAAATGGCATCTGTTAGTTGAATGAATTGCCAAGCAAACACTCAGCACATCTGAGGCTCGGCAGTTAACTGTTAATAGAGCAAAGTCCTATCAATTAAGCTTAATGATAATTCTCTTTGGCCATAATGTGTAAGGCTTGTAAAAGAAACGTCAGTCCTTGTTCAATTTGTGTACTTTTACGAGCCAAAGCACTACTAATACTGTTTGCTCAACAATCCGCATTTCTTTTATGAAAAAGCACGTTCTTCCACCCGATTTGCCGCTACAACCTTTCTTCACTTACCGGGGGTTGCAGTTCTTTTTCTATTCGCATGAGCATACTCCCGTTCATGTACACATTCGGTTTGAGGGTTGTGAAGGTAAAGCCACGTTTTTTTATGAGAATGGCAAACTACTTAAGCTTAAGCTAAGCCCAGTTAAAGGCAAGAAACCCTTGGTTGGGGAAGCCCTGAAAGAAGCACAACTATTTGTTGATAAGCACTTTGAGGAAATTACACAACAATGGATTGATTACTTTATATATCACAAGCCTATACTAACCAAGCAACTATAAATGGCATGATCGTAGAGGCCTGCGCTTGCTCCGCCTTTTATAACTGCAAACCTGGTCATTCGTAAGAAGCTTCAAGCTGAGCCATCACTTTAACAATATCATTAGCTCCAATACGCTTTTTATGTATGAATCATTCAGGTTCATTGCATTTTTCATAAAGCTAAGTTTTTGGTGCCACGCACAATCCTCCCCAAGTGGTTGCAATCCATTCTGGCGATGTGTTGTGTGATGGAAATGGGACGATATTATATTAACCAATTATAACACTGTAGTTTAACGGTATATAACCGCAAGTTTTTGCACAATTTCGCTTGGCAAGTCATTGCACCAAAAAAAATTTTCAGGCAACTGTAACGTTTCAAATGTTCCATCGTCATAAGAAACGTTGGAAACAAAAACTTAACAGAAACGTTTTGTGTTAAATTTGTTTCTTTCGTTTCCTTGTTGTACATTTGCCGCCTCAAAGAAACTGGACACATTTTTTTAAAATCCTGAAAATAAGCATGGAAGATGAATTCGTAAAAATATTAGAAAAGACCCGAGAGCTATCCAATAGCTTTTCAATCAGGCGTTTATCGCTTGATGAAATTTGCCGGAAGATAGGCGTTTCAAAATCAACACTCAACAAATACGTAAAGAATAAGACCGAACTAGTAGAAGAAGCTCTAAAATTTGAACGCTACCAATTCGAGGAAATATTCTTGGTAAACGACTTTGAGCATACCAATGCCATTGATATCCTTTTTACGGTTAGCCTTGAAGTCTGTCGTAGGTTTAACCAAGTAAGCCCATCGGTTACCTTCGATTTGGCTAAATACTATCCTGATGTGTATCGCAAGCATATTGATAATAGAACCGAATACATTTTCGAGAAAATACAGATCAACATCGAAAAAGGGATTAGGCAAGGCATGTACCGCCCCGATTTCAGCATTGAGTTGGTTGCCCGCTTATACATTAGTCGTTTGATTGATATTCATAACCCAGAATTTTTCCCACCCGAAAAGTATTCATTCGGAATGTTATTCGAGGTAATGTTCGAAAATTTTGTTCGTAGCATTGCCACCATCGAAGGCATGAAGTATTTTGAGACGTGTAAGGCAAACATAAAGTTCGAGCTATGATGGATGTGGATGAAAAATGGATTCAGATTCTCGAAAAATCGAGGCAATTGTTTTATTCTTATGGAATTAGAAGCTTGAGCATGGATGATATAAGCAGGCATATGGGTATTTCGAAGAAAACGCTTTACCAATATGTTAGCAGCAAAGATGACTTAGTTGAAAAGGTGATGGATTATCTTTTAAACCATGATAAACTAATGAAGTGCGAGGATGATCCCGAAAACATGAATGCTATCGACATCTTATTGCATGCCAGCCAAATAGTTAATAATGAAATAAAAGAAACAAACCCTGTGGTGGTATTTGATCTTCAAAAATATTACCCCGAGATTTTTGCCAGATTTCTTGAACAAAAGAAACAACGTATTTACACCCGCATTATCGAAAACATGCAACAAGGCATAGCGGAAGGGTATTATCGCAACGACCTTAAAATAGAACTCGTTGCCCGCCTGTACGTTAACAACCTTGTGGAGCTTCACAAAGCCGATTTTATTGTTAATAGGGAACTTACATTTCCTGAAGTCTTTCAGGTAATGTTCGAGAACCACATACGTGCCATTAGCAATGCCAAAGGCGTGCAATATTTTGAAGAAAAAAAGCAAAACTTACTTAAAGATATTAACTAAATAACTTATAATTAAACCACTTATAAAAACCATCGTATGAAAAGATATCATGCAATACTTTTCTTCTCACTTTTCAGCATCTTTACGGCTGCCAAGAGCCAGGCGCAGGATGTATTGGAACTAACACTTGAGCAAGCCACCAAAATGGCTCTCACCAACAATACCGATGTTCGCAATGCAGTACTTTCGCTTGAAT
>CAZKHA010000192.1:0-6519 GCA_964552325.1 uncultured Bacteroidales bacterium
TAAAAAGTAAGTTTTTCTAATCATGTGATGAGTTTTTTTGATTACAATTTTTTTAAACACCGTTTACCCCTTGGGTGTTAAAGCATTTGAGTTAACAAATTGTTATGTTTTGCAGCCCTTAGAACTAACAAGGCTAAGGCTGGGCAGCTTTTAAGATGCCATGAAGAAAATCAACAACAGTAGGAGTTTCTAAAAATTCTGTCAGTGGTAAAACATAAAGGGCTGTCATTCAGAGGGCAATGCAATATTGCTAGGAACCTCCCATAATATTATGATTATTTACCAGACAATAATGGTTTTTTTTTGATTTTTACCCCACCACGTTAAACCTTTTTACGTAGTATGTATCACAAACCCAGCCCGAAAATTTTATAAATTTATAACACATCCTCATTATTTTATTAACCTTAGGTGCTTTAGATCATAAAAAATTACCGTACTATCCACAAAAACTGCTACTTATGAAACCTAGAATGCTCTTGATGGCTCCGCTATATTTGCTTATTTTGTTCTTTTTAGCACCCAACGTTTCATTAGCTCAGCAATGGGGTGCGTACACCTTGTACAGCGTTCAAAACAGCACTTCGGCATATTTAATTGACACCAATGGAACCACATACCACAGTTGGACTTTTCCTACTACAGCAAAAACCTGCTATTCGAGTTATTTGTTAGAAGGCGGAACATTATTGCGAACTGTTACAAAGCCCGGAAACATTTTAACTGGAGGCCCTATGAGCGGAGAGTTTCAAAAAGTGGATTGGAATGGCAACGTTATTTGGGATTATTCATACTCATCGGCCACGTATTGCACCCATCACGACATTTGCCCTATGCCCAACGGTAATGTGCTTGTAATTGCCTACGATGTACGTACAGCGGCAGAAGCCACCCAAGCTGGCTCTTCGCAAAACATTGTTATTTGGAGCGAGAAAATCCTTGAAATCCAACAAACAGGCCCTACAACTGGCACAATTGTTTGGGAGTGGAAGCTTTGGGATCATCTGTGCCAGAATTATAACTCGGCTAAGGATAATTATGTTACATCCATTTCGGAGCATCCCGAATTGATGAACATAAATTACAACACCCAAAAAGATTGGATTCACATGAATGGGATCGACTACAATCCAACTTTAGATCAAATTACAGTAAGCTCTCATAATATCAACGAGTTGTATGTAATCGACCACAGCACCACCACTGCGCAAGCCGCTGGCCATACGGGTGGAAATGGGGGAAAAGGAGGTGATTTTTTGTACCGTTGGGGAAATCCAGCAGCTTACTCGACCACAGGTTCTAATGTGTTTCATGTTGCACATGATGCGCACTGGGTGCCAGCAGCTTGCCCAAATGCTGGCTATCTAGTTGCTTTTAACAACAATGGCATATCCATGAGTCAGTCATGTATTGATTTGATTTCGCCCCCACTTACAGCTTACAATTACTCGAAAACCCCTGGTGTTGCCTATTTACCAACTACATATAACCAGCGAATTGCTTGTTCGGGTCATGCAAATAACATGGGCAACTCCCAGCAATTGCCAAATGGAAACACGCTCATCTGTGTTGCTACGGCTGGCTACATCTACGAAATTAATGCAGCAGGCACTACGCTATGGTCAAAAACCGTAAGTGGTTCTGTAGCTCAAGCCTTTAGGTATTCAGCTTGTTATGTAGCTGGTTCTGCACCCACGGTTTCTGCCTCTGCAACGCCTTCAGCTGTTTGCTCCGGAAGCGCTGTTCAATTAACTGCCACCTCTACAGGCTCCAATTTGACGTACTCATGGGTTTCAAATCCTGTAGGTTTTACATCAACCTTGCAAAATCCAGTAGCTTATCCTTCGGTAAACACAACTTATACCGTTACTGTTAATTCGGCGGGTTGTACTGCATCATCTTCGGTTCCTGTTGTTGTTACACCCGGACCAACGGCCACTGCCACTGCTGCTGGTAACACTATGTTTTGCCAAGGAGGTTCTGTTGACCTTAATGCCAACACAGGCACGGGATTAACCTATCAATGGCAAAGCAATGGAGTAAACATTAACGGAGCTATCCTGCCATCCTATACGGCATCAACATCAGGGAATTATTCCGTAATCGTAACAAATACATCATGTTCTGCAACGTCCAATACCATTACCGTTACGGTAGTTGAATATCCTCAAGCATCCATATCGCCTTCGGGTTCAACCACTTTTTGCCAAGGAAATAGCGTGCTTCTTTCGGCTACAACCGGTTCTTCCTATACATATCAGTGGTTAAAAAATGGAGCAACAATTAATGGGGCAACCTCGCAAACCTATTTGGCAAGTGAGGCTGGCGACTATAGCGTAACAATAACAAATTCAGGCAGCTGTTCTTCTACCTCAACCGCGGTTACCATTGTGGTAAACCCCTTGCCAACATCCAATATTACAGCCAATGGCCCCACAATTTTCTGTAATGGAGGAATTGTTGTATTATCAGCCAATCAATCAGCTGGCTACTCCTATCAATGGCTTCTGAACGGTAATGCTATTTTGGGAGCGCTTAGCCCTGATTATTCGGCAACCACCTCAGGGGCATATTCGTGTAACATAACGAATGCTGAATTATGTTCGAAAACATCCAATGTTATTACGGTTACGGTGAATGAGCTTCCTGCAACCCCTTCAATCACACAGAATGGCAATACCTTAAACTCCAGCCCGGCGGCACAATACCAGTGGTATTTTGAAGGAAATCAACTTAACGGAGCAACAAACCAAACATACAACCCATCGCAACAAGGCAATTATCAGGTAATGATTTGGGATGCCAACGATTGTCCGTCAAGTCTTTCGGCTCCGTTTGCATTTGTGTTTACAGCAATCGATGATTTATCTGTTAATAATTTCGCTGTAAGGATATACCCGAACCCAGTTTCTGGCATTCTTTATATAGAGCCAATTAGCAATCAATCAAAAGGATTTTATGTTCAATTGTTGAACACAACAGGTCAATTGATGATCCAAGAAAACCAAGCTCGGCAGCTAGATGTTTCTCGGCTCAACCCGGGTATGTATTTTTTGCGTATCATGTTTGATGGTGAGCAAGCCGTATCGTATAAAATTAATATATTGAAATAATTCCCCCAATTTGTAATTTTTATAATAATTAAAATAATGAAAAAAATATTAATTGTTTTTGTTTTGCTCGCACTGGCAGGCAGTACCTTTGCAAAAAAAGTGAAGTTTGCGGTAGATATGACAGGGCAAACCGTTAATGTTACAGGGGTTCATGTTTCTGGTGACTTTCAGGAAGCAGCGGGTTTCGTGGGCGGAAACTGGCAATCAAACACAAGCATGCTAACACAGGAACCCGGAACCGAAATTTATAGCATTGTGGTTGATGTCCCAGCATTTACAAAGTATGAATATAAGTTTCTCAACGGCGATTTATGGTATGAAGTTGAATTTGTTCCGGTTGAATCGCGCGTGGGTTATAATTTTAATGATAACCGATGGATTTACATCGATTCTTTAGCCAACGATACAACCTTGGTTGGGCCCATGCTTTTTGCCGGAAATGCACCCCAAGGCCAATATTTAGTACGGTTTAAGGTTGATATGCAAGAAGTTCCAACCATAAGTCCTTTGGGTGTTCATGTTGCTGGAAGCTTCCAAGGTTGGAACACACGAAACAACATTCTGTACAGTTTTGGAGAAAACATTTATGAAAACATCGTTTATGTTGACCAAACAGTTGGCAGCGTGGAATATAGATTTTGTAATGGCGTACAAGCTGCAGGTTATGAAACTGTGCCAACCCTATGCTCGGTAAATGGAAACCGCGAATTAGCTGTTAAAAAGGATACAGTGTTTGATGCATTTTGCTTTTCGTCATGTTATGCTTGTGGAGTTCAGGCCGTTCCTGCTTCTACTAAGCTTGGCTCCTTCAGCTTATACCCTAATCCGGCCCAAGGCATGGCCTATTGCAGTTTAGGTTCGGTTGATAAAGATGCTTACATTGAGGTTTATAACCTTACTGGCAATCGGGTGAGAACACTAAGCTGCGGCCAACAATTAGTTGTAAACATCAACCTTGCAGGTTTAAATGCTGGATTATACTTGGTGCGATTGCATAATGGCGATCAAATCATAACGCGACGATTAACTGTTGAATAATACATTAAGATGAAAGTATTTTTACAAAAGCTTTTTCTTGCTTTGTTTTTAGTTTTTGGCTTCCTTTCACTAAATGCGCAGCCCGACCTATATGATTTAAGCACTATTCAAAAAGTTGAGATAAAATTTACGCAAACGAATTGGGATTACATGCTTGACACTGCAAAAGCTGGAGCAGATGGCTATACCTTGTGTGAATGGGTAAAAATTAATGGTTATCAGTATGATAGTGCTGGCGTTAAATACAAGGGAAGCAGTTCTTACGACCCAAGTTATGTTAAGAACCCTTTCAATATTTCGCTGGATGAATTTAAGGGCCAAACCTATAATGGCATAAAAACCCTAAAATTGGCAAATTGCTATTCCGACCCATCTATGATTCGGGAGGTGTTGGCTTATAATCTATTAGGTAATTATATGGATTGCCCTCGATCCAATTTCGCTCAACTTTATATCAATGGCAATTATATAGGATTGTATTCGAACGACGAATCGGTGAATAAAAAGTTTTGTTCTGCCCATTTCAATTCGTCAAAAAACACATTTATTAAGTGTAGCCCCGAAGTTACAGGGCCACAATCACGTAGCAGCCTTCAATTTGTATCGAATGATAGCAGCTTGTATTTCGGCAAATATGAGCTAGAATCGGATTATGGGTGGAATGATTTGGTGGAATTAACCAATATTGTATCGAACCAACCTGAGCAACTAAGCACTGTTTTTGATATGGATAGGTTAACCTGGATGTTAGCATTCAATAGCTTGATTGTTAACCTTGATAGTTATAATGGCTGGTTTTCGCAAAATTATTACATCTATAAGGACAACTTTAACCGTTATAACCCGGTGGTTTGGGACTTAAATATGTCGTTTGGGGGTTTCCCGTTTGTGGGAACACAGGGTGGTGGATCGGGCAGTTTAACCATAGCTAATATGAAGAATTTAAGCCCGCTCACACATTCTTCGGATACGGATTGGCCCTTAATTAGAAACATATTAGCCGACTCCTATTATCGAAAAGTATATTTTGCCCATTTACGAACCATGCTTCAGGAGCAAATAGCCTCCAATGCATACCAAACCCTCGCAACACAATTGCAAGCAATTGTTGATACGGCCGTTCTATCCGACACAAACAAATTCTTCACATATACCAACTTTACGAGTGGTTTAATTACCGATGTTAATGTGGGCACTTATACCATTCCGGGTATCACAAATTTGATGGAGGCCCGCGCTTCTTACCTTGCATCTTTTGCTGAATTAACCGCCGAAGCCCCATCTATTGCAAGCGTTACGGCTTCCAACGCTGCGCCTGTAGTTGGCCAAACCATTACCTTAACTGCCACAATAAACAATGCTGCTGAGGCATATCTGAATTACCGTTTTGGTGTGTTTGGCCCATTTATACGCCTACAAATGTACGATGATGGCGCTCATAACGATGGTTTAGCCAACGACTTGGTATATGGCGTTTCCATTGCGATGGACCAATTATCATTAAGTTATTACATTTCGGCACTCAATCAGCAGGCAGCCATGTTAGCACCAGAACGTGCCGAACATGAGTTTTACACGCTCGAAGCCCATTTAATTAACGCATTACCCGGAGAAATTACCATCAACGAATTCTTGGCTAAAAACGATAACGAAAACGTAAATGAATTGGGCAGTCACGAAGACTGGCTTGAATTAAAAAACAATACCGACCACGACATCGATCTGTATGGTTTATATCTTTCAGATGATTTTGAAACCCCTGCGAAGTTTGCTTTTATCGAAGGAAGTGTTATACTATCCGGAGGTTATTTGCCGATTTGGGCCGATGAAGAAAGCAGTACAACTACATATATTCATTGCGGTTTTAAACTTTCTGCTGGGGGCGATGAGCTTATGTTGAGCGACGGGGCCGGTACTATAATTGACAGTCTTACATTTGGTGCCCAAACAGCCGATGTTTCGATGGGGCGATGCCCAAATGGCACTGGGGAATTTGTTGCTCAAAATGCTCCGAGTTTTGCTGCCGCCAACACCTGCGGAGAGGGAATTGAATATGATGAAATTGATTTACTTACGCTTGTACCCAATCCCAGTACTGGCCTTGTACAATTAGCGCAATTGCCTGTAGGCTCAGCTACTATCGAAGTGTTGAACGTTATGGGCGCACGAATGCTCCAACAACGCATTTATACAAGCGAATTAAGCTTGCAATTGGGTGCATTACCCAAAGGATTGTACGCTGTTATTGTACGAAATAGTGGCAGCAAACTCTTGGCTTACACTAAATTGCTCCTCGTAAAATAATTATCCCTTCCCTCTCTCTGTTTTCTGGCCCGAAGAGTGGTTGCCTTTGTGTAGCCGCTCTTCT
>CAZKHA010000193.1:0-6471 GCA_964552325.1 uncultured Bacteroidales bacterium
AAGCAATTGTGTACGCCAGCTTCAGTTGATAGCATCGAATCGTCGCAAGGGCAAGAAGATCATGTAAGTATGGGCGCTAATGCAGCAACCAAGGCTTTTAAAGTGGTAAAAAACTTGGAGCGCATTCTGGCCATCGAACTCTTTAATGCAGCCCAGGCTATGGAGTTTCGTCGTCCGGAAAAAACATCACCTTACCTCGAGGAATTCGTTTCAGCCTATCGCCTATCGGTTCCGTTTATTGAATCTGACACCCTGATGTATCCTTACATTGAGCAAACAATCCAATTTTTACGCACTGTGGCCGTTGATTTACCCGACGGGCTAATCAAGGGGATTTAAGTGTTTTTTTATGAAAATGGGCTCAGTTTGAAGCGTATTGCTTTGATGCTGGGCCCTATCTTTTATAAAGAACTCGAATTTTATGGTGTCAGCAGCTGATTGATAGTTGTAAACGGGTAAGGTGTCATAAACAAATCCACGAATGCCTTTTTGATCACCACTGGGTGTTAAATATGGGAGGCGAGCATGCAAATTAACTGTATCCATTTTTTGGGTGCTTGGATTGTAAGTGGTTAGTGCAATTTCTCTCCAAACCGCGTTATGGCATTCTAAATACGTTACAAACAAGTTGTATTTAAAAACACCTGTGGTGTCGGCAGGGCCCAGGCCTAAATCGCCATCACCGTCTGTAAAGCTAAACTTTATCACACCTCGGTCGTTGATGCCACTTAGTGGATTGGTTAACAAAGTAAAGCCTTCATAGCCAATAATTGGCTCGATTGGATATTCTTCATATTGTTTGCATGATCCTATGAGCAGCAAAGCAAGAAAACAGCCATAAATTGGTACAGCCCTTGGCATACGTTTTATTTTTGACGAAGATACAAAAAGGTTTATGGGGGTCAAATAAACTATATTTCAATACTTTTATTCATGAATAAGTTCATGGTTTAAACCAATTACACATCTGTGAAATTTTTTGGCTTCTCGCTTTTTTTTAGTGGGTAAATTAGCTTGTATTAAGCTTGTTTTGCTATCATCGTCCTTTTGGCTTGACCCAAAAGGACCAAAAACTCAAGGCTTCCTAAAAATAGCGGAAAACCGGCTGCTGCTTTGGTATGGAAGAAACGAGGGTTATGGACTGCCTGGCCTTATAATAAGCTTGTAACAACCTACAACCAATCACCGCTTTAGAGATATCAGTCGTATGCGTTTCTTCCTTTGCTTTTTTAATTGCAGCCGCTTTTCTTTTTCGCTATTTTTAGAAGGCCACACCACTCCGGAATGATTTTTCTTCAAACATTGGTCTTATCGGATGCAGAATTTCGAAGAAAATCGATAGTTGCGGTCTTGATAAGGCCATTTCTACCACCAGTCCCTCTGCATGCGGGGTTGCTTTTCTCCTGGGCGTTTGCAAAAGAAAAGTTAGGACACTAACCAAGTTGGGTTAGCTTGTCTTAAACCTAATATCTGAAACACCTAGTGACAATAGGATGTTTACCCTTAAGCTACCCGCAAAGCTTGTCTATTACGGGATGTTTTAACTTTTGTCGAGTAAGCCAATTAAACAAATACTCACTTAATATGGCGAAGTGCTAATTCTTCCAGCCAATCGTTGCAGCTCTAGCGCTTGTCTTTTTATTAGCCAATGCATTCAATAAATCAAACTGCACGAATACGAATCCAGTTTTAATACGTTTAAGCCAGATGATTTTGATTATAAATCAGCGCTGGCCAACGTACTTTCAGAAACCCATAGGGCCAAATTAGCGTATAGGTTTTCTAGGGATAAAGATATTCATGGTTCTGAAATTCTTTACTTTGAATCGCATGGAGAAAACCTTTGTGCTACCCTATTAATGGAAGTTGATGACTGGAGCAAACTTGCAGATCTACGTTTAAAAAAAGGAGTGTTGTATAGAGGGGCTGAGTTTGTCAACCTCTCTTACCACATCCTTCGAGACTCGAGTAGTGTCACGTTTTTGTTTAAAAGCTTTGATGATATTATTGATTAACTATCAATTTCTTCGTAAGCGATTGTCCGTTTTGGGTTTTTACAAGTACGTAAACACCCGGCATCAACTTATGAACTGGTATTTGATAAGTGTTTTCGCCAAGCTGGGTTTCGCCTTCAAACCCATCCATGATTTTACGCCCCATAAGATCATAAACAGCAATTGTAAGGCTACTGGCCGTGGTTGAGTTAAAGCTGATGGTAACAAAATCTTTGGCCGGATTGGGGTTACAACTAAAATCAGGGCTTTGATTTGCTTTTTTTGTAATCCCAACATACTTGCATGGGTTGGTAATATCGGTAACCTTAAAGTGTTCAGAACTGATATTTCCACCTCCATATGGCACAAACACATTGTATTCGCCTGCTTGGGTTAAAGCGATGCTTTGTGTGGTAGCCCCTGTTGACCACAAATACGATTCATGCCCGGGTTCAGCCACTAAATAATAAACATTGCCGATTAATTGGCAGTCAACTGTGGGGCGTTTTAGTTCCCAAGGTAGGTTGGCATAGTTAAAAGCCCTGTAATTGGCGTAATTGTCGGGACCATATATTTCTACTACCTTTTCTTTGCTAGGCTTTACTACCGCACACATTGGGAAGGCTGGGCCTACAAATCCATAGTTTAGCAAGCGGTTGTTGTCATCCAATTGCTGGTGATTGCCCATGGCTAAACTAAACATAGCGCTGTCTTGAATGTACTCCCATTCCATGGTTGCTATCTTGGCCGTTTCGTTTAGCGACAATTCGAGTGCGCGTCCCAAAGGCGGGTTGGTGTATTGACCATTATCCCAGAGTGTTACATGGCCATTGCTCAATCGACGGATGTCGTGCTGGCCGGTCCATCCAATGGCGTCGTTGGTAAACACAAACTGGTTGTTTTTGCCGCCCATCCGCCACATGATTTCTCCGGTGGCATAGTTAATCTTGGTAATTTCATTTAAATGACGCGATGAAAGTAGGATGTTTCCATCATCATCCAATTCAATGGCATTGGAATGGGTCCAATCAACAGAGGCTGGGTTGTTGAGCCATACCGAATCAACATCGTCAAATTCAAAATGATCATGCGCCTTCCATTGCCATACCAGGTTCTTGTTTTCATCAAGTTCCTGTACCACAGCGCCAGTTACCTCGGCATTTGGGCTGCCTGGCAAAGTATGGTTTGAGCCAAACCAATGATATTGCGTAAGATTCATCGTTTGGGTTTCACGGCCAAGGATTAACCAATGGCCATTATCCAAGAGTTGTAATTCGTGTGTATCGGTGTCGTAACCCACCGCTTCAATGGAATCAACAACCGTAAATGTGCTGTCCATCAGGTAAAACCTGCCCAAAACGGGCGAAAAAAAGCTCATCTGTCCGTTGGGCTGCAATTTAAAATCGGCAGTAGTAGTGGGTGCACTACCGCCTAAAAAGGTTCTGTAATACACCGGTTTGCCCAATCTATCGAAAATCATATGCGGATGATCGTACATAAATGGCGGTGCCAGGGTATAGGGCACCATAAAGTAGTAGCCTTTAGACGCAGCGGAGTCAGAAAAAACAAACTCAACAGGCGGTAAGTTCTGGGCTAAAAGGTTCAGGCATGTTAGTAGATTGATCAATAGGATACTAAGGCTAGCTTTTTTGATAAAGGTAACTGCTTTCATACAATACATAGTTGATTACGTGAATTCTTAGGTAAAATTAGTTTTTCGCCATTTAACAATCAAGCTCAACGGCAAATCTTATACACCTTTGCTAAAGTTCACCCTGATAGCCAAAGAAATTTTTTGGTACAGCCTGTGCTTTGTACATTTGTGCACTTAATAGCACACACCTAATGAATCCTAAAATCGGCCAGCTTAAAGCGCTTTTCTGCAGTCTTCTCATACTAACAATTGGTAATGTTCGGGCTCAAAGCATCTCGGGCAATGGAGGTTCCATTCCCGATAATGGCAATGTGGTAGTGTTGCCGATTGAGGATGGAGGCGTAAATCCTTTAAGTATGGAAACTGTTTTACGCGACACTTTTGCTCGTGCAAATGCTGGCTGTATTAACATGAGTGAAATCAAGGTTGATGCTCAGCAAGGCAATACGTTTCAATTTACGCAAAGCAATTTACCCCTTGTTTTAATCAATACCTATGGACAAGAAATTCTTGATGACCCGAAAATTGCAGCAGGTTTTAAATTAATTGATAACGGCTATGGAGGGCCTAACCATATTAACGACAATCCAGCTTACACGGGTTTTATTGGCATCGAAATACGGGGCAGTAGTTCGCAGATGTTTCCCAAAAAAAATTATGGGTTTGAAACATGGGATGCCTTCAGCAATGAAATTGATACATCTTTGCTGGGCATGCCTGCCGAAAACGATTGGATACTGAATGCGAGTTATACGGACAAAACACTGCTGCGCAATACATTAGGCTATCAAATTTGGATGAATATGGGCTATTATGCCACGCGTTACAGGTATGTTGAAGTATTTATTAACAACACTTATAAAGGTGTTTATGTTTTTTCGGAGAAGATAAAGCGTGATAAGGACCGTGTTGATATAGCCAAAATGACCAATACAATGAATACGGGCGATAAACTTACAGGCGGTTATATTTTTAAGATTGACCGTGGCGAAGGATGGACAAGCTCGTTCCCTTCGCCAAACAACCCTTCGCTCAGTATTTATTTCCAATATGAATACCCTAAGTACGACGACATAACCGATCAGCAAAAGCAATACTTACAAGCTTATGTCAATTGGTTTGAAATGGCATTGGATGCCCCAAATTTCGCTGACCCTGTAGTAGGGTGGAGGAAGTATGCCGTAGAAGAAACCTTTGTGGACTATTTTATTCAGAATGAGTTTTGTAAGAATGTGGATGGTTATCGCTTAAGCACCTTTATTCAAAAAGAGCGTGATAGCGAGGGCGGAAAGTTACGCATGGGTCCCGTATGGGATTTTGATTTGGCATGGCATAACGCCGATTATTGCGAGGGCGATCTTTATACAGGATGGGCCTATCAATTCCCTTGTGTTGAAGATTATTTTCAATTGCCTTTTTGGTGGGACCGCTTGTTGCAGGATACCGTTTTTGCAAATAACGTCCAATGCAAATGGAAACTTTTGCGCGACACCTACTTAAGCAAAGCCCGTGTTTTTGAGTATATCGATACTACTGCAGCCCTGCTTGAACAAGCACAACAACGTAACTTCCAAACTTGGCCCATCTTAGGCACTTATGTGTGGCCAAATCCTTGGCCTTACCCTACTACTTATGCCGGTGAGATTGCCTCTATTAAAAGTTGGATAAGTTATCGTTTGGCTTGGTTAGACCAAAACATGCCGGGCAATTGCAATTCATATGGATTGCCCGAATTTCGATCCCTACTGAGCGTGCAGCCCAATCCCACATCGGGTTTTGTGAGCATCAAAGGCTTGAAACCAAGCGAACATATCCTAGAATGCTGCCTTTTTGACATTACTGGAAATGAGGTTGCAAAAATTGGGATTGGCTCAACCACCTTTAACATTGATTGGCTTGCAAAAGGAATCTATTTGCTTAAACTTAAAACCAATAGCCAAGAGCAGTTTGTTAAACTGGTGAAGGATTAATTTATAAACGAGTATTCCAACTGGTTTCAAAACTATGTAGAATGCTTAATAGCAATCGGTTTGAAAATTTTGTACAACAAACAGCTGGGCTGAACGTTCGTATACTAAAACCCACCCCATGAAATCTAGTACTGTTCGTAAAACCTTTATATTGGCTTTTTTTCTTTGCATTGCTTGGTTCAGCCCAAGTCTGCACGCCCAAGAAATAGATTATTGGAATGATACCGACGCAAAAAACACAACCGTGAGCTATTTGAATGAAACCGAAAATCAGGTTTTAGTGGAACTTAATAAAGTGCGTACTAACCCTGCTCGTTATGCCCAAGAATACATAACTCCTCTGCTAACACGTTTTACAAATGAAGACCCCAACATTCGGGTCACTGACGATGGCCGCAACCTGATGACCGATGAAGGCCCAAAGGCTGTAAAAGAGTGCATAGCCGAGCTTAAAAAAGCCATGGCCGTACCACCCTTAAAACCCTCCAAAGGCATGAGCAAAGCTGCCAAAGATCATAATCGTGATCAAGGACCAGCGGGAAGGATAGGCCACCAAGGCTTCGACAATTCGGACCCCTTTACACGCATGAACCGCTACGGAACATGGCAATCCATAGCAGGTGAGAATATTTCGTACGGCGAAAGCTCCGCCCGCGAAATCGTTATCCAACTCCTGATTGACGATGGCGTGGCGAACCGAGGCCACCGCACAAACATTATGGAAGAAAAGTTTTTGGTGGTTGGTATTGCGGTGGGTACGCATAAGTTTTACGATTGGATGTGCACCATGGATTTGGCGGGTGGTTATGTGGAAAAATAGTAGTTTTTTCAATTACTTACCATCAAGCAACCG
>CAZKHA010000194.1:0-6462 GCA_964552325.1 uncultured Bacteroidales bacterium
TTACGTTTTCACCGGCAGAATACATTGGTATTCATCGCAGGTTATTTCATGATATTTACAAAATTGCAGGCAAAATCCGTGATTACAACATCACTAAACAAGAGTGGGTCCTAAATGGCGAAACGGTGTTGTACGGAAGTGCCGAAAGCTTGAAAGCCACATTGGAATACGATTTTGAACAAGAAAAAAAGTTTAACTATAAGGGATTAAGTCAACAAGAGGTTATAGAACACATATCACTTTTCATTTCCTATCTTTGGCAAATTCACATTTTTGGTGAAGGCAATACACGAACAACAGCCGTTTTTTTAATAAAATATTTGCGTACATTCGGGTTTAACGTAAACAACGAATTGTTTGCAGAGCATTCGTGGTATTTCAGGAATGCCTTGGTAAGAGCTAATTACAAAAATTACACGAGGAATATTCACGCAACCAATGAATTTTTACTGCGTTTTTTCGAAAACTTATTGCTTGGCGAAAACCATAGCTTGAAAAACCGAGAAATGCACATTCACTATAATGAACCTAAAAATGACCCTGTAAATGCTAAAGGTGACCTTGTAAATGACCCTGTAAAAGGAAACATCATGCAACAATTAAAACAAAACCCCAAAGCAAATTATAGTGAGCTTGCCAACAAAACAGGCTATTCTATAGCAACCATAAAAAGACATATACAAGAACTAAAGAAAATGGGAATAATCGAGCGCATTGGAAGCGATAAGACCGGCTATTGGAACATAATAAACCCATAAACCATTCAAATTTGCAAGCATCTCGCAACCCTAATGCCCTACAAACCAACGTTTCAACCTAAGATTTGCCAAAAGAGCTTGCAAAGCCAACGCAGAATGAAAAGTTGTTTTTAAAACGTACCCACTAAGAAGAGAATAAACGTAGTCTGTTCTGCCAAACATCAAGAGTTTATAAATAGGCTCAATAACAACTTTGTTACAAACTTGCATAAAGAGCAATTCAATCTTAGTGTTTTTGTATTGCTTTTAAAACACCTATTTAGGCTATCTGCTTTTAAAACACCATACTCCGGGTATTCATGCAAGCCAAGTTTATCAAGCTTTCCGACACGATCGAGTATAACAACAGCTATTTTCTTATACTCAACTTTTTCTTCTACCCAATTCAAATAATCTTCAAACGTTTTTGTGCGCACCGAAAATTCGTTGTTTAGGTGGCTTTGGCAGGTTAAGTCGCTGGCAATTAAATACCTATTTATCCCAGCCTTGGCATCACAATCGGCCTGCATAGCGGCAATTACGTTTGTTGATTGTATGCTGTCGCTTATCATTTTAATGATTTGCCCGGCATATTCTAACAAGTTATTGTCGTATGGCATATAATAAACAAAGAGTCATTTGTTTGAGGCCTCTTTGTTTGAGCATTGCTTGTCTTTCCTGCAATCGTAAGCAAAAACACCAATACTAAACATTATGTAAAAGTCGAATTCTTGGGCGGCCAAAAATCAATAAAATCACTTAATCAATAAATGTTTCCGATTTGAATTTGCTTTGTTAACACTGTTGTTGGTAATTTTGTCAGTTATAACCAATACGATAGCTTCACCAAAAAAATGTTATCGGCCTTGGCATCGAACATACTTTCAAACGAGTTGCCCAGCCTAAATTCCCCATTGGGGTCCACCATTTCTCGGCTTTGGGTCCAAACCAAATACAAGGTAGAGCCTGGCCTATATTCCCAACGCAGTACGGCATTGCCACGCAATGAGATATAATTGAAATCGGGATTCCCAATCGTTTTTTGTGGTGATGTTCCGGTACCATCCGCATCCAGAAAATAGACAGTTGGCTTGCCACCAACGCTTGCCGAACCAGTCTCAATGCTTGAGCCAAGGGTGCCATATTCCATAAAATCAAACGATTTGGATTGAACAAGGGCTTTAAAAGCCGTGTATTGACCCGATACAATGTAGGGCTGTGCATACACCTGGAAACTCAGGTTGGGGTTGATAATCCAGTCGGCGCGGATATCGGCAGCAAAAGTTCGTTGATTGAGATTGGCAAAAACATAGCGCCGGCCAAAAGTTTTGTCAGCCGTAGCATCGGCATATGATGTAACCCATTGGGCTTTGTAGTCGCCAAGTTCGAATGTTGGGCCAAACTGCAGGGTGAGGGTGGTCGAAATTTTGAATTCTACTTGGGCATACATACTGTTTATTAGCGCATTATCACTGATATCACGTCCGTAACCCGCGAAAACAACCCACCATTTTCGGTTGTCAGAATTCAGGTTGATACTGTAGTTGACACCCTCGGGGTTGATGGTTAGCGGGCCACCACGTGTTCGCCGTGAATTCAGGGTTTGCGGGCGGTAGGATGCACTGGCATTGACGCCTGAAAGATTGCGGAAAGTCATGTACCCCGACACATTGTATCCCTGTGCAATTTTATTTCCGCCAAAATCGGTGCTGGCATAGGTGGTTCCGGTAAATCCTGCATCCTGATAAAGTTTGGTTGGTTTTATAAAACGGTATCCGGCAAGCACATGCATATTGATAAGATCGCTGTAGGCACCATAGCCAAGGTCGTTGGTTTCAAAGCCTGGGCTCAAGAATCCAATGGCAGCGTTCAGCGAAAAACGGCCTCTGTTTTTGTTAAGCATCAAGCGGCCAGCGAAGCCTGATAGCGATGTGGCCGAACTGTCAACGCCCAGATAGCTGGCATCGGGCCGCTGGTAATAATGCATTCCGCTTCGCTGCAGCGTCACCATCCGTTGCTCGTTTCCAGAAACCCTTGATGCTGCGGTCCATCCGGTTAGCACCCACTTGCGGCCTTGATCCAGAAACGTCCAGCCATCCACGCCTGTTACAAGGGCATCTTTATTGATGGTGTTGCGCAGCAGCGAGTCGTTGAAAAACCTATTGGTAAACGTTGTCAAGATTCCCAGTCCTTGGCGTCCTCCGTTGAAATCGCGCTGAAAGCGCATCACGCCGTAATAGGTTGAGGGCTCCACTTCAGCCTTGCTTCGCTGCCCACTCAATTCAATATCTGCTGTTTCGCGTTCTGTTAGGGCATGTAAGGTGCCAATTTTCCAGTTTTTACCAATACGGCCGCTGAGCTTTGCAGCACCCAGAATGCTTGTTCCGTTTGGCATGTCAGCATAATCATGGGGTGGCAAATAACCTTGTGGAGTACGCCCGATGCGGCGGCTATAAAAAAGTGTGGCTCCTGGCCAGTTGTAGCTGCTAAAACGGTTGGTTCCCCCATTGCCAAAACGGTAGATATTTGTTCCTTCTGTAAAAAACGGGCGCTTTTCCCGGAAGGCTGTTTCAACGTCGGTAAGGTTTACTTCGGCTGGATCAACTTCTACCTGCCCAAAGTCGGGATTAACGGTAGCATTAAGCGTTAGGCTGCTCCCAAGGCCAGCACGTAAATCAAGGCCACCCGAGGCGCGGTAGCGATGACCAGGATTAAACGGGTTTTCTGCATCATGGCCTATGTATTCTGCTTTGCCGGTAACATAAGGCAGCAACTCAAGATTTATGGGCATCTTTATGCCGTCAAGGCCTGTAAGCGAAGGGAAACGTGAGGCAAACCCGTTTTCGTTGCGCGGGGTAAAGGCTATCATCACCGTTTCGGCCCTGCGGCTTATGTAGCGTTCCACATTAACGCCCCAGTTTTGCTTTTCGGTTTTTTTAAATCGCAATTGCGAAAAGGGCACGCGTATTTCAACGCACCAACCTTCTGCATCAATACGGGGCACGCCCTCCCAAACAGCATCCCACGAAAGATCGGTTTGCTTGCTGTCGTTCTCAAGCAGTCCATCAGCCAACGAACCAGCCGCATTCACATAAAACAAGTAACCGTTGCGTTTATCCCCATACGAATCAAGGTAAAAGACAGTTCCATCTGAAGGATCTCCCCAAACAAAATCGCGGCGAACCAACCGGGCCAGTATCGAGTCAGGGTGTGGGTCATAATAACGGGCTGCATAGTAAATGGCATCTTCATCAAAGGCTACCCAGACTTCGCTTCGCAAAGTTGCTGGCTTGCCCTCGCTGGGCTCCTGTTGGTAGAATTCATCAAAGCCGGGTCTTTTCCAAACGGCTTCATCCAAGATGCCATCAATGGTAATCTTTTCGGTAATTTTTTGTGCAACAATCTGTTTCTGAGAGGCGTCGCCTTGTGCCATAAGTGTGTTGGTAACCAGGGTTTGGGTGAGCGCCCAAACCGCCAACAGCACGAGAAATCGAATACTGTTTTTATCTAATCTTTTCATAATTGGTGATTTAACTCACCAAAAGTATCAACATACAAGGTTAGTGGTCCTTGTTTTTCGATGAAGACGGCTTTCGGAGGCGTCAGCTTCGTTTTTATTCGGTTAACCCCCATTCGATGGGGTGAAAGGGGCTTTTTTTACCGCCAATCAATCAGGAGGGAGATTGTTTATGTGCAAAGCATCAAAAACCACCTGATTCCATTTTTTCATGCTGCTCAGGTTGCGGCCTCGCTCTACCTCGTTCAGGTAGCGCTTTAGGGTTTGCTGGAGCTGGAGGTTGCTGGTTCGGTATAGCTCATGAATGGCACTGGGGGCAAGGCTTTGTGACCGAAGCTGATCTACAAGTTTACGCCTTTGCACCTCTATCAAATCAAAATAGATGTTTACAAAAGCCTGGCTGAGCTCATGTTTTGGGGCGTTGTAAAACGATTTGTCTAAGTCAATTACCGTAGCGGTTAGCAAATCCAAGGTGTCAGGATAGCTGTTGAGGTCCATAAAAAGCTGGCCACTCAAGTTAAAAAGCGTGGCAGCATACTTGTTATCAAACACAAAGCCTTGCTTTTTTGTGTTTGTGGCGTAATTGGGTTTATAGGTTTTGAGGTCGTCAAGCGTAAGGCGGTTTGTGGCAGACCAGAGCGCTTTAGAAGGGCTTGAAAATAACTTGGCTTTACCCAGGCTTTCAAAATTAAACAGCATACCATGAGTTAGGAAATAATTGAGGTAGCTTTTCTTTTTTGAACTTAGTTCAACCGTTTCGTTCCGTTGCCAAAAAAGCTTGTTGTACGGATAGCTTAAAATGGCTTCGTAATCAGAGATATCGGGCGGCAACTCCATAATTGGCGGTTCAAAGGCCGCTGAATACGCATAAAGATATACCACGCCATTTGAGGTTATGGTTTGACTGGTAAAGGCATCGGTGTAGCGCATCGAATAGTTCAAGTCAATATATTCTAAAAAAGGCTTACCACCCTCATCTTTAAAATGGTACACCAGCCTCATGTTAACCGAATCGATGCGGTGGGTTGGCTGAATGGGCACAAAAGGATGCCGTGTTAAATTTGATGCCTTTATGGAAAGATGTTTTAATTGAAGGCTTTGCTTGTCTACCCATACATCCGCACTAAATTTGGCTTTGCCTTTTCTTTTTGGCAAGAGACGAATGTGGTAAATAGATCCATTTTCGCCCGACCGGCTTATAAGCACGATGCTGTATTGTCTTTTTAGCTGGTTCAAGCCCAACTGCAAGGGATTGATTGGCAGCCTGTAACTTGTTTGATAGAACACCTTGTACGAGGTGAGCAAACGGCTTGGGTTTAAGCTCACAAAGGCAAAATACTGCGAAGTGTCATGCCCGATGCGCCCACATTTCAAGCTTAGGTTGTTGAGCTGGTTGTTGGCTAGTTGGGCGTTGTGATAGGATTCAATTACTTCGATGGGGTTGCCACCATTTGCCGATTCGAGCGAAAACCATGCTTTTGAAGTAGTTTCGGCACCCGCTAATGCCAAACGCCTGCACTGGCTGAGCAATATGTACAATTCTTCATCATTCGGTTTAATTTCTGTAAGGCCGAGTTCATATACATCGGGTTCTAAGATGGCTTGCGGGTTTTTGATGAGCTGTGCAACCGTTAAAGCCAGCGGTTTAAATGCCAGGTAACTAAAGAGTAGGCTATCGCCGATGGCAGTATATTTCAAAACAAATACACCATCTTCATTGCTTATGCAGCCCGTATGGGTTCCTTTAAGCTGTATGGAGCAATATGGGAGGGGCTTGTGGTGCGTATCGAGCACTGTGCCTTTTATAAGGTGCTGTGCAAAAGCACATTCAAAAAAAGCAAGCCCAATGCACAGGATGATTAAGTGTCTCATAGTGGTTAGTTCGGGCCGTAGCAAAGCGCCCTAAAGGTTCATAGTCTTGCCCAAAGATAAGGAAGGATGAAAGCAATTGGAAGCTTTTTCGGCAACTTGCTTGTTTTAATCCACCAAAGCCTGAAAGCGTTGGCTGGCTGAGCGGGTGATGCGCAATAGACCCATCGTGAGCTTACGAATATCCAATCAAAATCATTTGGTCTTATGAAAGCC
Source organism: uncultured Bacteroidales bacterium (assembly GCA_964552325.1). Lineage (GTDB taxonomy): Bacteria > Bacteroidota > Bacteroidia > Bacteroidales > TTA-H9 > CAZKCK01. The sequence goes on from CAZKHA010000194.1 coordinate 6,340, forward strand.
CTATCCTGTTTATAGTCAATGCCTTAAAATGCTGAGAAAAAAGGTAACGAGTCAATGCTCGAACACTGCACCAAAATTGCCCCACATCTCAATGAACCCCCGCCTGACCGTCGGGCAGGGCTG
>CAZKHA010000195.1:0-6388 GCA_964552325.1 uncultured Bacteroidales bacterium
AGCCTGCCCTGAGCCTGCCGAAGGCTTGCCTGACTCTATAGGCAGGGTGAGGATGCTGGCTCGAAGCGGCTAATTTGTCATAAATTAGGTTTGCAGCAATCCTAAACTTAGAGTAGGATTGTGAAACGGAAAGTCAAGCATTTTACGGATGAGTCAACTGCTCTGCAAGCATTTCGCCCAAATTGTAATCAGTTTGATAGTATAATTTGCTTAAAGCCGCATACCCAGCCAAACCGTAATATTTCTTTTTGAATGAGTTATGATCACGCATTGATAAACATCCCCGCAAAACACTGGTTTTTTTAGCACCCATGGGTTTCAACAAAAAGCTTATTTATATTTGTGGCATGTTTAAAAATCCACTTTCGGCCAAAATAAGTTTAATACCATGCCAGCAATATACGCCTTGCCCGAAACTATCGAATTAAGCACACAAGCAACTTTCCTTGGGCATCATCAAGTGTTGTTGTAAAGGAGCTTACAAACGAATTGATGATTTTTGAGGCAAGTAATGCTGTGTAATAGGCTGGCTGGATGAGCGAACTTAATGGAGGCTGCAGGGTCTAGCATTAAAGAACAAAGCCAAGCATGAAAATACCGCTGATAATACTTTACGTTTTAATAATGCAGACAGCTTTTGGACAAGCAAATACCAACGAACACATGAACGAAAAAGAAAAAGCATTGCAAGCCGTATTAGATAAGGTAACTGACGGCACGAAAATATTTGGGACATCGTTTGCCCTCAAAAAGGACAGTTTAATGTGGTGTGGAAGCGCCGGGGATTTACAGAAAGACCAAGCTTATTTTATAGCCAGCACTACAAAATTGTTTACTACAGCCCTTATTTTACGCTTAAAGTCAGAAGGAAAACTAAACCTTGACGACAAAATCAGCAAGTATTTAAGTCCATCCATTTTACAGGACTTACATGTTTACAAAGGGCATGATTATTCGGGCGAAATAACCATAAAACAGCTACTTGCCCATACATCGGGGCTGCCAGATTACTTTCAAGGAAAAGGAACTAATGGCCAAAGTTTGGAGGATGAATTGAAAAGCGGGCACGACCAAGCTTGGACTTTTGAACAGGCTATTGAAAGAGCCAAATCAATAAAACCACTTTTTGTTCCCGGAGCCAAGGGCAAAGCTCATTATTCGGATGCCAATTTTCAGTTATTGGGAAGGATCATAGAAATTAGTACCAATAAATCGTATTCCGAAAACTGCAACCAGCTAATTATTAAACCGCTTTGTTTATCGAGCACCTACCTGTATCATGACTGTAATGACACAACCCCCAAGGCGCTATATTTTAAAAACAACAAACTGATCATACCTAAAGCAATGGCCTCCTTTGGTGCCGATGGCGGAATCGTTTCAACCTCAGGAGACCTCCTCATTTTTATCCAAGCATTTTTTACAGGCACTTTGTTTCCAGCCGAATACATAAATGAATTGCAACAATGGAACAAGATATTTTTCCCGATGCGCTCAGGTATTGGAATACATTTATTCAAACTTCCATGGTTATTCAATCCCACGGGAGCTGTGCCCTACTTCATTGGTCACTCGGGGCTTTCGGGAGCATTGGCTTATTACAGCCCACAAGAAAATCTATTTATAGTAGGCACTGTAAATCAGGTAGCCCATCCGGATATATCGTTCAAAACAATGATAAAATTAGCACAAAAAGTGCTGAAAAAATGAAAAGAAAGCTTGTAACACAGCATGGCCTCTGACAAGTTTGTGGGGAACTTGGTACGTTGGTTTGCCAAAGCATTCCAAGAATTACCAGCAGTGGCCTACCATAAAACCCAAGCCAACGCAAAACAAGTTAATGGCAAGAGTTTGCTGTTCAAAATTAACGGATTACAAATATCGATAAGAAAATATGAATTATTACTTTATAGCTCACATCCGCATTAACGACTTGGAAGAATACCATAAGTACATCGATAAATCGGGCGCTGTGTTCGCGAAATACAAGGGCGAATACTTGTCGGTAGACAACGACGCCACCCTACTTGAAGGGAAATACGACTATACGCGCACGGTGATGATTAAGTTTAACAGCAAAAGCGATTTTGAAGATTGGTACTATTCAGATGAATATCAAGCAATACTAAAGCACCGCCTTAACGCTGCCGATTGCGACACCATGTTGATACAGGGTATTTGAAAACGGCAATTGATTGCTTGGCAAAAAAACATCCATCGTGATAGCATTTGAAACCCATTTTTAGCAGCTGAGTATTTCTAAAAACCCTACTTTTGCCATGTTAAAGTTCGTCGAACATTTAGCCGGGCATTCCATTTTGGCAGCGTTGGCAAAACACGGTGTTAGCCCCTGACGAGTTTATTGCTAATGATATAAAAACATTGAAAAAATAGATTTTATACAAATTGAACAATGAAAGACTTTAAGCAACTTACCCTTATAACCCTGATTGTGCTTAGCGGCTTTTTGGCAGTTTTTCGCTTGAACAATGTTCGCACCAACGAGATTGCCTGGGATGTTTTAGGATATTATTTGTATTTGCCCGCCACGTTTGTGCAGCACGATCCCATGCTAAACGACATTAGCTGGCTGCGGCAGCTTAATGAAGAGAAAAAGCTTACAGGCACACTCTACATGGTTACGGTAAACGACAAGGGAGAGCCCATGTATTTCTTTTTAATGGGAACGGCATTTTTCTATCTGCCTTTCTTTTTGGCGGGAAGTGCTTTTGCTGCTGCTTCAGGCGTTCCTGTGGATGGATTTAGCCCGCACTTCCAGTATTCGCTGGTAATAGGCGGTATAATTTACACGCTGATAGGTTTGGTGTTTTTGCGTAAAATACTTAAACGATTTTTCCCCGAAAAACTAGCTGCGCTTATAATGTTGATAATTGTTTTTGGCACCAATTATATCAATCACCTTACACTCGACAACCTAGCTACAGTGAATGTGCTATTTATGCTTACCACGCTTATTATTTGGAACACCATAAAATGGCACGAGAATTACAAAGGGAAACACTTAATTGCAATTTTTGTGGCGATAACTTTAACGGCCTTGGTTAAACCAAGCGAGATTTTTGTGCTGTTTATACCCCTGCTGTGGAATGTGACCTCGGTAGATGGCATAAAACAGAAATATAAACAAGTGATGGCCAACAAGATTTATGTAGGAATAGCTGTGCTGCTATGTTTAGCCCTTGTCTTGCCACAATTGCTGTATTGGCATGCTAAAACGGGGCAATTTATTTATGATAGCTACAAGAACCCGGGCGTTGGCCTCGATTATTTTTCGCCACACATTACCGATGCCCTGTTTAGCTACCGCAAAGGATGGTTGCTCTATACACCTATCATGATGTTTTCGTTGGCTGGTTTCTATTTTATGTACAAAAACAACAGGGCAATATTCTATGCTTGCGCGGTTTATTTTGTAGCATCGTTTTACACCATTGCCAGCTGGACCGAATGGTGGTACGGCGCTGGCTTTTCAAATAGGCCGTTAATAACAACCTACCCTATTTTAGCCATTAGCCTAGGGTATTTCCTGCTTTATGTAAGCCAACAGAAGCTATCGGTAAAGGTTGTGTTTGGCATTGTAGCCACTTTGATGGTGGTTTTCAATCAATTTCAATGGTGGCAGTACAAGAATTTTATCCTTGATCCCTACCGAACAACCAAAGAATATTATTGGGCTACCTTCCTTAAAACCACGGTTACCGATGCCGATCGCGAATTGTTGTTGGTGGAGCGTGATGCTACCGGCAAGATGGATTTTAAACAGGAATACAAGTATCAAAAAAGCCTTTTCTTGACCAATGATTTTGAAGCTCAAGATGCCAAAGGCAACCAAGAAGAAAATGGAAACAGCTTTTACCGCCTCACCGAAGAACAGGAGTATTTCCCGGTTTTGGAGACCGCATTTGGCGAACTGACCAACCAGGATCATTTTTGGCTAAAGACAAGCTGTGATATACGCTTCGCCGAAGGTTTTGAGGGCACACTGCCCTGCCTGATACATACCATGGAACGCTCGAATGGTTCGTATGGGTATTATGCCACTGATTTGCAGCTCGACTCAATTCCCAATAACTGGCATCATGTGGAGGTTATGTACCTTACGCCCGAAATTAGGAGTAAAAAAGACCGCGTAAAATGCTATTTTTGGAAACGAGGGAAAAGCGGTTTTGATATCGATAACATTAAGGTTGAAATTTATAAGCAATAACCTATTGGTTCTTCGCTGTTTTATACCGGATTGCGAAATGTACTAAGCTATATTTCGCAAGCTCCTTTGGCTTAACATTTTTTGCACCGGTATTATGCAAATAATCCTCGGGCTACACTCATGCAACAAACCAAAAAAGCCATGCCACTCCAAAATGATTTTTCTTCGAACAAAGTTCAGAGTGGATGCTTAATCTTGCGGGAGAACGGTACAAAAATGAAGTGCTAGGTAATCAATGGATGATTATTCTTGAGCTAAGCTCAACGCCAGTCTAGTATAGGTTTATTGGACTTTTGCCGAAATGGCCTAGCTAACTACTATCCACATAAAAAGGCAAAGCACCTTGTTGGTTACCTGTATTCTGCAATCCCGAAAACTGGTTTTACGCCTGAGAATCACCAAGCTTCGTGAAACAAGTTTAGAAAACCTTGTTGCATGGTTTTTTTATAGACTTTTGCGGGATGGTTAACGCAACTATTTACAGTTGCACCTAAGGGAAATACCCATGAAACGAAACCCCTATTTATATAGCGCACTTTTGGTTATAACAGTGGCGGCAGGCCTGGCCTCCAGGCGTTTCCCTGCATATTTGCCTGAATTTGTCCACTTGTATGCGGGCGATGTGCTATGGGCTTTGATGGTTTTTGTTGGCTTGTGCATTGCTTTCCCTGGCAGAAGCACCAAAACCCTTGCAATAGCCAGTCTCTTATTTTCGTTTTGCATCGAAATCAGCCAGTTTTATCATGCACCTTGGATTGATGGATTGCGTTCGTATAAACTTGGTGGGTTGATACTTGGCTTTGGGTTTCATTGGAGCGATATGGTTTGCTACACACTGGGTGTGGCATTTGGTATTGCCTTTGACCGTTTATTTTTCCACAAATTCTAATTACGTATGAAAGCAGTAGTTTACAACAAGAAAGCGCCCACTAAGCTTGTGTTGACCGAAGTAGCTAAACCTGTACCTAATGATAACGAGGTACTCATAAAGGTTATGGCGGTTGGTTTGAATGCCGCCGATTACCGTTCGATGCGTATGGGGCTGATACCTAAAAAGAAAATTTTCGGAGCTGATGTTGCCGGGATAATTGAGTCGGTTGGCAAAAACATCCGGCAGTTTAAGATTGGGGATGAGGTGCTCGGCGATTTGGCCAGTTATGGTTTCGGTGGCTTGGCCGAATATGCATTGGCTCCAGAAAACTTGTTGGTTCACAAACCCCGGGGCGTTACATTTGATGATGCCGCTTCAATTTCGTTGGCGGCCCTTACGGCGTTGCAAGCCCTACAAAAGAAGGGAGACATTCGTGAGGGTACAAGGGTATTGATACTAGGAAGCAGTGGTGGCGTAGGTTCTTTTGCGGTGCAATTGGCTAAACACTTTGGGGCCACGGTTACAGCGGTTTGCAGCAGCCGCAATTTGGAACAGTCCAGAATGTTGGGGGCCGACTTTGTGCTGGATTACACAAAGCAAGATGTTGTTAAGAGCAATCAAAAATACGAGCTTATTTTGGCCATCAATGGAAATTATTCGCTTTTGGGCTGTAAGCGCCTGCTTACGAACGATGGGGTATATGTGATGGTTGGCGGCGATTTGCAGCAGATTTTTAAAGTTTTGTTGTTTGGACGGTTTTTATCGTTTGGGCATAAGAAGATGCGGTTTCTTGCGGCAAAGGCAAACCAACAAGATTTGGAAATGCTGGCGAACCTTGTAAGTGAGGGTAAAGTTAAGCCCCTAATTGAGGAACGTTATACGCTTGAGCTAGCACCCGAAGCCATGCAAAAACTCAACAAGGGACATGCTCGGGGCAAAGTGGTAATTAACATTGGTTAAAGGCGCAAAGCACTGCAGTAGAAGAATTTCATTCTAACCAATCAAAAAAGTTTTTACAAGGTAATCCACCCCAAACCGTCAAGGAATTCCATGCATTCATCTTAAATTTAAATGACAGCCATTGCAATGCGTTTTGGATTTAGACTGTTATTCGCTGTAATCTTATCAACAGCCTCTGGAATTGTCGTTAGGATAATCGGCAGCCCAACAAAATAAAAAAGTATGGCTGCAATGTTGACCCCAAAAGTCACATAGGTAATTCTATCAATCCATTTCATAGCTTGTGGTGTATTTCTATATAAGTTTAAAAATGTAAGCAATATGTAATG
>CAZKHA010000196.1:0-6317 GCA_964552325.1 uncultured Bacteroidales bacterium
GGGAGCCAAATGACAATGAAAGCAAAACAAGCCAAACACCTAGGTTTGTAACTGCTTATTTGTTTGGATTAATTGCAAAGGGTAATGAATGACCTGAACGTGATATAGATATTCCATTGACTATAGATAACCTAAAAGATTCAGAAAAATTTGATATTCAGGTTCAATATTGCCTTTAGCCGCTAAATTTGATTCACGAATTGAATCCCACCCCTTATAGGATCAAGATTTTGTTTCGGATAATCCGTTTGTTAACGAAATAATGAAAAGTGGAATTGAGATTAAAAACAACTAACTCACTCCAACCCACAAAGGCTTAAGTGGTATTTAAAAGCCTGCGGATCAAATCAATTAAATTCCTTACTTACAATAGCGCGAAAATTAGCCCGCAATTCGTTCCCTACTCAATATCAAACGTATATCTGAATTTTACCCGTTGATCCTTGGGCATCTTTACATCAAAACGCATTTGCCGTACGTAATCCTTCAGCAGGTTTTGCGAACGGATATCGGTTTTTTCGTCGCTTTGGGTAAATACGGTGGCAACCTCCCCTTTTTTGTGTAAGGTAATATCAAAAATAAACAGCCCATGAATATTGCTTTTAGCAATAAACTCAGCTAGCTTGCCTGTTTTTAACTCGCGGTTAAGCGTGCTTACGGCGGTATCAGAAACCGCATCGGGTGTGGTAGGCTCGGTATAAAGCAGGTATTCGGGCAGTTTTTTGTAATCCCATTCTATCACTTTGTTGCCATTTGAAAGGTAAACCAGGCTTGTGTCGGTACGCAAAGCAAAGCAGGGCGAGTAGAGGTTGGGGTTGAAGAGCTTGCCTTGGTAACCAAACATACCTTGACGGCTGTCCATGTTGTTATAGTCGTATATAAGTACCCGCTTTTTAAAGCCAAAAGCCCCGGGGTCGTCCACAAAGCCAAACAACTTCTGGTCGTGTGAAACGCTAAAATCCAAAAACGCATCGTTGCTATAATGGAAAAAGCTGCGGTCTATTTCACCAGAGGGTGAGTTGATGCGCCCCATGCCAAACTGAGCTAGTTGTTTGGTTCCGCCCTCCTTGCCTTTGGAGCGTACGGCATAAATCACCTGACTGTCGTCGGGTGCAAATTCCATGTAAATCACAATATCAACCTCATCGGAACTAGTGGCTATGCGTTGGCCTGTAGCCACATCATAAAATGCTACCAGTCGTTTGGATTTCTTGGCATTTTTAAGTTCTCCCCTGTTGCCGCCAACCGATTCAAGCTGTTTAAATTCCTTCTTCTCGGGGTCGTAGCTTGCGGCAATGGTTTTGCCATCGTTGCTTATGGCAAGTACTTCAACATCGTCCACTTCTATTTTATGGAGTTTTTCGCCTGTAAGGAAATCGTAGAATCGTATTTTATCCCCTTCGGTAACGGCTACTTGGGTAGTTCCATTTACAAAGCTTGCCGATAACACACCATCGCGGCTAAACACCACATTGCCTGTGGCCGATTCTAAAACGATGCATTTACGCGGTTTTACTTTTATGAGCGTCCAGAACGAAGTCCACTGAACGGTTTCTACCATTAATACATACTTGCCATCGGCCGAAAAAACGGGTTTTGCACCAAACTTAAAGCCGCTTATCGAAAGGTTTTTCCATATAAGTTTATCGGTTCCGGGTGTTTGTACATCAAGCATAAACAATCGCCCGCCCCAACCCGATACCAAAAGCTCTTTCTGATCGGGCGATAACGACATACCAAAAATAGGGTAATGGTTATCGGGAACATTAAACATCCGGTATTTGTCGGAATTATATACCTGTGCTACCAATGACAAGCAGCTTAGGGTCAAAGCGAAAAACAATGAGTACTTCTTCATCAATTGAACATTTTATTGAGTTGGATAAACGCCGAGTTATTTTATGATTAATGTGTCAAATGCTTGAAAAAAGGCCTGAGGAAATATCCAAAGGCCTTTTTTTTTCAAGGGTTTGTATGGAATATTGGTAGGTTTCTTATGCATGCTGAACTAGGATGCAAAACAGCCAAACATATCACACTTCTGGCTTCGGCAGGCTCAGCCTCCACAGTACGTAAGCTCAGGGCATCGCATTTGCGCAGCTGCATATTTTCATTCTGAAGTTTCGGAACTGCCGTTATGCGCCAGCATCTGCACATCTGCACCCTTCGGTAGGCTCAGGGCAGGCCATCCTCTCATTAGTAAGGTTTTGTTTCAGCCCGTGTAATATTTTTCTTCTCGAGAATATAAAGGTATTCGCCATCAAGGGTTTGAATGGTTCGTGCACCTTTGCGGCCATCGTAGTTGGTAAATTTGCCGTTATCGCAATCAATGGCAAATTGGTCGCCATTATCGTTGCCATAAAATGCCGTTTTGCCGAACACACCGTCAAAATCGCCACGCTTGGTGCGTACTGCCCAAATCTTGCTTCCATCCGATTTTTTATGGGCACTGATGCCTTTTTCACCAACAATCAACACCTGGTCATTGCCATAATCCATGATACGCAAAGCATTGTTGATGTTGTCATCGCCCAGTGGCACTTCGTATTTTTCTTCGCCGGTTTTAATATCCATGGCATAAAGTGCCTTACCGCTGCATACCACCACATTGTTATCGCTAGGGAATAGGTTGGTAACACCTTTCGAGAAACGTTCTGAACGCCAAGCCTGTGTGCCATCTGAATCGTTAAAGGCCATTACCCCGTAAGGTTTATAGTTTTGGTAAAAAATATGGTTCGTATAATAGATAATGGTCATTTGACCAGCCTGTACCTTGTTTTCGCAAACAGCTTGTACTTCGGCCGCACCACCAACTTGTAACACGATTTTATCACCCACTTTGTACATATTAGGAGCAATGGTAAGTTGTTTTAACTCGGGCGATGACCAGATTAATTTGCCAGAGTTGAGGTCATACTTTTTAACAAACTGATGGCGTTTGTCTTGCATATCGAAAATGTAAAGGTCGTTTCCGTCAATAATTGGATCGGCAATCGCATTGTACACGGTTGAACGAACAATTTTGCGACCAGCATAGCCTGATGGAATTCCACTGCGGATGGCTTCCATGGCGCTTTGGTCGTAGGCCAATGTGAAAAGTTTTTCGCCATTGCTGTATTTGTAGATCTGGAGACCATTAAGGGCCAAGAAGATGCGTTCGCCAATGATATTCATTTTCAAGACCGGATCGCGTGTAACCACCTTCTTTTCAACTATGCCGCGGTAATCGGTTTCCCAAATTATATCGCCATTAGTCATGTTGATGAGTACTAATTGGTTTTTAAAACCCGTAAACAAGGCAGCAAGGTTGGTAGGCTTGTAGTTGAGCATTAAGAGGTATTTGTTGGCAGCATCGTAAACGTATGCTCCAACCACTCCTTTAAACTTAGCTGTTGACCATAATTCTTCGCCAGTTTTGGTCTTAATCATGGTAAGGGCTTCTTTGGTTGAAACGGCAAAAGCATCCATCTCGCTAATATACACCACGTTGTCGCCCGAAATATTCTGGTATTTTTGGGTAGCCCAAAGTTCTTTGCCCGTTAGCACATCAATAACCGAAATTTGGTCCTTTCCCATTTTGCGTTCAAAAAGGAATACAACACCGGCATCCCACATGGGAATAATTTCGTCAACACTGCGCAAACGTGCCGAAATTTCCTTGAATTTAGCATTCCATTTAATCTCGCCTTTGGTGGCTTCGAGCAGCGAGATCTGCTTTTCGTCGCCAATAAGCAACAAGTTGCGTTCCTCGGCTAGTTCAAAAACTTTGTCGCCTTCGTGTGGCAGTTTGAACGAATAGGTTTCTTTCATGTCCTGCGACCAGGCCATAACTGCTACAAACCAGAGCAGCGATAATGCAAGTAAGCGTTTCATTTGTTTAAAGTTTTAGTTCATGTTAAACTTAAGTTTCCTTTTATTCTTTCTTAGGAATACTTGGGCATTAGGTAACTACCAGCCAAGCATGCCGTTTTTAGACAAATCAACAAACCTCGAGTTTCCGTGTAATGTTCATGCTTGGCCAAGCAAAGTCCTTAAATTAACAATTTGATAACCTTGCTTTGCTGGCAAAGCTTTACTTTTATACCTTTGGGCTATTAAAACTTGATTATGGAAATTATTACGACCAAGATCTCTGGCTTGCTCATTATCAAGCCACAAGTATTTGAAGATTCACGGGGTTACTTCTTTGAATCCTATAATCGCGACAAATTTGCGGCTGCGGGTGTACCCGTTGATTTTGTGCAAGATAATGAGTCGAAATCTCAAAAAGGTGTGCTGCGTGGTCTGCATTTCCAAAAGCCCCCTTTTGCACAGGGCAAACTGGTGCGCGTTATGAAAGGCGCTGTTTTAGATGTGGCCGTTGACCTTCGCATGGGTTCCCCAACCTATGGCCAATGGGACTCAATAGTCTTAACAGAGTCGAATAAGTTTATGTACTGGATACCGGCAGGCATGGCCCACGGTTTTTTGACGTTAGAAGACAACACCGTGTTTTTTTACAAGTGTACCAATCTGTACAACAAAGACTCAGAAGGCGCGCTGCTATGGTGCGACCCCCAGCTTAATATCAATTGGGATTGCCAAAACCCACTGCTTTCGGGCAAAGACCAGGAGGCTCCTTTGTTTAAAGATTTCCAATCGCTTTTTACCTTTTAAATGGTTTTAGCGTAAGGCTTGGGTGCGGGGCCTAAAATGGCTACCTTTGCCGCTCAATCCTGTTTACGTGAATTTTACCGATTTTAACCTGAGCAAACCCTTGCTCAACGCACTTGCCGACCTCGAATTTGAGTTGGCAACCCCCGTTCAAGCACAATCCTTTCCAGTTATCATGTCGGGCAGCGATGTGGTGTGTGTAGCCCAAACGGGTACGGGCAAAACTCTCGCCTACTTACTCCCGCTCTTGCGTCAGCTTTCTTTTTCTGAACAACGCCAGCCTCGCATACTCATATTGGTACCAACCCGTGAGCTAGTGCTGCAAGTGGTTGATGAAATAAAAAAGCTTACAACATATATGAACCTTCGTTATGCTGGGGTTTATGGCGGGACCAACATTGCTACCCAAGGCCAACAAGTGTATGAAGGCCTCGATGTTTTGGTGGCCACACCCGGTAGGCTATACGACCTTACCCTAAACGGGGTTGTTCGGTTAAAATCCATACAAACCCTTGTAATTGATGAAGTTGACGAAATGCTCAACCTAGGGTTTAGGCCACAGCTGGTGAGCATTATGGAGACTCTACCTGCCAAACGGCAGAACCTGATGTTCTCGGCAACGTTAAGTGGCGATGTTGAACGTATGATACAGGATTATTTTGTGACCTGCCAACAGATAGTGATAGCCGCTCACGGAACTCCCCTCGGTCAAATTGAGCAAAAGGCTTGGTTGGTGCCTAATTTTTATACAAAAGTCAGCCTGCTCTCCATTATCCTCAGCCACGACCCTGAAATGAACAAGGTGCTGGTATTTGTGGCAACCAAAAAACTGGCCGATAGATTGTATGAAAACCTCGCACCAAAATTGGGCGAACAATTGGGAGTGGTACACTCAAACAAATCGCAAAACCAGCGCATAAATACGTTAAAGGCATTTGATGCGGGCGAAATAAGGGTGTTGATAGCTACTGATTTGATGGCCCGCGGGCTCGACATCAGCAATGTATCGCATGTTGTAAACTTTGATATGCCCGATGTGCCGGGCGATTACATTCATCGCATTGGCCGTACAGGTAGGGCTGGCAAAGACGGTATTGCCTTGGCTTTTGTAAACAAGGTGGAAGAAACCTACCTTAGGCAAGCCGAAGAATTGATGAAAATAAGCGTAGAGCGGTTGCCCATGCCGGCCGAAGTTGTTATATCATCAATATTTGCTGACGAAGAACGGCCTGTGCTTTTTGACAAGAACTATATAAAGTCGAAACTACCTGTTACAGGTGGTGCTTTTCATGAAAAAAAGGATAAGAACAAAAAACAAAACCTAGGTGGCCCTGGCAAAAGAAACCCCGGAAAAACTAAAACAGCCAACAGGGGGCAGCAAAAACGGAAAAAGTAATGTAGAATGCACTTTCAAATTTGGCGAAGCGATTAACATAAACGACTGTATATCAAGTTTTTTACGGAAACATTTTGATCTATTTTGCAATTCAATTAGCTATTATAAGCCATTCAAAGTATTACGTCGCATCTCATTATTTAATACTGGATACTTTAAAAACCACTTAAGGGAACTTCTAAAAATCCAATCTTCGGCGTTACGCTCCTTCGCTAAAATCCTTGTTTCGGCAAGCTCAACACATCGCATTTACTATAGGTAAACTCCG
>CAZKHA010000197.1:0-6192 GCA_964552325.1 uncultured Bacteroidales bacterium
GGCCTAGAACTATCCTCTTAAGAATTTGCATATTTTCACATCTTCAAATTTGCACATTTCAACATTCGGCCTCTTGGAGGCCTTGAACCAACCTCTTAAGCATCTGCACATTTTCAAATTTCCATATTTTCACATTCCCACATTTGCACCCTTCGGCAGGCTCAGTGCAGGCCATCCTCACATTTTCACATGATCCTACTCCTTAAACTATTCGCTCTTCAACGTATCGCCCACAATAAGGTATATTTCCTCGTTATCGCGTTTTACAAAATAGTTCTCGCGGGCATACTTCTCCATGGCATCGGGGTTGGTCATGAGCTGATGAAGTTCTTGCTTGTTTTTGGCAATTTCAGTTTTGTAGGTTTGTTCCAGGGCTTTTAAGCGATTCAATTCTTTGGTTATGCGTATCTGCGTAAAAACATTATACCTATCCAAAAACCCTAAAAGCGCAACAAATCCCAGGATTAATAAGGCATATGGCAAGTAGTTTAGTTTTAGTTTCATGGGTTATGGTTTTTAAAGTCCTAATTCAGTGTGTATGGGCAACATGGCTTGGATAGCCAGTTCGGCAAATTCGTCAATGGGAATCCCTATCTTCTCGCATTCCAAGATATTCTCGCGTTTAACCGATGCCGCAAAGGCTTTCTCCTTCATGCGTTTGGTAACCGATTTGGTTTTTACCGAAGCCAATTGTTTGTCAGGATATACCAAGGCGGTAGCCATGATTAGGCCTGTGATTGTTTCGCCGGCGGCCAGTGCATGCTGAAAGGTGGTGGAACGTTCAAGGCCTGTGGCCATCTCGTTATGCATCCTGATGGCATCCACCACATCGTGGTCCACACCAAGTTGTGCCAACCAATTGGCGCCAACAGGGCCGTGGGTGGCAGCATCGGCATTGGTAAATTCCACATCAATATCGTGCAGCAAGCCAGCTTGGCCATATTTGGCTTCATCTTGATTAAGTTTACGGGCAATGGCCTTAAGCACTTCACACGAAGCTAGGCTATGCTGTATCATTTTTTCGTTTTTCACGTGGTCGCGCAAAAGCACTAATGCGGCAGTATCAGTTAATAGCATAACGCGTTTATTTTGATGACAATTGTTGAATTTGTTCTTTTACTAATCGCACATTCAGCCATTGGTTGCTGATTTCGGCATTGTATTTTTTATAGAAGTTTATGGCAGGCTCATTCCAATCAAGCACTTGCCACATAAGCCTTTTGGCGCCTACTTCGGCTGCACGGCTTATCAAAGCATCAAAAAGTTGCTTACCTATCCCCTTTCGGCGATGCGAATGTTTTACAACGATATCTTCGAGGTAAACGCACTTGCCTTTCCAGGTGCTATAAGCGTAAAACCAAAGCGCCATGCCAAGGATTTCGCTCTTGTGCTCGGCCAGCAAAACCTCAAACAACGGCTGACTACCAAATCCGTCAGTCACAAGTTGGTTGGCGTCAATACTAAGCTCATGCCCTGCTTGTTCGTAGTTTGCAAGCTCGCTTATCAATTGATGGATGGCAGGTGCATCGGTGGCTACGGCCTTACGTATGGTTATTTGCATGGCTTTAATGTTTGTCTAATCCGTACAACATAAAAAACGCATGTTCAAGCACGCTGAATAGTTCGGTGCAGTACTCATTTACCGCCTTAACGCTTCCAGGCAAGGTAAAGACAAAGGTTGTGTTATGCAGCCCAGCCACTGCACGGGTTAGTAGCGCTGCGGGTTTTTGGCTGCCATATTTTACGCGTACCAGCTCCATAATGCCTGGTATTTGTTTGTGAAGCAAGGGTGTAACCACATCTACCGTAATATCGCGTGGCCCAATACCCGTTCCCCCAGTTGTAAAGACAATATCGGACTGTGCAGCAAATGCTTTTAAAAGCTCCGCCTTCAACATATCCGCATCATCGGGGATTAAAATGCGCTCAACTTCAAGCTTCCAGTTCAACTGTGCAAAATAATTTTCGGTGAGCCGCTGTATCTCGGGGCCACTTCGGTCAGCATACTCCCCACGCGATGCTCGGTCGCTAAGTGTTATGATGCTGATTTTGAATAAATGGGTTTCTGGATTGAACATGCTTTGCTGGGGTTGAGCTACGAATTACACGGTTTCTGCGAATATTCAGGGGCAACGTATTAGCGATAGTTCGGATTTATGGAAGTATTGGCACATAGGAGAGTTCATCGCCGGGCTTCAAAATACCCGGTTTAATTACTTTGCAAAAGATACCTTCCTTGGGCATAACACAGGCGCCAACTTCTTTAAATATGTTGCAGTTACTGCCATGGCACGACTTGCCAATTTGGGTTACTTCCAGTATTACTTCAGTGTTTTGAAAACGGTCGCCGGGTTTGGCTTTAAACAGTTCCATACCTAGTGTTGTGATATTTTCGGCAAATTCGCCATGGTTTATGGTACGTTTTGCCGAAGCCTCAAACTTTTGGATGCTTTCAAGCGCCAAAAGGCTTACCTGGCGATGCCAATCACCTGCATGCGCATCGTTTTCAACACCTTGCTGTGTAAGCGTAATACTCGGAGCGGGCGTTTTGATGGTGCCCTTTTCAACAGAACTATTTACTGAAACAACTTTTAGGATTTTCATGCTGAGCCTTATTTAAAAAAGGTCGGTATAAAACCGACCTCATGAGCATAATTAAAGAGGGAGAAAGAGGTATTATCCACCGAGAACTTGTTTTACAATTACAGATACGGTCTTATTGTCGGCTTTACCGGCTAGTTCTTTAGAAGCAATGCCCATCACTTTGCCCATATCCTTCATAGAGCTTGCGCCCGATTCGCTTACAATTCGCTGTATTTCTACCTTAACCTCCTCGTCGGTCATCATGGCGGGCAGGTAGGCTTCGATGATGGAGAGTTGAAACAATTCTTCTTCGGCAAGGTCTTGACGGTTTTGGGAAGTATAGATTTCGGCTGAGTCGCGGCGTTGTTTTACCAATTTGTGTAGGAGTTTGAACTCCACTTCGGCTGGTATCTCGCCGCCAGAGGTGTCCTTGCCGGTTTTTTCGAGCAATAAAGCAGCTTTAATGGCCCTTAACGATTCGAGTTTACGACGATCTTTGGCCAGCATGGCTGCCTTAATGTCATTATTTATTAAGATTTCTAGCGACATTTTCGGGGAGTTTTATGGATTAATCAACACGTTTGTTGCGTGTAAAGGATGCTTCATTTATTTCGCCGTCCATCATCACTTCAAGGCGGGGGGTAGAAGGGGCTTCAGGTGCTGGGGTAGCGTTAAATTCAACGCCATGCCGTTTGTAAGCTGGTATGCTCTCGATGCTTGATATTTCAGAATCAGACTTGCCTATAACACTATAACTGCTGAGCTTTCGCCTGCGTTCCTGCTCGTGTTCGGTTGGTCGGTTTTGGATGCCTATTTTTTGAAGCAATTGATGGCCTTGTTTAGGAGCCTCATGGGCAAAAGTCTCGGAGGAGGGTTCAACAACACTCACAACCTCAGGTCTGGTAATCAGGGTGGGCTCGGTTATTTCAAGGTCAAGCTGATAAGCAGGTCTTGCAGGTTCCTTAAGCGTAATTTCTTGAACAGGGGCAGGCTCGGCATGGTAAACGCTTGCTTGAGCGACTTCAACGGTAAGTTGTTTGTTGATTAATTGCATTTCTGAAGCCGCCACCATTTCGGGCGCTGTAGGTTTGGGTTGAATGATGGGTTGTACCTCTTCGTTAAGCGGGATTACATTTCTGTGTATGGTTTCTTCCACCGGTTCCGGCCTTGACTCAAACCCCGTGGCTATCAACGTAATGCTTATGCTGTCGCCCAAGGATTCATCGAATCCTGTGCCCCATATAACGTCCACATCAAAGCCTGCTGATTGTTTAATGAAATCGGTTATTTCGGTTACCTCATCCATCGAAATCTCGCCTTCGATACCCGAAGCAATGTACAAGAGCATGTTTTTGGCTCCATTTATATCGTTATCATTCAGCAAGGGCGATGAGATAGCTTGTGTGGCAGCTTTAATGGCACGGTCAGGCCCATCAGCAAAACCAGATCCCATAATAGCCTTGCCACTATTGCGCATAACAGTCTTAACATCTTCAAAATCAACATTAATATATCCTTTAACAGTAATAATTTCTGCGATACCTTTGGCAGCTGTCGAAAGGATATTGTCGGCCTTTTGGAAAGCTTCTGTTAGTTTTAAGTTGCCGTATTGTTCCCTGAGCCGGTCGTTGTTAATAATAAGGAGGGTGTCAACATACTTCCTGAGTTCATCAATGCCGAGTTCGGCTTGCTGTCTGCGTTTACGACCTTCAAAGCTAAAAGGTAAGGTAACAATACCAACGGTTAAGATGTCGAGTTCGCGGGCAATGCTAGCAATAACAGGTGCTGCGCCAGTTCCGGTGCCACCGCCCATTCCGGCTGTAATAAACAGCATTTGGGTGTTTTTCTCGAGTATGTTCCTGATTTCTTCAATGGATTCTTCGGCAGCCCTGCGTCCTACTTCAGGCCTGGCTCCGGCACCCAAACCTGTAGAACCAAGTTGAATGCGGATAGGCACTGGGCTTATCTCCAATACTTGTGCATCGGTGTTGCATTGTATAAAGTCCACATCCTTAATGCCTTGCTTAAACATATGATTGACGGCATTGTTTCCTCCGCCTCCAACGCCAAGAACTTTGATGATAGCCGATTGCCCTTTCGGGGAATCAAATTTTAACATGTTAGTCATTTTAATATCCTCCTTAAAATTATGCATTTATTCAAATATCAGCTCTGATTATTATAGTTATTTATCAACAGTGGGTTGTTAATTAGTCTCAACCAGGTAAGTAGTATATTGTAAATCAATTTATTGTATTTCCTCCGAATCGTCAAAAAACCTTTTGATACGGGTTAAAAAACTTTCACCACGCTGCGGTTTTGGCGGTTCTGGGCTCGAAATAGGCTCGGGAGGTGGTGGTGGCGCAGCCGAAACAGGCTTATCTTCCACGTTCAGGCTTTTCAATCGTTTCTTTACTTCATTGTCAAAACGTTGTTGGCCCATTATTACCAAACCAATGCCAGTGGCATACATTGGGCTGCTTACCTCCTCGGGCGAACCAGGGGCCAAATGCTCGTTAGGATAACCTATGCGGGTATCTAAGCCTGTTATATATTCGGTTAACTGCCTGATATGCTTAAGCTGAGCACCGCCGCCAGTAAGTACTATGCCGGCAATAAGCTTCGTTTCAAATCCTGAATTTTTAATCTCGAAATACACTTGTCCAAGTATTTCTTCCATCCGTGCTTGGATAATGGCCGAAAGGTTGCGTAAAGTGATTTCCTTTGGCGGCCGGCCTCTTAGCCCGGGGATAGCAACTACGTCTTCATCCCGATTTTCGCTAATGAGCGCTGAGCCAAATTTTACCTTCAGGTCTTCAGCATGTTTTTTAATAATTGCGCAGCCCTCGCGAATATCTTCGGTAATTATATCGCCACCAAAGGGGATTACGGCTGTGTGCCTAATTACATTGTCTTGGAAAATAGCTATATCGGTAGTTCCCCCTCCAATATCAACCAGTACAACGCCAGCCTCCTTTTCTTCGTCGGCAAGCACGGCTTCCGATGAAGCCAAAGGCTCAAGAATGAGGTCAACTATTTCGAGGCCTGCTTTTTTAACGCATTTGTAAATGTTGCGGGCTGCCGCGGTTTGGCCAACGATAATATGGAAATTTGCTTCCAGCGAGGTTCCAAGCACCCCTATCGGGTTTTTGATGCCATCTTCCTTATCTATTGTAAACTCCTGCGGAATCACATCTATTACCTCCTCGCCCGGATTCATACTAAGGTTGTACATGTCAGTTATAAGCTCATCTATATCGGCTTGGGTCACTTCTTCTTCGCCATTTTTGCGAATACGGGTGCCGCGGTTTTGCAAGCTTTTAATGTGCTGGCCGGCAATACCAACATTTACATATTTTATCTCCACGCCCGATTTAGCTTCTGCCTCTGCCACTGCAATTTTTATTGATTGCACAGTGTTTTCAATGTTGGCCACCACGCCACGCTTTACACCCAACGATTCGGTTTTCCCGTATCCAAGGATTTCTATTTTGTTGTGATCGTTTTTACGGCCAACAATAGCGGCTATTTTGGTAGTGCCAATGTCGAGGCTAACAATAAATACATCCGATGTTTCCATATATTATCTATTTTTTGGTACAAACTACC
>CAZKHA010000198.1:0-6142 GCA_964552325.1 uncultured Bacteroidales bacterium
TTTTATGGAATTTTCAGCACAACAGATTGCCCAAATGCTTGGAGGGACTGTTGACGGGGATCCCGGTTCAACGGTTAACCAACTATCAAAAATTGAAGAAGGCACAAAAGGTTCTCTGTCTTTCTTAGCCAATCCACTTTACACCCCTTACATTTACACCACACTGGCGTCGGTAGTAATTGTAAATCAGGATTTTGTTCCTGACAATGCCTACACTTGTACCTTGGTGCGCGTACCTAATGCTTATGCAGCCTTTGCCAAGCTCTTGGAAGTTTACAACAAGATTAAACTTGACCGAAAGGGCATATCACCAATGGCGTTTGTTTCGGCAAGCGCTAAATTGGGCAATGATGTTTATGTTGGCGAATTTGCTGTAATTGAAGATAATGTGGTTGTTGGCGACAACACAAAAATCTATCCACAGGCTTATGTGGGCCAAAACACCCACATTGGCCAAAACACAACTTTGTTTGCAGGCGTTAAGGTGTATAGTGACAATGTAATTGGTAACAACTGCACACTGCATTCGGGCGTAGTGATTGGTGGCGATGGCTTTGGCTTTGCCCCTCAAGACACAAAGGATTACAAAAAAATAGCCCAAATAGGAAACGTTATTATTGAAGACTGGGTTGAAATTGGATCCAACACAGCCATTGACAGGGCCACACTTGGCTCCACCATTATTAGGCAAGGCGTTAAGCTCGACAACCTTATCCAAATAGCTCACAACGTAGAGGTTGGCAACAATACAGTAATAGCGGCCCTTACGGGCATCTCTGGCTCTACCAAGGTTGGGGCAAATTGTATGATTGGAGGCCAAGTGGGTATTATAGGCCATACCACTATTGCCGATGAGGTTAAGATTGCGGCCCAGAGTGGTGTTACCAATGCAATAAAAGAAAAAGGAGCCATTATGATGGGCAGTCCAGCCGAAGAAGCAAAACAGTTTAAACGTTCGTATATCGGCTTACGCAACATACAGAAGCTTTATACCAAAGTTAACGAACTCGAGAATAAACTTAAAGCCCTTGAAAAGGGACAGATAGGGTAAAGCTACCATAACGTGTATTATTTGTACTTTTGCCCGTTTTTTAAAACTAAATAATTATCGGATGTCAGATAAGCAAAAAACAATTTCGAAAGAGGTAAGTCTTTCGGGCACAGGCCTTCATACCGGCGAATATGTAACATTAACGTTTAAGCCAGCTCCGGCAAACCATGGCTATAAGTTTAAACGCGTTGATTTAGAAGGCAGTCCAATTATTGAAGCTAATGTTGATTACGTACAAGACACGGTTCGTGGAACCAATTTGGTAAAAAACGATGTGCGAATTAGCACCACAGAGCATCTATTGGCAGCCATTTTTGGCTTAGGTATTGACAATTTGCTTATTGAGCTAGATGGCGTAGAAATCCCAATACTTGATGGCAGTTCCCGGTTTTGGGTAGAGGCCCTTCAACAAGCCACTATCATTGACCAAGAGGTTGATCGCGAATATTACGAACTTAAGACGAACCTTACTTACCACAATCCAAAAAACAAGGTCGAAATCATTGCCATGCCTTCCCAAAACCCAAGGTATTCGGTCATGATACAGTTCGACTCAAAGGTATTATACTCGCAACATGCTGCCCTCGATAGGCTTGAGGATTTCACGAGCGAAGTTGCCAATTGCCGCACATTTGTGTTCTTGCATGAGCTGGAAGCACTTATCCAATATAATTTGATAAAAGGCGGCGATTTAAACAATGCCATTGTTTTTGTTGACAGGCTTTTAAACCAATCTGAACTCGACAAGCTATCCTCCCATTTCAACAAACCACGTGTTGAGGTTCTTGAACAAGGTATTCTTAACAACCTCGAGCTCAACTTCCCAAATGAGCCTGCGCGCCATAAACTGCTTGATTTTATTGGCGATATGGCCTTGTTGGGAAAACGTGTTAAGGCTCATTTTGTGGCAACACGTCCTGGGCACTATTCCAATGTAGAATTTACGCGTATGCTTAAAGAGCATATGATAATTGAAAAAAAGAATGCTAAGCCTGCTGGTGCTCCACATTACGATCCCAATGTTCCTCCATTTTTCGATATCCACGATATAAAACGCCTTTTACCTCACAGGCCTCCATTCCTATTGGTTGACAAGGTTTTGGAAATGAGCGATTCGCATGTGATTGGTTTAAAAAACGTGACCATGAACGAGAGTTTCTTCGTTGGCCATTTTCCAGAAGAACCGGTTATGCCAGGTGTTTTGCAGGTTGAAGCCATGGCTCAAACAGGCGGAATATTGGTGTTAAGCTCGGTTCCCGACCCTGAAAACTATGTCACCTATTTTATGAAAATCGATCAAGTACGATTCCGTCATAAAGTTGTTCCTGGCGATACCTTGATTTTTATACTAAAACTTGTTTCACCCATTCGCAGGGGGCTCTGCCAGATGCGAGGAGAAGCTTGGGTTGGCGACAAAGTGGTGATGGAAGCTGAAATGCTGGCACAAATTTCGAAAATAGCAAAGTAATCAAAATACTAAACCCTGCAGTTTACAGTTTAAGCATAAACCCAACTCCATGAATCAACCTTTAGCATATGTGCACCCTCAGGCAAAAGTTGCCAAAAATGTTGTTATAGAACCTTTTGTAAATATCGAGAAAAACGTGGAAATTGGTGAGGGCACTTGGATAGGCTCCAATGTCACCATTATGGAAGGTGCTCGTATTGGCAAAAACTGCAAGATTTTTCCGGGAGCTGTTATTTCGGCCATACCACAGGATTTGAAATTTAGTGGCGAAGAGACATTAGCTAAGATTGGCGACAACACCACCATACGTGAGTTTGTAACCGTAAACCGCGGGACTAAAGCCAACATGGAAACCGTTGTAGGGGCTAATTGTTTGCTGATGGCTTACGTGCATGTAGCGCATGATTGCATAGTTGGCAACAATGTAATTCTTGCCAATTGTGTAACCTTGGCAGGCCATATCGAAATTGATGATTGGGCAATTGTAGGTGGAATGAGCGCCATCCATCAGTTTTGCAAGATAGGCGTACACACCATGATTTCGGGCGGGGCCTTGGTGCGCAAAGATGTGCCTCCTTTTACCAAAGCTGCACGTGAACCAATTTCATTTGTTGGCATCAATTCCATCGGACTCCGCAGACGGGGCTATTCGCCCGAAACCATTAAAGAAATACAAGAGATATACCGCGTACTTTATGTTAAAGGCATGAACGTATCTCAAGCCGTGGCCTATATTGAGGCCGAGCTACCCGCTACACCCGAACGTGATGAGATACTAACCTTCATCTCCCGCTCCTCACGTGGTATAATGAAAGGGATTGGGAGGGCCGTTAAAGAATAACGGAAAGACTATTAGGATCCAAAGATTTGGGGATGTTTATTGAAACCTCCCCTTTTTTGCTTTTACCCCTAACAATCTACTTTTGATGGATACAACATTCAATAGTTTTCTTAAGTTTGCCAAAATATTTGTTTCAACTACATGAATTCACATCATATCTACCCCGTAGAATTACTTTCAAAAGAATTAAAAGAGAAGCATTTAACGCAGCGTGCCAAAGTTATTTGGTTTACAGGGCTCTCGGGTGCTGGTAAAACAACTTTAGGGCAACGGCTTGAAAAAGAATTGTTTGCTAGAGGCTTTTTATGTCAAATTTTAGACGGCGACAACATTCGCTCAGGTATAAACAAGAACCTGGGCTTTACGGAAGATGATCGTATTGAAAACATCCGACGTGTTGCCGAAGTGGCTAAGTTGTTCCTTAATTGTGGCATCATCACCATTAATTGCTTTATTGCCCCCACGCATCAAATTCGTGAAATGGCTGCTTCAATTGTGGGCGGTCAGAATTTAATTGATGTTTTTATTGATGCCCCCATGAGTGTTTGCGAAGATCGTGACACCAAAGGACTGTATCGTTTGGCCAGGGCAGGCAAAATTCAGCAGTTTACGGGTGTTAATTCGGTGTTTGAACCTCCTTTAAGCCCAACTATCAGAATTCAAACCGATATCCTGGGAATTGACCAGTGCGTGGATTTGCTACTTGAGAAGATTTTGCCTGAAATAACTTTATAATTCTATGTGCTGCAGTCGTTTTTGTGAACCAAAAAACCTCATTGTTTTCAGCAGAGATGGTTTTCCTATTCATCCGTAATCCCCATTTGCCGCATTAAGTACGATGCGTTTAGTGTTGAGCAAACGCCCTTCCGAAGTTTATAATCAATTAACAGTTGGTTGCCGGTGATACTAATCTCAAAACAAAGGTTCTGGATATTGTTGGGGTAGGTTTTTATCAAATTCCCTAAATCAAGGTCGTGAGTGGCGAAAAGCCCTATGGGCTTGTACTTCATTAATTGTTTTATAAGTGCAATCGAACCATTTTGTTTGTCGCGGCTATTGGTACCTTTTAAAATCTCATCGAGCAAAATCAATAGTGGCTCACCTTTAGCCAGTTCATCAATTATTTCCTTGAGCCGCTTAAGTTCGGCATAAAAATACGATTCATGCCGTGCCAATGAGTCGTTGGTGCGAATACTACTTGCAATGGCTATGGGCTGAAACACGAATGAAGAGGCAAAAACAGGCGCACCAATCATTGCCATAACCAAATTAGTGCCTACTGTGCGTAAAAACGTGCTTTTGCCCGACATATTGGCTCCCGTTATTATACAGAACTGGTTGGTTCCTGTTATTTGGACAGTGTTGGTAATGCATTCGTTTTCGGGTATTAATGGATGCCCAAGGTCAATCGCCTCTAACTTGAACCCATCGGTTTTGCAAGTTGGAAAGTTAAAGTTGGGATGGTTATATGTGTAATTAGCAAGCGATAGTGCTGCATCAACATTGGCCATACATATAAACCATTTAGGAATTTGGGAGGCATGAAGCCGTTTCCAATGGCTTAATCGCAACAACAAATGAAGGTTAAACATAAGCAACCCATTAAGTAACAGGGCTACAAGAAAATTTAAATTGGAATCCATCCAATTGAGCAGTGCGGCTAATTGCCGAAGAACTAGCGCAGGATTTTGACTTTTGGCACCGTATAGGCTTTCTTTTTGCTGCTTAATCCATTTTGACCTTAAGTCAGTATTTAAGAGCAGTTCTAGAAAACCTGCGTATTTCTTTAAGATTGAGTATTGCGATCCAATGGATTGGTGCTCAATCATTATCT
This sequence comes from uncultured Bacteroidales bacterium, assembly GCA_964552325.1. Lineage (GTDB taxonomy): Bacteria > Bacteroidota > Bacteroidia > Bacteroidales > TTA-H9 > CAZKCK01. Next base: position 5,195 of record CAZKHA010000198.1, read on the forward strand.
TTCTCCCAAAACGCATTACAAATGTAAGCTGTAAGGCAATGCAAAAAGCAGGCAAGGTTATAGGCAGCCATCCAACTGCACTGGCAGCAATTGATAAAATAGTTATGAGCGGGAAGGCGTACAAAAACGGCTTCAACTTTACCAGCAGTGTATTATCGGAAGGGGTTTCTAACCATTTTTTAAGCTTTTCTAAATCGCTTTCAAGGGGTTTGGTTTCTCCAAATATAAGCTGACATTGCTGTCTGAAATCAACCATGGGCGCAAGTTCGATGAAGGCTTCCTGGCGCTGTTCAATTTCGTGCCGGTAAAGGAATGCATCGCTTAACCAATTTGCAAGGATTTGACTGCCACCGGGCGATGAAGTGCGGTTAAGGGCCCTGTAGATGGAGTAATCACCAAAAACATCTAAATCGTGCGCATAGTTGTGGCTGTGATCCAAAAACTGAAGCCCTGCATCAAAAGGTGTTAAATCACCTTTAAGATACGCTAATTCATTTTGATTAATGCGAACAATAAGCTCATTTTCGGCAATTTGCTGTTTGATTTTGGCGTCAACAATGCCAAGGCGTATGTACAAACCCACCACCGGAAGCAATGCCAGAAACGCCCAACTTACTTGCATTGTAACACCAATAGATATGACTAGAATTAAGGCACCAAAACTTAAAAGCCTTAAAACTGGCATTACGTCTTGCCTTTTCTGAAGCTTGCCTAAATGCTTAGTTGCTGCCTGAATGCGTTCGTTGTAGGTAAAAGCTGGTGTTGGCGTATTTTGATTGGACATTGTTTTGAAGGGTTTGAAGATTAAAAAAAACGGCAGCCCTATAAGCGGGATTCTGTCCCCCATTTGCATGGGGTTTCTATCATTTATCTGTGTATCCGGTCACCCGGTACATCCATCGGCCTACCCTCCGGGGCCGGGCGGGCAGCCCTTCACCCCGATTGCTC
>CAZKHA010000199.1:0-6124 GCA_964552325.1 uncultured Bacteroidales bacterium
TGGCTTCAAAACTAGAGGACGCACCTTGGCCAGCAACCAAAGAAGAGTTGATTGATTTCGCCGTAAGAACCGGTGCCCCACAAGAAGTAATTGAAAATCTTCAGGAAATTGAAGATGAAGGGGAAATGTATGAAAGTATTGATGACATTTGGCCCGACTACCCCACCAAGGAAGACTTCTTTTTCCATGAGGATGAGTATTAACATGAATAATCAAGGCAGGAGGTTTTCCTGCTTTGTTGTTTATAGCCTAATTGGCAAATAAGCTAGCATCGTCCGAAAAAATGTACCTTTGTGCACTATTCGGCCTGATTTTTGTCTGTGGCCGTGCAATTGATTTATTTACATGAAATTATATGTTTGATTTTTTAAAACTCTTTCTTGGCAACAAATCTAACCGCGACATCAAGGCCATCCTACCTATCGTGGAAAAAGTTAAGAAAGCCTACGAAACAATTAAAAATCTCAGCAACGATGAACTTCGTGCTAAAACCCTTGAGTTTAAAGCCTATATAGCTTCGAAGGTAGAAGAAGAGGAAACCTTAATCACCCAGTTGCGCGAGAAAGTTGATAACGAGCTTGATATGGAGATAGAAGAAAAGGATTCCATTTACAAGCAAATTGATTCCTTGCAAAAAACCAGCTACAAAAAAATGCAGGAAGCCTTGGATGAGATTTTGCCAGAGGCTTTTTCGGTGATAAAAGAAACTGCACGAAGGTTCAAAGAAAACGAAACAGTTCGTGTTACGGCTACCGCACACGATGGCGATTTGGCTGCCAAACGCAATAATATTACCATCGAAGGAAATACGGCAATCTATCAAAACAAGTGGATGGCCGGTGGCAATCTTATCACTTGGGATATGGTGCATTACGATGTACAGCTGATAGGTGGTATTGTACTCCATTCGGGAAAAATATCGGAAATGGCTACCGGTGAAGGTAAAACCTTGGTTGCAACCTTACCCGTTTACCTGAACGCCCTTACAGGCAAAGGCGTTCATGTGGTAACCGTAAACGATTACCTGGCAAAACGCGACTCCGAGTGGATGGGTATGTTGTTCGAGTTCCACGGGCTAAAAGTTGATTGTATTGATAAACATGAACCTAACTCTGACGCACGTAGGGCCGCTTACAATGCTGATATAACCTACGGCACAAACAACGAGTATGGTTTTGACTACCTCCGCGATAACATGACCCAAAATCCTGAAGAATTGGTTCAGCGCGAACATGTTTATGCAATTGTTGACGAGGTTGACTCTGTTTTGATTGATGATGCCCGTACACCACTAATTATCTCAGGGCCAACACCAAGGGGCGACGACCAGCTGTTTGATCATATGAAACCCAATGTGATGAGGCTGTATAATGTCCAGCGCAATTTGGTTACAAAAATACTTTCGGAAGCTAAGGCCTTACTTTCTGATACCTCCAACTCCGAAAACGAGAAGAAAGGTGGAGATCAGCTCTTTAGGGCACATCGCGGATTGCCCAAAAATAAGGCCTTAATCAAGTTCTTAAGTGAATCGGGCATGCGCGCCCTGATGCAAAAGACCGAAAACTTTTATATGCAGGAGCAAAGCAAGAACATGCATATAATTGACGATGAACTGTATTTTGTAATTGATGAAAAAAGCAATTCAATTGAACTCACCGAAAAAGGTATCGATGTTTTAACAGAATCCTATGAAGATCAACGCTTTTTTATTATGCCCGATGTGGGTGCCGAGATTGCCGAGATTGAAAGAATGTTGATTCCTGAGTTTGAAAAAGAAGAGATGAAAACCGAGTTGATGCGCGATTATTCCATCAAATCGGAACGTTTACACACCGTAAATCAACTCTTAAAAGCATATGCTCTATTCGAGAAAGATATTGAATACGTTATTCTTGACAACAAAGTAAAAATTGTTGATGAACAAACCGGCCGTATCCTCGAAGGCCGCCGCTATTCAGATGGCCTTCACCAAGCTATCGAAGCAAAAGAAAACGTAAAAGTTGAAGCTGCAACCCAAACCTATGCTACCATTACCCTGCAAAACTATTTCAGGATGTACAAAAAGCTTGCAGGTATGACGGGTACTGCTGAAACAGAGGCTGGTGAGCTTTGGGATATCTATAAGCTTGACGTAGTGGTTATTCCAACCAATCGGCCAGTAGTTCGGAAAGATTTGGAGGATTTGGTTTACAAGACCAAGCGCGAAAAATACAATGCCGTTATTGATGAAATTGAGAATTTAGTAAAAAAAGGCAGGCCTGTTCTTGTTGGTACCACTTCGGTTGAAACCTCCGAACTGTTGAGCAAGATGTTGAATCTTCGCAAAATAAAGCATAATGTATTGAATGCGAAGCTGCATGCACGAGAAGCCGAAATCGTTGCTTTTGCCGGTCTTCCAGGTTCAGTTACTATTGCAACCAATATGGCAGGTCGTGGTACCGACATTAAACTTGGTCCAGGCGTTAAAGAGGCTGGTGGCTTGGCCATTTTTGGTACCGAACGCCATGAGTCGCGACGTGTGGATAGGCAATTACGTGGACGTTCTGGTCGTCAAGGTGATCCTGGCTCCTCCCAATTCTTTGTTTCGCTCGAAGACGATCTGATGCGTTTATTCGGCTCAGAACGTATTGCAAGCATTATGGACCGCCTTGGGCTTAAAGAAGGTGAGGTAATCCAACATTCGATGATTACCAAATCAATAGAACGTGCCCAAAAGAAAGTTGAAGAAAACCACTTTGGAACACGTAAGCGATTACTTGAGTATGACGATGTTATGAATTCGCAACGCGAGGTTATATACAAACGTCGGAGGCACGCGCTACATGGCGAACGTTTGGCGCTCGATATCAAGAATATGTTTGAGGATGTTTCGGAGGCCATGATTGCCGATCATCAGGAGTCGCGTGATTTCCAAGGACTGCGCATGGATATGCTCAAGGTTATGGCAATGGATGCGCCGTTCAAAGAAGACGACTTCCTAAATAAATCAAAATCAAAGCTAACCGAAAACCTCTTTGCCGAGTCATACCAGCGTTATCGCAATAAAAGTGCTGCCATTGCCGAACGTGCTTACCCGGTTATTAAGGACGTTTATGAGAACAACTCTCGTTACGAGCTCATTGCCATCCCCATTACCGATGGGAATAAGGAAATGAACATTGTTACCAATCTTAAAAAAGCCTATAACGATAAGGGCCGTGAAGTTATCTTAAGCCTTGAAAAAGGTGTTACGCTCCATATTATTGATAATGCTTGGAAAGAGCACCTTCGCGAAATGGATGAGTTAAAGCAATCGGTACAAAATGCTGTATATGAGCAGAAAGATCCGCTCCTTATCTATAAGTTCGAATCTTTTGATTTGTTCAGCAAAATGGTTGCACGCATCAACCGCGATATCACCTCGTTCTTGATGAAAGGTAATTTGCCAGGGCAGGAAACACAGGTTAAAGAAGCTCAAGCCCCACGCAAAACCGATATGAGCAAATTGAAGCAAGAGCGTACCGATTTGTTATCGCAAGCTTCGCCCACCAAAGAACAATCGAAACCTGCTCCTGTACGCGTTGAAAAGAAAGTTGGCCGTAACGATCCCTGCCCCTGTGGCAGTGGCAAAAAGTATAAAAGCTGTCATGGACAAGGCGAATCCTAATTGTTAATACGTAATAGCATGTCTTATAAACGAATTCTGTTAAAACTAAGTGGCGAGTCGCTAATGGGCCACCAACAGTATGGCATTGACCCTGTTCGCTTAGCTACGTATGCTTCCGAAATAAAATCGGTTGCTGAAAAGGGGGTGCAGGTAGCAATAGTTATTGGAGGTGGAAATATTTTTAGAGGCCTAGCCGGTACTGCCAAAGGAATGGATCGCGTGCAAGGCGATTACATGGGAATGTTGGCTACGCTTATCAATAGCATGGCTTTGCAAGCCGAGTTAGAAAAGCAAGGCGTGAAGACAAGCCTGCTGGGCGGACTTGAAGTAAAACCCATAGCCGAACCCATGAGCCGTCGCATAGCCATTCAACACCTTGAAGAAGGCCGTGTGGTGATAATTAGTGGAGGTACTGGCAATCCATATTTCACAACCGATACGGCATCTGCCTTGCGTGGAGTGGAGATTTTGGCTGATGTACTGCTAAAAGGTACACGTGTAGATGGTGTTTATACCGCCGATCCTGAAAAAGACCCAACTGCTGTAAAATATTCTTCGCTCAGTTTTAAAGAAGCTTATAGCAAAGGTTTGAAAATAATGGATTTAACCGCCTTTACACTCTGCATGGAGAATAATCTTCCCATTTATGTGTTCGATATGGATACGCCCGGAAACCTTTTGAAAGTGGTTAATGGTGAACCCATTGGAACTTTGGTGTCCAATGGTTAAGTAAAAAAATTGCTTTTTATGCCGTGCTAACACCTAACGGAAGGTAATTCTGGAAGAAAATGGGGGTTTGTTGATGGTTTATTTTGATGAGTTAGTATTCTTTAAAGATTGTGCTGGTTTATCACATCAATATAGCGCTAAGCAGTATTATCCTTTGATTTTTAATCTGTTTGATTGATTTATAAACAAAGCCGTTGGTTTTGTGTGTTTTCATACGGGCCATTTACAAGTGAATAATTGATTCTAATTAAAAATATTGTGTTATGAAACCGAGCATTCCAAAAGGAACGCGTGACTTTGGCCCTGCCGAGATGGGCCGTAGGAACTATATTTTTGATACCATCCGCAACGTATTTAAGCGCTATGGTTATCAGCCCATCGAAACGCCTTCTATGGAAACATTGGCAACCTTGCTTGGTAAATACGGCGAGGAGGGCGATAAACTGCTTTTTAGGGTGCTTAACTCGGGCGATTACATGAAAGACGTCCCTGACAATTTGGCTGCCGAGAAAGCATCCAATTCCATTTCACCCTATATAGCCGAAAAGGGCTTGCGCTACGACCTTACCGTACCTTTTGCCCGTTTTGTAGTTCAATATCGCAATGATATTGTATTCCCATTCCGCAGGTACCAAATCCAGCCCGTTTGGCGTGCCGATAAACCCCAAAAAGGCCGTTACCGCGAGTTTTATCAATGCGATGTGGATGTGGTTGGGAGCGATTCGCTTCTAAATGAAGCCGAACTGGTGCAAATTATTGATCAGGTTTTTCAGCTCTTAAACTTAAAGGTTGTGGTTAAGCTCAACAACCGCAAGGTGTTGGCCGGAATAGCCGAATACATTGGTCATCCCGATAAAATTACCGATATAACCGTAGCCATTGATAAACTTGATAAGATTGGCATCGATAAAGTGAATCAGGAGTTGGTGGATCGCGGAATACCCGAAGATGCTGTTGCCAAATTGCAGCCAGTTATTCACTTAAGCGGAACCAATCAACAAAAGATTGATACCCTCCGAAGCGTATTGCAAGCTTCTGAGTTGGCTCAAAAAGGCCTCGATGAGTTGCATATTGTTTTTAGATACCTGGATGCAATGAATGTTAAGGCCGAAGTGGAACTTGATTTAACACTAGCCCGCGGTTTGAATTACTATACCGGAGCTATTTTTGAAGTAAAATCAGCCGAAGTGGCCATTGGAAGCATTTGCGGAGGTGGACGTTATGATAACCTGACCGGGATTTTTGGTTTGCCGGGTGTTTCGGGCGTTGGTATTTCGTTTGGTGCCGATCGCATTTACGATGTGCTGGAGCATGCTGGCAAATTCCCTGCCGATGCAGCAACCTCAACAAAGGTGCTTTTGGTGAATTTTGGTGCCACCGAAGAGCTTTATTGCTTGAATGTGTTAGCAGCCCTTAGAGCAGCCGGTATTGCTTCCGAGATTTATCCAGAATCAGCCAAAATGAAAAAGCAGATGGGCTATGCCGATGCCCGCAAAATACCGTACGTGCTTTTGGTTGGTGAAGAAGAAATGCAAACTGGCCTTCTAACCCTAAAAAACATGAACGACGGAAGCCAAGAAAAGCTTACGGTTGAGCAAATGGTGGCTCATTTACTGTAGATTTTGCTAAAGCGATTGGAACATCAGGGTTTGGGCTCCTTGGACAAGATACAAATTCTATGGTAAACATTAAATAAATATGAGAATATGCAGATTTGAGGATATGCAGATTTGAGGATATGCAGGTTTG
>CAZKHA010000200.1:0-6092 GCA_964552325.1 uncultured Bacteroidales bacterium
TGACCGCGTAACTTGCAAAGCCTTGGTTTTCTGCAGCTACTTCCTACTACCTACTTCTTACTTCAGTACAATTCTTTCTATATGGTCCTCTCGTCTTCTCCCCCTCTCATCGTCTCCCCTTCTCCCCAAAGGTCACTCATTGCCAGTCTCTCACCTCACTCGTCTCTCATCTTTCATCGTTCGGTTGTCAGAAAATTAAGAGCTAAGGTAAATTTGGATATTTTTGTGCAAAATTGAACCCATGGAAATCCTTTTAAGCGCTAATAATCTCTGTAAATCCTTTAAAAACATCAAAGCCGTTGACAATCTTAGCTTTGAAATAAAACAAGGCGAGGTTTTTGCCATGCTGGGCCCCAATGGTGCCGGGAAAAGCACTACACTGCGCATGATCCTTGATATCCTAAAGCCCGATTCGGGCAACATCCAACTTCAGCTACCCAACCCCATGCGCCACCATATCGGCTACTTGCCCGAAGACCGTGGCTTATATCCTGATTTACCCATCTTACGCACGCTGATGTATTTTGGGCAATTGCGTGGAATGTCTGTTGCTCATTCGCGTAAATCGGCCATACAATGGTTAACTAAAACAGGTCTGGTAGCTCGTTCGGCCGATAAACTACTGACCTTATCAAAAGGCAACCAACAAAAAGTTCAGTTTATCTCGGCCATCTTGCATAAACCTGCCTTTGCCATACTCGATGAGCCTTTCTCGGGTCTCGATCCGGTAAACCAAGAGCTTTTTATTGATTTTATCAGGCAGTTGCAAGCCGATGGCATAACGGTATTATTAAGTTCGCACCAAATGGCCTTGGTTGAAAAGCTAGCTGACCGCCTGCTCCTTTTACACAATGGCAAACAGGTTTTTGCAGGTACCTTAGATCAACTACGTCTGCAATCGCATACCACCGGAAAGCTTTTTGTGAGGTTTGCTCAATTGCCCGATTTGAACCTCTTATCGCAATGCCCTGGAGCCACGCTGGCTCAGCCAACCAACGATATGGAAGTGGTTTTTGATATCGACAAAGCCTCGAGCATAAATGCCGTAGCTGGCTGGATTTGCCAACAGGCTGCCGTTGTTTCAATACGAAGCTCGACCACCGACTTACATGATATCTTTTTGCAAATGATAGCCGAAGCCAATAAAAAATAAAAGAAAAGTCAACGGTGTGCCTGCCAGTATCTCCGTTCGCTAAATGTTATATATTATTAATTTGAAGCCTTTTATGAAAACATATAGTAATGACCTAAAACAAACCTGGATAGTTGCCCGTTGGGAATTCTTTAGGTTTTATAAGATAAAAAACGAGTTGATAGGCATGGCCGTGATGCTGGTTGTTGGTGCTATCAGCTATTTTGTGACCACCTCGGCGCTTAGCCCGTCGAAGGAACAACCTAAATTGGCGGTTTTGATGCAGCAAGATCTTGCTTGGCAACCCAAAAGCCCCATGCTTGAACAGGCAAAAATGGTAACAGATAGCAATGCTGCTATTCAACTTCTACGGCAAAAAAAACTTGATGGACTGCTCGTACTACGTGGCCATTCAGATTGGGAATTGGTTGTGGTTACCCCTCAGAAATGGACAAGCAGCTTAGAGGCCGAATTACAGGCTCAACGAGAGGTATGGATAGCGCAAGCCACTGGCATAACGCAAGAAACCTTTCAACTTGTTACACAAAAAATAAGCCTTCAAAAGGTATATCTGCACAAAAAAGCCGAAAAGATTGATAAAATAATGGCCGTTATCTTTATATTATTTATCCTCATAGGTATTTTCTTAAGTTTCGCCTATCAGTTTACGGCCATTACAGGCGAGAAGCAGCAGCGCATCACCGAACAAATTATTTCGGCAGTCAAGCCCTCGGTGTGGATGGATGGAAAGATTTTAGGGATCACCTTAACAGGAATCTCGTCCATCAGCATGTATATGCTTTTGAGTGTTTTAGGGTATAGCCTTTACCTTCAGATAATAGGACAAGGTTTTTTAAAGGCTTTTACATCCATCAACCTTCCTTCGGCCTTACTGTTTTTGGTGTTTGCGCTTTTAAGTATCTTAATGTGGAATGCCTTTATGGCGGCCATATCTAGCATGATTACCGATCCAAATAATTCATCCAAAAATGGTTTGCTGATGTTGCCCATTTTGCCGGCCATGACGGGCTTTTTGGCTTTGGCAGATCCTGATTCGGGGATGATGCGGTTTCTATCGTTTTTCCCATTTACGAGTGGTTCGGTTATGCCGGTGCGTTTGGTTTTGGGTCAGGTAAGTGCTTGGGAAGTTGTGCTTTCGTTGGTATGCCTGTTGTTGGCCATTTGGGCCATGCGCAAGCTGGCTGGCATCATTTTCAGGACTTCGGTGCTTATAACCGGCAAAGAACCCAGTTTTATAGAAGTATGGCGGTGGGCGCGTACCACGGATTAATTTTAACCTGACAGGTTTGCCATTAAAAGGATCAGGTGGATGAGTTGTTTGGCAATTGTAAGTTGTTAATTGTAAATATCTGGAGTCCAATTGTTGTGGGCCATTTTTACTATTTAATTCATACAATAATCCTCAGCAAAGTACTAGGTCGCTCACTTTTTTGCCCGCACAATTCTCGCCATCTCATCTCTCATCGTTGATTGTAATAAATAGAGAAACTCGTTTTTAATCAAACATATGCGCAATGTAATGATAGTTTCCTGTACCGCAGACCCGTTCGAGTTGGCCTAGGATTTTTTTTACATTATCATCGGGGCCCGATATATAAAGTGGTTTACCATTCTTACCAAATTCAATTTCATCAATTCCTTCATCAATAAGGTCAGGGTCGAGGAGTAACTCGGATAGGGCAAAATCAGGATGTGGTACAAAACCTAACTCATCGGCATAATCAATGGCGCCATAAATTAAATTATGTGCAAAAACCAAATCACAGTCAATCAAATTATATTTATAACTAAACTTTTCAAAGAATTCTTCGACACCAATTTCTGATAAGTTAAATACATAAAGGGTGTTTTTAAGTCCAAGGCAATTAATATCAAGAAGATAAGAGCCAATTATAAAATTCCCGGAGGGCATTTTTTTTGGTACAATTACTGCTGCCATTCCGGTTTCTTTCCAGTTGTCATTTATTTTGCAAGTTTCAAATGTTAGTTTGGCATGATTGTTTTTAAGGTATTCTTTTGGGGATAGGGGTTTCTGTTTCATATTTTATTCATTAGTTGGTTCATAAATATGGCAAAAATCATAGTAAGAGCAGTTGCTGCATTTTTTTTCGGGCAATGCCTCGGGGCATGTGTCGGACTGTATAATACGTTCAATATTCTGTAAATGCTGGTTAATTTGTATTCGGTCTTCCTCTGTAAGCAGTATCTCCTCGGTCTTTCTTAGTTTTGGGTATTCCAACAAACCTCCTTTGCAGGCAATTCCGGCATTTTGTATGACAAAAATATAATATTTTAGCTGCCATTCATGTGCTTCTTCTTTTTTATCCGATTTTTTAATTTCGTGAATAAGCTGTTCTTTCGGGTCATAATAATCAATTCGAACGCCGGCAATTTCAATTTCCTTAAACTTTTCGCTCCGCTGTGCATAGCTATTTTCGTGTATTAGCTTGCCTTCCAATACCAAATCGCTGGTATGTTCCATTTGTATGCCCTTGCTAAACAGCCAGAGCTTGCGGTGGCATAACATAAAATAGTTAAAATGAGTGCCTGTAATATACATAGTGTTATGGCTTGATTAATCCTGCCTTCCTAAATTCATCCTTTAGGGCTGGCAATTTGGGTTCGTGGTTGTAAAGCTCTAGTGTTAGTTGCCTTAAGCGTTCATATCCTGTGATATTTGGTGGAATGCATGCTATGGTTCTGGCAATTAAAGCATATGTTTCGCGCTTGCGTTCAGCCTTGAACAGCTTAACAACACGCTTTACGGTCAGTTCGATGGCCTCAGTTGGCAATTCTTTGTAAACAAGCTCGATAGCCTTGATAAAGTCGAGTTGCTCAAATAGCGTATTGTTATTGATGGCATATTGTTTAATAAGGGTCACAATTTCTTGGTGATTCCCCATTTGAGCATATATCTTAGCCTTCATATAATTGTTGCTAAGGCTTGCAATAAATGCGTTAACCTCATCTTGCTTGCAATAGCCCAGCAATTGCTGTATGCAGCTTGAATCGTTTTGCCTCCCTATTTTTCCTTTTAGTATTTCAATGTGTATGTGGCTTCCTTGTTTTACTTTAGGCATCAGATAATCATATACTTGAAGGCCAAACGATGTTAAAAGTCTTTGAGTGGCATCTTCAAATTTATCAACTGCATTCGCATAATAGTAATCCATCAGTTCAAGCGAGGTATCAAGCTCTTTGGTAAAGCCAAGCTCCAGGTTTTGAAGCCAGGCATCTTTATCATCAATTAACTTCAATGCCTTTGAAACCACCCGCAAAGCCTTGTAAAGCGGTGTGTTCATCTGCTTGCCAATGTCCAAATACTGCTGGGCAAATTCTTTAGTATCAATATAGTTATCAAGAAGATGGCATGTAAAAACTAAAAAGTCGTCGTTTTGTAATTGTTCATGAAAAGTAAATGCGAGCCTGCAGGCAAGTTTAAAGTCTTCAAGCGTATAGTCCTTTTTTGTGGTTTGTTTTAAGGCTCCATCTACTAGGCGTTTTATTTCATGGCTAATATGCTCTTCCAATGGCGGCAAAAAATCGTTCGGATCATTCGGACTGGCTTCAATACTCGCTTTATAAATAATAATAACCTCTGCAAATATGTCAACCAGCTCTTTGGTTTCCAAGGCTTCTTTTACATCATTTAAGGCAGGTGAAAGCACCTCTGCAAGCTCACCTTCGGCTACCTCGCTTGCCAGTTCTGACTCGGGCACATAATAGCCGCGATATTCATATCTGTCGTAGTCAATATCTTCTAGGTCAATTGAATCCAATTCGTTGATAAGGCTTTCTGCCGTATCCTCAACGTAAAACACATAATCTTGAAATTCAAAGTTTGTGGATGTGGTCAGGTGAACAAGTTCGTAGTCGTCTTTAAAAGTTTCAATTAATAAATTGGCTATAGCAGGATAAGTTTCAGTAAGTTGATACAAGAAATTGGTTTTATCTGTGTTCGATATATGGTCAAGCAGCATTTTAATTTGTTCAGAAGCTATGGGTTTGCTTGCTTGTTCATCGTCAGGGTTTAGTGGGTTTAGCAGGTCTTGTGGCATGTTGGGGATAGCAGTTGTGTTTGATGTCCTTGCAAGGTTTTTTTCCATTTCCATGTTGGCACAAACATCGCAATAACCTTCAAAGGGGCAATTATCCACATTGTAATCACAAAACTCGATATGGTTTTCGCCGTACGATAGAGGCACATGGCTCTGCGACCAGACCGTGAGTAAAAATGGGTATTTAAGGTGCATTGGAAACAGTTTGGGAAAATCTGGATGCAGATGGTAATGATGAAGCAAAGCTTCCAGTTCTTCGGACAGCAAAGCCCTTTGGTTGGGCGAAAGGCGTTCGGTAGGCGGCAGAAGTTTCGCATCAATGCCGGTTAATTCGCTTACCGGTACTTCTTTGCCATAAACAAATTGCTCCACATATGAAAGGTCTTCCAGTTCAACTTCGTTGTAGGGGTCGGCTTCCGAGTCAAGCCACATAGGATGTGGAGGTTGAACTTTTTCCCGGGCTTGTTTTATATCGTCAACAAGCTGTTGAATGTATTTATCCATCGTGTAATCGTGCTAATATGAGGGCTACGAAATTATAAATAATTCAGTTTCGTAAAGTGCAGCGCGTAAAAGTTCTGGAGCCAATGACCATGTTTATCGGAAGGTCCATTTTGGGAGTTGAACCAACAAGCAGGCCAGCTTATTTTTTACTAAATAGCTTGTGTTTTGATATATATTAAGCCACATTTAAGCCTTTGAAAGTACGCAAGTTGAGTCTCCTCCGGACAGCACCATTTTTGCCACCAAAACACCACAGCACCAAGCATCACCAAGTCCAACGTATTGATTTCAAACTTATTGGTAATGTTCGATTATAAAATTATAATACAATTTTAAAAGATAGGATTTTCGGAATAGTCTTAAAGTTCGGAAGTTTT
>CAZKHA010000201.1:0-6088 GCA_964552325.1 uncultured Bacteroidales bacterium
TACTTTTCTTTTGGCCGCATGGAAAAGAAAAGTAGGGATAGCACTGATTTCATAATCTCATGAACAACAAGCGTTAAGATATTATTGCTTGTCCAAAGAAATCTTGAGGGTTTTTACAAAGGAGGCTCATTCATGCTGTACAATTTCATAAAATTACCCACTTAATATGGCGATGAGCCAAATAAGTATCTAACTATGTGAATATTTTCTTAGATTTGCGGTTAAATTTATTAACCGCAAACTATGAAAAGTATTCGAGTGATCGTTGTATCAATAGTGGTGTTCTTTCTTGGCATCAGCTTGGCTATTAGTCAAATGGCTCCTTCAACGGCAACAGAGGGAACGCTAACCTTTACCGTAAAATCCATTACCAATAACAGTACTTATTCACCAAAAAATGTGTTTGCCATTTGGATTACCGATTCGATGGGCACCTTTGTGAAGTCGTGTAAGGTAATGGCTGCGTCGCGCAAAAAGCATTTGGTAAAATGGAACGCCTCATCGGCCGGAAATACCGTTAATGCCATCACAGGTTCAACAATTTCTAACCATCAAACACATACCATTGAATGGGATGGCACCAATGTTTCGGGTGTAACCGTACCCGATGGCCCATATAAAGTTTGTGTTGAGTATTCAAGCACTAACTCGGCTAGCAACGGCAATGCCGGACCTTTTTTATCGGTCGATTTTGTAAAGGATGCCAATACCTTACACTTAACGCCAAGCAATGCTACATTCTATCAGAACATTGTGGCCGATTGGGTTCCAAAATCCACCATTGGTGTAAACAAGCTTGAAGAAGCCGGGGCCAGGTTTCAATTTTTCCCCAACCCTGTTGTTAACACGCTAAGTATGCAGTTAAGCCTCCACAAAAAGTCACAGGTTTCAATTGAACTCCTTGATGCCAAAGGCACACTGCAACTCAACTTGCTTACCGACATCCTTAACAATGGTGAACACCGTTTTGAATGCTCGCCAAAACAACTAAAAGCTGGGGCAATTAGCAGTGGATTGTATTTATTGAAAGTTAATATAAATGGGCGTAGCGAAATACACAAACTAATCATCCAATAAGCTAGGTTAATTTATTTCATTTTATTACGGGCGGTACATTTTTTATATATTTGTACCGCCCGTTTATTTTGGCTTCTAGGTGATTTTAATATAATGATGGTAAAAAGTAAGCGGTTAATTTTTAGCATTTTAGATTTGTTGTATGCAATAATCGTTAATCAATCAAAACCAAGATTATGAGAAACCTGATTTGTTTGGTGTTCGCCTTACTTATGATTGAAGTGGGTTTTACACAGGTAGTTAAACCAAATTGTAAATTTGGAAAAGTTAGTGAAGATGAGCTTAAAATGCTGATGTACGATAAAGACTCATCGGCCCATGCAGTGGTATTATATGATTATGGAACAAGTGATTTTACCTATGATGCCGTTGGTGATAAAGGTTGGCAAATTGAATTTAGGCGCCATGTTCGCGTTAAAATCTTTGATAAGGAAGGTTTTTCAGCGGCCGACTTTAAAATAAAGCTTTACCATGATGCAAATTCAATTGAAGAAAAATTGCTTGACATTGATGGTTTTACGTTCAACCTTGAAAATGGTAAAGTTGTAAAAACCAAGCTTGAGCGAAAAAGCATCATGCAAAAAGAAGATGATAAATACCATGATTCCTATAGTTTTGCAATGCCCAATGTAAGAGAGGGTTCTGTTATCGACCTTAGCTATATGATAAAGTCAGATGCTATTTTTAATTTGCGCTCATGGCAATTTCAATACGACATCCCAGTTAAATGGTCAGAATATTTTGTTGGAATCCCGGAATATTTCATCTACAAACATACCGTTAAAGGGTATAATATGCTTACAATTAACGATATAACAGATGCTAGGCGCAGCATTACAATTACCTCAAAGTATCGCACAGGAACAAGGGTTGTTGGCACTCAATTTGAAAATGAGGTAATCGATTACAGTTTATCCCAATATAGACTTGCCATGGCTAATGTACCTGCATTTGAAGTAGAAGATTACCTTACTACTTCTCAGAACTACTTGAGTTCCTATAATTTTGAACTATCTTCTACCAAATCATCCGATAATGTGTTTAGAAATTATACTACAACATGGGATAAGATTAATGAAATACTGGTTGACAGCGATAATTTTGGCAGATGGTTGACAGCCCGTGGTTTTATTGAAGATGATATAAAGCCGTTGGTCCAAAATATTCCAGATCCTCTGCAAAAACTTAGGGTAATTAAAAAGTATGTTGAAGATAAGATAAAATGGGATGAATATAATTCATTGTTTGCTAATGATTTACGAAAGGCATGGGAAGATAGGAAAGGCTCTTCCGCTGAAATTAATTTAGCCCTGGTTAATGCCTTGAAAGCAGCGGGGCTCGATGCAAATGCTGTGGCCTTGAGCACACGGCGAAATGGTATGCTCAACCCATTTCACCCTTCTGTTTCTGATTTTAACTATGTGGTAGCCTGTGTGGCAATTGCGGGCGATACACTTTTGCTCGACGCTACAGAGCCCAATTCCCCCGTTGGGATTTTGCCCGAACGCTGCCTGAATGGCAAAGGCAGGTTAATAAGCAAAGGCGGAAATTCGCGTTGGGTTAACTTAACCCCAAAGCAAGCCGACAAACTTACAGCTAACTACAACATTGTTTTAAATATGGATGGTAGTTTGAGTGGCAACGCCGAAATTCAACATGATGCTTACAATGCTATCGATTTTCGCAACGAGTTGGATGATGCAGCTTCGCTCGACGAGTTTTACAAAACCTTTGAAAAAGCGCATACAGGGCTTACAATCAAATCAAAAATACTTGAACACCGTGATAGTCTGTATAAACCCTTATGTGAGAAGTTTGAGTTTTCGGTTGCCGAAGCAGTAAACATGGATGACGCATTGGTTTTGGTTAATCCTGTGCAATTTGAAGCTATAACCAGTAATCCGTTCCGGCTCAAGGAAAGGTCGTATCCTGTCGAATTTCCTCAGGCCATTAACAAAACCCTTGTTTTTAATTGGAGCCTTCCCAAAGGCTTTGCAGTGGAGCAATTACCAAAACCTGCGGTGGTAACCCTACCCAATAATGGGGGCAAGTTTACGTATAGCGTGGTTCAGAATGGAGAAAACTTAATGGTAATCAGTATGCTAAAGATCAACCAACTCATGTTTATTCCGACTGAATATGCTATCTTGAAGCAGTTTTATGCTCAAATAATAGCCAAACAAGAAGAGAGTATTGTACTAAAGAAGCTTTAAGCCATGGGATTTAGATTTATAATCGTACTTCTATTTTGTTGGGCTTCACACATCTGCTATAGTCAGGCAGCTTTTTTCACGAATTCAATACCTGATTCGTTGTACGAGGATGCCAATGCATTGGTTGTTTTTTCGGGTACCGAGGTTGAGGTTTATTCCAGCACCTCATTAAAGCTTAAAGTCCATAAGGTTATAACAGTGTACAACCAGCAAGGAGTTGATCAGGCAAGCTTTGCAATTACATATGATAAATTCAGGAAACCTTCTAACATTAAGATAAGTACATATGCACTTTTGGGGAAGAATGAAAGGAAAGTGAAACAAAGCGAGCTAATTGATGCTGCTTTAAGCGATGGCTTTTCGATTTATAACGATGATCGTATTAAATATTATAGGCCTGTTGTTGATTATTTCCCCTTTACAATAGATTATTCATACGAAATTGATTTTGAAGGATATACCAATATTCCAAGTTGGAATCCAGTGCCCAGCTTTAATGTCGCTGTTTTCTATAGCGCTTATTCAATTGAGTTTAGCCAGGATCTTGGGGTCCGGTATAAATTGTTGAATAATTGCGGCCAGCCCAATTCTTCGATTTCCGATGGCAAAAAAAAATTAACATGGGTTTCAGCTAATTTCAAAGCTTTAAAACCTGAACCTTATTCCCCTGAAATTGACTATCTTGTCCCTAAAGTTTTAATTGGATGCAATCAGTTTGGGTATGATGGGTTTCCAGGGGATTTTAGTTCATGGAACTCGTTTGGCAAATGGGCCGCCGATCTTTTAGTCAACCGTCAGGAGTTACCGCTTGAAAGCCAAGCCAAAATCTTGGCCTTGTTAAAGGGGGTTGACAGCCCAAAAGAGAAAGCCGCTATTCTATACCAATACCTTCAAGAGCACATGCGGTACGTAAGTATCCAACTTGGTATTGGAGGTTTTCAGCCATTTAGTGCAGCCGAGGTTGATAAATGGGGTTATGGCGATTGCAAGGCCTTGTCAAATTATTACCTAACTTTACTTAAGCTTGCTGGCATAAAGGGGATTTACGCCATCACCAATGCATCAAGCGATTATGATGGATTTTACGAGGATTTTCCTGCCAATATTTATTTCAATCATGTGGTTGTTTGTATTCCATTCGAAAACGATACAACATGGGTTGAGTGTACGAGCAATTATTATCCTTTTGGCTATATGGGTCGCAGGGTTGCTGGGCAGCCCGCTTTGTTGGTAACCGATTCGGGTGGTGTTCTTGCTAAAATCCCAAAGCTCTCAGGCGATAATAACAATGAGTTTCGGAAGCTTAACATCCAATTGAATGAAGACGGAAATGCCCATATGAAGCTGAAAACACGTTATTTAGGTGAGCAATTAAACGCAGGTTTGTTGCAATACACAAAAAGCAAAACAGAGCAAATTAAAAGCATTTACACAAATTTGGAGCTTAAAGAACTGGAACTAATTTCCCATGAGTATCAGTATTATAAGGGTTCAAATCCTTGTGTATCAATGATAGCAACACTCCAAAGCCAGGGTCTTGCACAATTATCGGGCGACAGGATGTTTATTCCAATTCAACTCTTGGATAATCCGTTTTCAGCTCCTGAGTTAATCGAGTCTCGAAGGTTTCCGGTTAAGCTAAATTGGTCGTACTATGATTGTGATACAATTATAATTGAGTTGCCAAAAGGATTTGCAGTTGAGATGTTGCCCAAAGCTGTTCGGTCGTCAACCGAATTTGGTGATTATGAACTTAGTGTTTCAGCTAATCAGCATGAAGTGATGTTAGTTAGAAGTTTACGGTTAAAAGCGGGTACGCATCCACCAGAATCATATACGGCTTTTAGGGAGCATTTGCTAAAGATTCATAAATCAGCCAAGCAAAAACTGGTTTTACACAAAGCAAGTTAAAGCTATTGATTACCTTGTAATTGGGTGCCTTATTCGAAGGGGTTTAGCTCTCGGCTTTGGGTGTGTGACAGCTTTTGGTGTTTGGCCAAAAAAAATGGATGGTTGAAAACTACCTGTTTTATTCACCCTGATTAACAGCAGGGGTAGCAAAGCTAGATTATAAAGTGTCTAAAGCGTTTGGGCCTTCGTCTTCCTCTTCCTCAAAGGTATCAGGCCTTAGTTTTATACAGGTTTGGATAAGATCGTTGTTGTTTTTATTAAAGCCGGATATGGTGATTCCAAATGCTAATTTCATGACTAACAGACAGTTTTGATCTTTATCTATAAAAAGTTCATGCATATTTCCGGCAAGTGTGGTTCGCAGGCCTTTAGAGCTTAGGATTTCTTGTATAAGTTCTAGCTGTTTTTCTTCGGTGCCATTATACACATGGAATTCGTTCATAACAAACGTTTTGTCAGAAAAGAACAGCAGGTTTTTGAATTGTACTTTGCCATTTTTTCCTTTAAAGCCAGCTACCCTGAATGGCAGGTTTCGTTCGTAGGATGCATTAAAGAGCTCTGGTTTGCCATAAATTTTTAAAAAAGCGTCGAAACTTTCGCCAAACTTAATTTTGGGCAGCAGAAGAGATTGTTCACTAGAGGTGGAAGGCAAGTTGTTGGCTAGCTCTGAAGCTTTAAAATGTGAGGTGAAATCATCGTTAATAGCCTCTTTAAATGGATAGGCTGTCATAAGATCAGAACTTCTTTTGCGGGCGAAGCATTCGCAATACTCAGGGCTATACAGCCCATGTGCCATTTTTATTCGAAGCAAAGTTATCCAGCTAAACATTGAATGTGCTATTTTGAGGAAGGATTATAACTTAAACCGGTTGTTCATGATCCAAATA
>CAZKHA010000202.1:0-6078 GCA_964552325.1 uncultured Bacteroidales bacterium
GCAGCTACTTCCTACTACCTACTTCCTACTTCAACATTCTTCACTCCCTCTCCCCTGCTCATCGCTCACCACTCGTTACTCGGCGCATGTTTCACAACATTTGACGAATCTTTTTAATAACCTTAAGGTACTTTATAAAATTTATAACCAAAGTTTCGATGGAAATTTTACAAATTTTGCGAAAGTAAAGCAGATTCTTGCTTACTTTGCATAGGGAATAGGCTTGCGGCATTCTTCATTCGCTCGCTTTATCCCTGCTTTGGCCGCCAACATTCGCTAGTTCCTGATTCGTTTATGCATGAATTCAATCATGTGCAACTTAACAATTGGCGAACCAAGCTCGCGGCAAATAAGCAAATTATCTCATTATTTGTAACATCGGTCTGAATGAAAAAAATAGTCGAACAGAACCCGGCTTTAAATGAATTGCTTAGCCAGGTTGCAGAAATTGCCCAGTACCTTTGGCAACGGGGTTGGGCTGAACGAAATGCCGGAAACATTTCGGTTAACATCACCCACCTTGTTTCGGCTAGCGAGTTCAACAACGTATCGCCCGGCGCACCAATTGCTTTAGGCCGAACGTATCCTGAACTGGCATCCTGTTTTTTTATGGTAACGGGCACGGGCAAACGCATGCGCGACCTTGCCAAACAGCCCTTGCACAATGCATTGATCATCCAAGTGTCAGAAGATGGCTCCAGCTATCGCGCCTTTGCCGATGCCGATACCGACAAAAACCTAAAGCCAACGTCCGAGCTTCCCTCTCACCTTGGCATCCACCAACTCATTGCCCAACGTGGGACACCCGAAAAAGTAATACTGCATACACATGCCAGCGAATTGGTAGCCCTCACGCAGCATCCACAACTAAAAGATGCCGACACCATTAACAATATTCTTTGGGGTATGCATCCTGAAACGGCCGTTTTTATACCAAAAGGTGTTGGATTTGTTCCTTATATTATGCCGGGCTCTGAAGAAATTGCTACTCAAACTTTACTCCAATTAGCCAAGCACGACATCGTTCTCTGGGAAAAACATGGTGTTTTCGCCATCGGCAACAATGTGCTCGATTGTTTCGACAATATTGATATTGCATGCAAGTCGGCCCACATTTACCTTACTTGCAAAGCGGCTGGTTTTGAGCCCGAAGGCATGAAGCCTCATCAGTTGGAGGCCTTGCGCAACTACGTGATATAAACCCTGAGCCATGGAAAAGCTATGCATCGTATTTGATTGTGGGGCAACCAATATCCGTACAGTAGCCATCAACAACTATGGAAAGATTGTGGCCATTGAATCCTTGCCGAATCAAACACAAGCTGACCCCAGCTTTCCGGGAGGCTTGATATGGGATTTGCAGGAAATATGGGAGAAACTCTGCCAAACCGCCCTAAAGGTAACCGCACAGATTGATACAAGCCAGCTGGTGGCTATAACCACTACCACTTTTGGCGTAGATGGTGCCTTGGTTGATACGGAGGGCAGCTTGCTTGCTCCCATTATATCGTGGCAATGCCAACGCACAGCACCCATCCTTCAAAACATTGCAAAGTATATCCCCATCCAGGAGCTTTATTCTATTACGGGCATTAATGCCTATGCATTTAACACCATCAACAAGCTAATTTGGTATCACGAAAACAGGCCCGAATTGCTTCAAAAGGCTGATTGTTTCCTTTTCATGCCTTCGCTCATCAACTTTAT
Source organism: uncultured Bacteroidales bacterium (assembly GCA_964552325.1). Taxonomy (GTDB): domain Bacteria; phylum Bacteroidota; class Bacteroidia; order Bacteroidales; family TTA-H9; genus CAZKCK01. The sequence continues at coordinate 1,708 of CAZKHA010000202.1, forward strand.
GCTTACGGGCGAAAAACGAAATGATAGCACCATGCTGGGTACTTCGATGCTAAGCGATTTGCATACCCGAAGCCTCTCAAACCCAATCTTACAACAAATTGCTTGTCCTTCCTCACTTTTTGGCACCTTTGGCGAGCCCGGAGATAAGTTAGGAACCCTAACCACCATGGCAGCCCTACAAACTGGAATACCCGCAGGAATACCCGTTTTTCTTGCCGGACACGATACCCAGTTCGCCATTTTTGGGTCGGGGGCCAAGCAAAACCAAGCTGTGCTTAGCTCAGGAACCTGGGAAATACTGATGAGCCGTAGCTCTTTTGCCTCCACCACCTCGGAGCAGTTTAAGGCTGGCCTCACCAACGAGTTTGATGTACAGAAAGGTCTTTACAATAGCGGCATCAACTGGTTGGGATCGGGCGTTGTGGAATGGTTTCGCCGGATGTTTTATGGCTCCTATGGCAGCCCCGAATGTTATGAGGCCATGATGGATGACGCACAGAACGCAAAACCCGGGTCAAACGGAATCATCCTTGACCCCGATTTTGGCAACTTAAGCCAAACCAACCTCATGGGCAGGATGATGGGCCTTAACATGCAAACCACCCGCCAACACTTGATTCGAGCGGTTTTTGAAAGTTTATCCTATAAAGCTAAGCTAGCACTCGAAACCCTTGAACAAGCAGGCAACTTTAAAGCCGAGAAATTGATTGTGGTAGGTGGTGGCTCCAAAAACGGGCTTTGGAACCAACTTCGTGCCGATGTCATAGGCATTCCTGTAGAAACCATTCAACACAAAGAAACCACCATCCTGGGTGCGTCGTTGGTTGCATTTGCCGCAGCCGGTCTCTTCAATTCAGCCGAACAGGCACGCGATACCATTGACTTTGCCCCAGCAACTATTTATCCTTCCGAAAGCACAACCATCTACCAAGAACTTTATACACAATGGAAAACGAAACTAAGATGCAGTTAAACGAACGCCTTATAGGCCGCCTGCCCAAGGTTGGCATCAGGCCCGTGATTGATGGCCGCGAACGCGGGGTACGCGAAGCGCTCGAAAAACAATGCATGGCCATGGCTCTACAAGCAGCCAAGCTTATCGAATCAAACGTATATTTTGGCAATGGGCAGCACGTAGAATGCGTTATTGCCGACACCAGCATCGGCGGGGTTGCCGAAGCGGCCCTTTGCGCCGATAAATTTAAACGCGAAGGTGTTGAACTATCGCTAACGGTTACACCCTGTTGGTGTTACGGCACCGAAGTGATGGATACCGACCCCATGATACCCAAAGCGGTGTGGGGCTTTAATGGAACCGAACGCCCAGGAGCCGTCTATCTGGCCGCAACCTTGGCCGCGTATGCACAAAAGGGCTTACCAGCTTTTGGCATTTATGGGCAGCATGTGCAAGATGCATCGGAAACTGAAATACCCCCTGACGTAAGCGAGAAAATAATACGTTTTGTAAAAGCCGGATTAGCCGTGGCTTATATGAAAGGTAAGTCGTACCTTTCAATTGGGTATGCCAGCATGGGTATTGCCGGTTCAATGGTAAATCCTGATTTCTTTGCCGACTACCTGGGCATGCGAACCGAGTTTGTGGACCAAACGGAAGTGCTTCGCCGATTGGATGAAGGCATTTACGACCCTGTTGAATTTGACAAAGCCCTAACTTGGACCAAGGCAAATTGCCACGAAGGCAAGGATCTAAACAAACCTCACAACCAGGCCAGCAAAGAACGTAAAGCCTACGAATGGGAAACGCTTGTAAAAATGACCTTGATTATCCGTGACCTCATGATTGGCAACCCCCGATTAAAAGAATTGGGATTTGGGGAAGAAGCCAAAGGCCACAATGCCGTGCTTGCCGGTTTCCAAGGCCAGCGCCAATGGACCGATTACATGCCCAATGCCGATTTCCCTGAGGCCATCCTCAATTCATCGTTCGACTGGAATGGCATCCGCCAAGCCTTTATTTTGGCCACCGAAAATGATAGCCTAAACGGAGTTGCCATGCTGTTTGGCCATTTGCTTACCCATACGGCTCAACTGTTTTCGGATGTACGTACCTATTGGAGCCCCGAAGCCGTAAAACGCGTTACGGGAAAAGAACTTACGGGTTTGGCGAGTCAAGGTATTATACATTTGATTAATTCGGGATCTACCACCCTAGATGCCACCGCTAGGCAAAGGAACCAAAAAGGCGAGCCTGCCATGAAACCTTTCTGGGAAATTACAGAGCATGAGAAACAAGCATGTTTAGACAACACCCGTTGGCCCCAGGCTATCCGCGAATATTTTAGAGGAGGAGGGTATTCGTCGCAGTTTACCACTGCCGGACAAATGCCCGTAACCATGTGCCGTATAAACCTTGTAAAAGGACTTGGCCCAGTGCTGCAATTGGCCGAAGGCTGGACGGTGGAAATTGATACGGACATCCATCGCATATTGGATGAACGCACCAACCCAAGCTGGCCCACAACCTGGTTTGTGCCAAGGTTAACTGGCCAAGGTGCTTTTACCGATGTATATTCCGTTATGGCCAATTGGGGCGCCAACCATGGTGCCATTAGTTATGGCCATATTGGGGCCGATCTAATTACACTGGCTTCCATGCTACGAATCCCCGTTTGCATGCACAATATTGTTGCTGCTGAGCTATTCAGGCCCGCTGCTTGGGCCGCATTTGGCCAAGAAAAAGAAGGCAGCGATTACCGCGCCTGCCAAACCTATGGCCCCCTCTATTCCTAATCCTTTACATCCAAAACCAAGATTATGCTACGCTCAAAACTCACCACCAAAGAATACCTAGCACCCTTTATCCTTATAACTACCCTCTTTTTTTTATGGGGTTTAGCACATGGAATGGTGGATACGCTCGACAAACACTTCCAGCAAATACTGCATCTTAAAAAATGGCAGTCGAGCTTTATACAGTTCTCGCTGTATGGCGCTTATTTTGGGATGGCGCTGCCAGCCGGCATTTTTATGCGCAAGCAGGGTTACAAAAAAGGCGTTATCCTGGGCTTGCTATTGTTTGCCACAGGCGCCTTGCTTATTGCCTCCACCACTTCCTTCGAATCGTTCTGGGTCTTCTTAAGCTGCTTGTTTATTTTAGGTTGTGGATTAGCCACCCTCGAAACTGCTGCTAACCCCTATGCCACCAAGCTTGGCCCACCCGAATCGGCTGAACGGAGGATAAATTTCTCACAGGCATTTAACGGACTGGCTTGGATAATTGGCCCTCTGATTGCCCTCTCCATATACGGCAACCAAAGCCATGAGGAAGGCGAGAAGCTGGTTTCACTTATTGTACCCATGGGAGCCATTGGCCTAGTGGTTTTTTTGGTGGCACTGGTGTTTATGCGTTTACGACTGCCCGAAATTAGCGAAGAAGAGGCGTTGGTTGTGCATGGGAGCATACCCACCTCCACAACGCAAACCTCACATCGTCCCTTGCTCCAGCAACGTCATTTTGTGCTGGGAGTGCTAACGCAATTTTGTTATGTGGCGGCACAAACGGGTGTGTTTAGCTACCTAATAAATTTTGTGACTGACGAAGGACAGCACCCTCGTTTTGATGTTAAAAACGGACCCTACTTCCTATCGATCGGGTTCGCGTTATTTATGGTTGGCCGGATGTCGGGGAGTTTTTTGATGGGCTATTATAAACCCAACCGGCTCTTGGCGCTGTATGCTGGCTTATGCGTGGCCCTGCTTCCGGTAGTAAGCCTAAACTTTGGATGGGTTTCACTCATCGCGCTTTACGCCATCTTCTTCTTGATGTCAATCATGTTCCCTACCATTTTTGCGTTGGGAATTAAAGATTTGGGCGATCAAACCAAGAAAGCATCCTCGTTCTTGGTGATGGCCGTGGTTGGCGGTGCGCTCTTCCCACCTATAATGGGCTATGTATCCGACCTCTATGGCATGTCAACCGGGTTTTTTGTGCCCATCCCACTGTTTTTGTTCATACTGTTTTATGGGCTGAAAGGCTTTCATCCGCGTTCATAAACACGTGCTTATCACTGCATTTCCGATCGCATTGTTCTGCAAGATGGTTTGGCTTAGCGGCCGTAATTTCATACGCCCAATGTCCTAACAAGGCAAGGTACCAAAACCGCCTCAAGCTACTTATCACTAAAAAAACTACCTTAGCGGCGGTGATGGAAACCTGTTTGCCATGTATATTATTGACCAGAACAACGTGGGCTCTTTGTACTACATATTTACCGACCATGCTTCGGCTACGCTCAGCACAAATTTGGGTTCACCCAGCCTGATAACCGATACCAGCGGCAATACGGTGCAGGAACTGAGTTTTGATGCCTGCTTGTCGCACTCGGCAGAGGGTGAGGGCAAGAGGCGCGA
>CAZKHA010000203.1:0-5976 GCA_964552325.1 uncultured Bacteroidales bacterium
GACTTTTTTTGCCACCAAACCACCAATTCACCAAGTTGCACCAATCATGTCTATTTGAAAAGCTCTTGGTGATTCTTGGAGCTTTAGAGCCTTGGTGGCGGAAATAATTGTAAAGGGGACCTTTTTTGCCACCAATTCACCAAGTTGCACCAATCATGTCTATTGAAAAGCCTTTGGTGATTCTTGGTGCCTTAGAGCCTTGGTGGCAGAAATGTTGGTAGGAGTGTCTTTTTTTTGCCAGCGAAAATTAAGCCTCCAAATTTTGTTAGGTTAACTAATTGTATTGGTGATTATTAGTGTTTTTGTTTTATTTAACAAGTATGGTATGTTTATGGTCCCCCAACAAACAAATTATTGATAAGGCAAAAGGAGTTGAAGAAAATGTTACTTTTACATTTGCCAAACTATAATCAAACAATTATTATGCATAAAGCTAACCTATTCTTTTTGACTCTTTTGTTATTTATCTTCGTTGGATGCGATACAAGTGAACCACAAAATGAACCCAAAACTGCTATTGCAGAAGACCTCCAACGCGTGATGAACCAGCCCCTTCAGTATGTTTGCTACATAACACCCGATTCACTTACGATTGACGGAAAACTGGATGAGCCGGTTTGGGAAAAGGCTCCATGGACGACCGACTTTGTTGATATAGAAGGCGATTACAAACCCAAACCCCTTTACCAAACAAGGGCTAAAATGCTGTATGATGCTAATTATCTATATATAGCTGCCGAACTTTACGAACCCCATATTTGGGCTTACCTCACTAATCACGATGACATCGTATTTCGCGATAATGACTTTGAGGTTTTTATCGATCCTGATAACGACACCTGGAATTATTTCGAGTTTGAAATCAATGCCCAAAAGACCGTTTTTGACCTGGTTCTTCCTCAGCCTTATAGAACTATTTCAGCGGCCTTGCATACCTGGGATTTTAAGGGTGTAAAAAAAGCTGTAAGTATTGATGGTACGCTCAACAATGGAAGTGATACGGATCAAAAATGGACTATTGAGCTGGCCATCCCATTTTCTTCGATGGCTTTTGGTTTGGAGTCTGGACGACCCGATACCGCAAAATTCTGGAGGATAAATTTCTCACGCGTTAACTGGAATACCGAGTGGAAGGATGGCAAGTACCAAAAACTGCTTGACCACGCTACGGGTAAGCCATTTCCTGAATTCAACTGGGTTTGGTCGCCGGTGGGCGTTATCAGCATGCACATGCCAGAGCGTTGGGGCTATTTAAAATTCTCGGCCAAGCCGGCAGGCGAGCGCTCTCAAGGATTTGTGCTTCCCGAAAGCGAAAAGCATAAACAGGTATTATGGGCTGTGTTCTATCGGCAAGAAGCCTTTATGGCAAAAAATAAAAAATATGCCAGCACAATGTCCGATTTAGGTGCCGATCTGAACAGTCTATTGCCCAACACTTACCAATTTAAACTTCAAGCCAACGATTTGTATTTTACTTGCGAGTTGATTGACGCCGAGGGTAAAATTGTGATGTGGATAAACAGCAACGGGAAGCTTCAAGAAATAGCCTTCTGATTTACCTTAAATTTTAGGTTTTGAAATTGTTTTGGTGCTAATTTTGGTTAGGGTTGTTAACCTGACCCATGAATAGCAGCGTATTAGTGGTTTGCTCACGAATAACAAAAAGAAAAGGCTTGTTGATAACCACCCCTGTGGGCATGCTTGTTAGTTCGATGCCAATGGTGGTTACCGCGGCGGCTTCTGTTCCTTCTTCATTTACATCCACAAATGTGTTTTGCTTTACAAAGCTTACAAAAATATCCTCATCAGAAATGGGCGTAAGATTGGCTAAACTTGGATCAAAGGCATCTGTCATTCCCATGGCTTGCAGTTGGTTGTTTAACACCTTCTCGTAACTGAATTTAAAGCGCGGCATCGCAAGAGGCGCTTCAGAAGGGTTTGTTATTGTTGAAAAGCCGTTGGCAATTTCGTTCCATAATTCGGCATCAAATTGAGATAAAAAGCTTTCCAACGAATTTGTTGGCATAATGATGTCCATTACAAAGTTTTGACGGCCATATGCAAGTTCAATCGCAACAAAGTTTTCACCAGTAAACGTTTTGTAGGGTATGTCGCCATGCATGGTGGGCACTTGAATGCTTTCGCCATTCGATCGTATGAATGAGGCGTTTTTGGTCTGATCTTTATCAAATTGATTGGTCCATATGCCCTTAAAGTACAATGCATTCATCAGGAACATCACCGCGTTTGGGTCTATTTGGTCCAAAACTTTTTCAATTTTTCCGTTAGTATTCTCCGATGCCCAGTTGTTTATGGTTTTCAGCGCATTGCTCGACCTAAAGTCAAGGGCTTGGGTTTTGGCCATGAAATCGGTTGACAAAGTTGTAATAAAGCCCGGCTTTACCTGAAACGGATTATCGTAAAATACAGCGTTGGCAAGTTTAAGTTCCACGCTTGGATCAGCCACAAGGAGTTGTGATACAAGGCTTTTATAAATCGCGTTTACTTCAGTTTGGTTCATCGAGCCATAGCCAAGCATTTGGCCAAGTTGGGTTTTGGTGTTCGCTTCTGATCCGTTCATCAACATGGTAAGCGCTGTTGATGCACTTAATGGCGACAACATTAAATTGTCTTGTGAGCCTGTTGCTACTTGTTTAAATAACTCGATGCCAAAGGCATTGCCCTGGGCAATTACAGTTGAAGACTTGAGTGGAAGGTCGATTTTTATGGGTTCTTTTGGGCTTTCGGTAGCATCTTTTGAACACGATGGAGCAGCCAATAGTATTACAATAAGTATTGCGATGGGTAATGTGAAGGATTTCATGGTTGTGCGAATTTTTAGCATGAGCCTTTTGCCACAAAAATTGCACCAATGTACAGTTTATAGATTGTTTTAAGCTTAGGATTGTTATATACTAATGGCAAGCCATTTTGGTGTGCAATAGCTTTCTAATCTGCGTGGTTCACAAGCCATCATTTATTGTTTTGGGCGTGCCCCTTTGGGTCGGGCTATCGCTGCAAGTCCTCACTACGCTCCGGGCTTTCCGCTACTATCCCTCACGCGGGCTTTTCCTTGCTTTAGGGTCATTTCTAGCTAAAGCAGAATTCTTATTGTTCTGTGAGTTAATATTAATGACACCTTATTGGTGAAAGGTAATGCTTGCCCAACTGAAAAAAGGAGGTGAGATTAACCATCTGGCGTCCATCGCTGAACTTATCAAAAAGGTGGAAAAAAGTTTTACGTACAACGTATTTCGTTGAGGTGAGCAGAGCAGAGATGCCAATGGGATATAGGCATTTTTGTACTATCAATTGCTTATGCCATTTTAATAAATATAACAGTTCATAAAAAATTGTTATAAAGCAATCGTTTTGGCCACTGGTTGGCCTAGTACGAATGTGTATTCGTTTTTAAAGGATTGATTGGATTTGCTTTAGGATAATTGTATTTGAATCCATGAGCTTTTTTTAGGTTTATGGGTTTTGTTGGCAGCACTTCCTATCAAGCCTTGCGTTCGCCCTGTGATAGGTGCAATAGGCTGCATATTCAACTGAAAATATGAATGTAAGGTATGCAAAGGATAGGTATTCGCGAAGTTTTTTTTACATTTGCAGTTGTTGTCTGGTATCAATAAATGAGATTCTTCGCTAACTCAGTATGGCGGGTAGTTAAATGAAATACCGGGTTGTGTAGGCTTGCTTTGCCGCCAAAGGAAGCTTTATAACTTGTGTGAAGTGTTAAAAACCAGTTATTTGTAGTGTATTGCACGAATGCGAGGAACCTTATGAATATCAAGGATATTTACACTAAAATTATATTTTGCAGTACATTAAGTTGCAATTCCACCAATAATCTTAGCATATGCTACCCATGAACAGAATCGTCAATTCCAAGCTGTTTTTAATCCTACTACTGGTGTTTGGATTAGCTACATTTGGCCAACAAATCAGCCTTCAGAATTCATACACCAATGATTTTAGCATTGGCCAAAACTCGTATGATAACCTGCAGGCAAACCTTCAGGTTAACAGCTTCAACATACTGAACCTGACCACTTCGAAAGGTGCTTTTACTGAAATGGCCATCCCCGGCTTTGGGTTTAGCACAATCGAGGGCTATCCAAAAGTGCCCGTGTTTAAAAAAGTGATCGAAATCCCCTACGGAGCCGATTGTGAAGTGAAAATCATTTCATCGCAAAGCAAAGAGTACGATTTGGCAAGCCTGGGCATTCAGCACCCCATAGTACCGGCACAAGCTCCGGTGTCAAAAGCCGATGACCCAAGCAAACTACCTTTTGCCTACGACGCACAGGTTTATACCAAGGATCAATGGCTATTTACAAAACCCGTTATTACTGAAAATTTGGGCCAAATGCGCGCAGTGAACCTGGCCCGCCTAGAGGTTTATCCGGTGCAATATAACCCTGGTTTAGGCAAAATCAGGGTGTTGGAAAGCATTACATTTAAGCTGACCTACCGCCATGCCAATGTTTCAAAGACTTTGGAGCTAAAATCAAAGCTGGCATCACCTTACTTTAATAGCACTTACAATGAGGTTTGCAATTACATACCCGAACCCAGCGATGCGCTTATAACTTCGTGCCCAGCCACCTATGTAATTGTTTCTGACATTATGTTCCAAGCGGCGCTCCAGCCTTTTATTGCTTGGAAGACCAAAAAGGGGTTTAAGGTTATTGAAGCCTACACCAACAATCCGGCTGTAGGCTCAACCACCACCTCTATCAAAAATTACTTGATGGGCTTGTACAATACGCCAGCTTCCGGCATCAACCCCACCAGTTTTGTGCTTTTGGTAGGCGATGTTGCACAAATACCCGCCTTTAATGGCACTGCTGGCAGCCATGTATCTGATCTGTACTATGCCGAATACACCGGCAACCTTATCCCAGAGGTCTTCATCGGAAGGTTTTCGGCCACCAATACCACCCAATTGCAACCCCAGATCGACAAAACCCTTGAATATGAACAATACCTGTTCCCAACAGAGGCTTACCTTGGCGAAGCCACCATGGTGGCCGGTGCCGATGCTGGTTACGTAACATATAGCAATGGCCAGATTAATTATGGAACAACCAACTACTTTAATGCCGCCCATGGCATCCTTTCGCATACGTATTTACAACCCGAGCCTTCTGGCGCAAACTATTCGGCCAATATCATTAGCAATGTTTCGAATGGTGTGGGTTATGCCAACTATACTGCCCATTGTTCGCCCGATGGCTGGGCCGATCCCAGTTTTGTAATTTCCAATATAGCTGGTCTTCAGAATGCTAGCAAATACCCCTTAATGGTTGGTAACTGCTGTCAATCAAATTCATATAATATAAACTGTTTTGGCGAAGAATTGCTCAGGGCCGCCAACAAAGGTGCTATTGGCTATATTGGGGCATCAAACAACTCTTACTGGGACGAAGATTATTGGTGGGGTGTGGGCTTTAAGGCAGTTTCGCTTAACCCAAGCTACGATGCCAATCATTTGGGGGCGTATGATATTACTTTTCACGACCACGGCGAACCCACTACAAGTTGGTTTGTTACCCAAGGCCAGATGTTGGTTGGTGGAAACTTGGCGGTTGAAGAATCCAGTTCCTCCCGAAAAGCCTATTATTGGGAGATGTACAACCTTATGGGTGATCCCTCGCTAATGGTTTATTTTGGCATACCCCAAGCTGTTACGGCCAACTATGTTAACACCTTGCTGGTAGGCATGACCACGTTAACGGTTAACACAGAGCAAAATGCCCTGGTAGCCCTTTCGATGAACGGGGTTCAACTGGCAACTGCCATGGCTGGTGCCACCGGTGTTGTTAATTTGACCTTCCCCGCCATCTCCAATGTTGGCACAGCCTATCTGGTGATTACCAAGCAAAACCGCAAGCCACACATCGGCTCACTAACCGTTGTGCCAGCTTCGGGTCCTTATGTGGTTTATACCGCTAGCACTATCAACGATCC
>CAZKHA010000204.1:0-5950 GCA_964552325.1 uncultured Bacteroidales bacterium
ATTAAAGACTTTATAGGAGAATCAAAATGGTTTTAATAATTTTGCATACAATTAGGGTTGTAAACATCTCAATCAAAAATCATGAAATACCTCCTTCTATTCTTTTCTTTATTTTTTGTTCATCAACTATTTGCGCAAAAAGAACAGCTCAAAAAAACGGATACTTTAACCATCGGCATAAATAACCAAAGTAAGCAATCAATAAAAGGCTTACAGCACACATTTAGAGCTGATCTTATGGATGTTAAGGTTGATTCGCTAAACGATTTGTTGATTGTAAGGAGCGGCAAGTACACCGACGGCAACACGGGTGAGATATTTACTACCGTGTTTAAACCTGATAGCATGGTAAAAGTTTGGGGAGCCAAGTCAAAGCGCACAACGGGTGACATCTTGATACAGAATGGTTTGCTTTATGAATTGGGCGCTAAAGGCATTGTGGCACGAAAAACCATGACCGATAGCGTGCTTTGGCAAGTAGCAAGCGATGGATATGTGTTTCTTCGTAAACAGGCGGTTTTCTTGATTTGTGATGGGCCAAACAGGGCTACTTTCGGCAAGGCTTTGCCAAATTTTAAGTGTGTGGATGCGCAGAATGGAAGCATACGCTGGAGCGCTTCCATCAACTTTGATAAAGGTTGGTTAGCTTTTGAGCCTATAAACGATTCGCTTTACGCTATCATAGCCGAAGGTTTGGCTGTGTTTCACATAAACAAAGGGCTCTTGTGGTATCGTCCGTTTGCAACTACTGCAATAGGAAACTATTTCAGCAACCCAAACCTTTATGGTTATCTATCCAACCAAAAAAACTACATATTCCCGGCTCCTTATGTAAGAGGTATGTGTGAGTTCTGGAACCTTTCTTCCAAAATTGCGCATGATAGTTGTTTTGTGTATTGTACCACTATTCACGAGCTAGCTTGCTATAACCTCTTCACAGGCCAAAAAATTTGGTTTAAGGATTTTGACGACTTACCTGTATCACATTCCAATCTGCAAGTAATTGATAGCCTTCTAATTCAAATCGATTGCGGTTTTGCTCATTTCGAAAGTGGAAGAGGACTTTATGGCAGGGCTTGTTTACGTGCATTCAACAAGCTTACGGGTAAACTAAGCTATGAAAAACCAATTGGCGAAAAAACTGATTTTGTCAATGAAGCAATGTATGTTCCCTGGTATGGTAGCTTATATTTGATTCTACAAAACCGCATCCAAAGTTATAATCCCAAGAACGGATACAAGGTGGTTGAAAACGTGATTGACAACTATTCAACCAAAGGCATTTTTGGTTTCAGGGATAACTTAGGCTGGTATAAAGATTCTGATGGCAGGTTTAAAGCTTTGAATCAAAAGTCGAACACCCTTTATTTAACCGCTAAAGCCGGAGTAAGCATCGAATTTGACAAGGATTTAAACTTTAACCGTTATTATGGCCTAAACGATATTTATTATCCCATTTGTTCCTTAAACGAACAATCGATTATGGTTAATAAGACGGGCTTATACCTTGTTGATAGCCTGGGCACAACAATTTCAAGCATACCAAGGGCCCTGAGTGGATTCTATGAAACAAAAGCTTATATTGTTCTTGTTGATTACAAATTGAATGCCCTAACACTCATTGCCAAACAAGACATCTTGGGCCGTAAACCCGATTAAACTTCGCTGCAATTGTCAATATTTTTACAAGCAAAGGCAGGTTTAGGCCAAGCTTTAAGCGGCCTAAAGCTTTTGTGCGGCTTAGTTGAATTAGAATACAACTTTTCCGTTCAGTATCACATGCTTAACCTTATTGCTACCATATGCATAGGGCATAAACTCGAGTGTTGAAATGGGCTTTGTAATAAACACATTTGCTTTTTTACCAATAGCAATGCTTCCGACTTGGTCACTCAGTCCCATAGCATAAGCCGTGTTTAGCGTTGTGGCATTAATGGCCTCATTGGGAGTTAACCTATAATTGATACAAGCCATCGATAGTATGAGTTGCATATTGCCCGAAGGCGATGATCCTGGGTTAAAATCGCTTGCAAATGCCACAGGCAAGCCAGCTTCTATCATTTTTCGTGCGGGTGAATGCACCATATTCAAGAAAAAGGCTGCGCCCGGCAAAACCGTTGGCATGGTCTCGCTGCCCATCAAACATTCTATTTCCTCTTGACCCGTAAATTCTAAATGGTCAACCGATAACGCATTGTATTTAACCCCAACCTGTATTCCACCCGAATAATCCAATTCGTTGGCATGGATTTTTGGTCGAAGCCCATATTTCATTCCTGCCATCAGAATCCGATCGGTTTGTTCAACGGTAAAGAAACCACGGTCGCAGAACACATCTATATAATCAGCCAAATCCTCAGAGGCTACCAAGGGTATCATTTCATTTAAAATCAAATCAACATATTCATCCTGCCGTCCCTTGTAATCGGCTGGCACGGCATGGGCGCCCAAAAAAGTCGATTTTATGGTTAAAGGGCTCAGCTCTTTCAATTTTTTGATAACCCGCAGCATCTTCAATTCATCTTGGGTCGATAAACCGTAACCGCTTTTAATCTCAACGGCACCTGTACCATAAGCAATTATCTCTTCCAAGCGAGGCAAGGCTTCATCAATCAACTGTTGTTCGGTATATTGAGCCAATTTTTTGGCCGAATTCAATATCCCTCCTCCCCTTTTGGCAATTTCTTCGTACGAAAGCCCTTTAATTTTATCCACATACTCCAACTCACGGCTTCCGGCATACACCAAATGCGTGTGCGAATCGCAAAACGAAGGGAAAACCATGCCTTGGTTGGCATCAAGCAACTGATGGGTTAGTGGCTGTGAAACAATTAATTGATAGTCTTCATCTCCCATCCGTCCAAAAGCCTTTATCGTATCATCTTCTACTAAAAGCCAGGCATCCTTTAGGGTTTCAAGGGTATCCATAGCTTTTCCGGCCGACCAAACGCGCTGACCATCATCAATTTGCACAAGCTCTTTTATATTGGTAATTAAAAGTGACATAGGAAGATTTATTATAAAAAATTGCCACAAAAGTATGAAATTGATTGGCGTAGTAAGCAAAAAGCATCACCTTACAACAAGTAATCCGTCACCACCTTTGCCTTACAAGGCTTATAAATCACAGATTCCGGTACCTTTATCTTTATTTTGGGCGTGCCCCTTTGGGTCGGGCTATCGCTTCAAGTCCTCGCTACGCTCCGGGCTTTCCGCTACTATCCCTCACGCTGTTCCTCCTCCAAACCAAATTCTTTCTCCATTTCTTGAAGGTTACAGCATATAAACGTAAATTTGCACTCATAAATGTACGCATCCACAAAACCATGGAATTAAGCCCTTTAAACGCTGTTTCGCCCATCGATGGGCGGTATTATGCAAAAACCAAGGTCCTTTCGGCCTATTTTTCGGAAGAAGCTCTTATTAAGTATCGCCTAAAAGTTGAAGTTGAATATTTTATAGCCTTGTGTAGGCTCCCGCTTCCGCAATTAAAGTCGTTCGATCGCAAGCATTTCACGGTATTACGTTCTATTTACCAAAACTTTAACAGCCACGATGCACAACAGGTAAAAGCCATCGAAAAGGTTACCAACCACGATGTTAAAGCCGTTGAATACTTTATTCGTGATAAATTTGATGTTTTGGGCCTTGAAACATTTAAAGAGTTCATTCATTTTGGGCTTACATCGCAAGACATCAACAACACCGCTCAGCCCATGGCCTTTGGCGATGCACTAAAGGCATGCATTATTCCCGAGCTTGAAGAAGTTTTAGAAGACCTCAAACAGAAAGCTTTTGACTGGAAAGCAATTCCCATGCTTGCGCGCACCCATGGGCAACCCGCTTCACCTACCCTGCTCGGCAAAGAGTTTTTTGTGTTTGTTGAACGCATCCAAAAACAAATCCGAACCCTTAAATACTTACCCATTTCGGGTAAATTTGGTGGTGCCACGGGCAATCTAAACGCACATTATACGGCCTATCCCGAAATTGATTGGATTGAATTTGCCAACACCTTTCTTGAATCTTCGCTGGGCATTGAGCGGCAGCAAACTACCACACAAATTGAACATTACGATGATTTGGCTGCCCTCTTCGATAATCTACGCCGCATCAACACCATTTTGATTGACCTAAGCCGCGATATCTGGGCCTATATTTCGATGGATTATTTTAAGCAAAAGATTAAAAAAGACGAGGTTGGCAGCTCGGCCATGCCGCATAAGGTTAACCCCATCGACTTCGAGAATGCCGAAGGTAACCTTGGCCTAGCCAATGTAGTATTTGAGCATCTTTCAGCTAAGTTGCCCATTAGCAGGCTACAACGCGATTTAACGGACAGCACGGTTACCCGAAACATTGGCCTGCCTTTGGCTTATTCGTTAATAGCCTTCAATTCTCTTAAAAACGGCCTTAACAAACTGATATTAAACGAAGAAAAACTGGCGCTTGACCTTGAGAACAATTGGGCCGTTGTAGCCGAGGCCATTCAAACCATTTTACGTCGCGAAAACTATCCCAATCCCTACGATGCGCTAAAACAGCTCACTAGGACCAGCAAGCCCATCGATAAAGCCATGCTGCATGCATTTATTGCCCAGCTATCGGTTGCGGATAGTGTTAAAAATGAATTGCTTGCTTTAAGCCCACATACCTACACCGGTATTTTTGATGCCCTATGAGAGTAAGCGGGTTTACCATCGTTCGGAATGCCATTAAATTTGACTACCCCGTTGTGGAAGCCATCCAGTCGGTGCTGCCGATTTGTGACGAATTTATAGTCTTGATTGGAAATTCGGATGATGATACCGTTGATTTGATTAAGCGTATCGATTCACCTAAAATCAAAATACACCACTCAGTTTGGGACGATTCGCTGCGCAAAGGTGGACGCGTTTTGGCCGTTGAAACCGACAAAGCCTTTAAACTGATTGATAAAGAAAGCGATTGGGCTTTTTATATCCAAGCCGATGAAGTCTTGCACGAAAAATACCATGGCAGCCTCCTCAACGATATGCAAACATATATAAGCAATCCGAAAGTTGAAGGCATACTGCTCAATTACAAGCATTTTTATGGTTCCTATGATTTTGTTGGCGATTCGCGCCGATGGTACCGTAAAGAAGTTCGGATTGTACGCAACAATTCATCCGTTACCTCCTTTCGCGATGCACAAGGATTCCGGTACAATGGCCGGTTGATACGGGTAAAAGCCTCCAAAGCCTATATGTACCATTATGGCTGGGTAAAATCGCCCGAGAAACAGCAAGAAAAGCAAAAAGCTTTCCATAAACTTTGGCACGACGATGAATGGGTGGAACAAAAAACCGGAAACACCAATGCATTTGATTATGGCGAAATCGATTCCTTGGTATTGTTCAACAAAACCCACCCCCTGCCCATGCTACAACGCATTGCGGAGAAAAACTGGCATTTTGATTTCGATCCCACCAAAAAGAACTTTGGGCTAAAAAACTGGTTTTTGCATATGGTAGAACGCTATACAGGATGGCGTATTGGCGAATATAAAAACTACCGATTGACATAGACATCACTTTTAAAGGAACCATTTAGTATGAAAGATGTACAATGCCCTAGCTGCCAGCAATTGCTCCCAATCACGCTTAATGCACTAAATACGTGTAGCCTGTGTGGTTCCAGTTTTTATGTGTACCGCGATGGGCAAATTATTGAAATCGAAAATTCAAATCCTACGACTCAACCAACACATAAACATTTAAAGCCCAGCCCCAAAGTTGATGTAGCTAAATGCACGCTTTGTGAGCATTGCCTCAAAAAATGCCCTCAAAAAGCTGTTTATAAACGCGATGGACTAATACTGATTGATACCGCCAAATGCAATAATTGCCGCAAATGCCCGACCATCTGCCCCGAAAACGCAATAAATTAGAAAACCGTTGCTTCCTTTCCCATCCTCACATCCTCATCC
>CAZKHA010000205.1:0-5851 GCA_964552325.1 uncultured Bacteroidales bacterium
TTCCACCATATTCCTTAAATTTGTAGCCACTGTTTATACCCTTTATACCCGCCTTAATACCATGAAAACCATTTATAATCTCTTGTTGGCCAGTATAATAACCTTGTTTCTTGCAAATCCAAGCCTATTTGCCCAACAATCGCCACGCCTTAAAACCAGCTTCGATGCCAACTGGAAATTCCACCTTGGCCATGCTGCCAATGCCAGCAAGGATTTTAACTATGGCATTGCCAACATCTTCTCCAAAACTGGCAAAGCCGAGAACACGGCCATCGATCCCAAGTTCAATGATTCGGATTGGCGTAGCTTAAACTTGCCACACGACTGGGCTGTGGAACTACCATTTGTAAACTCGCCTAACTTTGATGTTATGGCGCATGGTTACAAACCCGTTGGCGGCTTGTTCCCGGAAACCAGCATAGGCTGGTACCGCAAGTGGTTTAACGTCAACCAGGCCGACTCAGGACAACGCTTTGTGCTGCAGTTTGATGGTATCTTTAGGGATGCACAAATTTGGGTAAATGGATATTTTGCCGGAAACAATACCAGTGGTTACCTGGGCTGCAACATCGACATAACCGATTATTTATACTACCGCAAACCCAATGTGGTGGTAGTACGGGTAGATGCAACCCAATACGAAGGCTGGTTTTACGAAGGAGCCGGAATTTACCGACACGTATGGTTGTTGCAATACCATGATTTGCATTTGCTACAGGATGGACTATTTATCCAGACCATAGTAAATCCAAGCCAAGCCGATATTACGGCTGAAATCCAGATTCAAAACCAGACTCTAGCTGCAACAAACTGTACTGTTGAGTGTTGGATTACTGACAGGACTGGGAAACGGATTGCTAAATCAATAGAATCTCAAACAGTATTGGGCCTGAACGAAACCAAAACGGTGCTTCAAAACGTACAAATCTCTCAACCGCGGCTTTGGTCGCTCGAAGATCCCTACCTGTACCGCTTAACAGTCGTTTTAAAACAAGGGCAACAAATTATTGATAAGCTCACAACCCCATTTGGTGTTCGCACATTCAGCATGACTGCCGATAAAGGCCTGTTATTGAATGGTAAACCCATAAAACTCAAAGGCGTGAATTGCCATCAGGATCATGCCGGCCTTGGATCGGCATTGCCCGATTATTTGAATATATACCGCTTAAACCTCCTCAAACAGTTAGGCGTAAATGCTTACCGTAGCAGCCACAATCCCCCTGCCCCTGAATTACTGGATGCATGCGATAGCCTGGGCATTCTGGTGATGGATGAAACACGCTTGCTAAATTCCAGTCCCGAATACACCAACCAGCTACGCAACCTCATTCGGCGCGACCGCAACCATCCATCTATTTTCATGTGGTCAATTGGCAATGAGGAAGGGTATGTTCAAAAAACGGGTATTGGTAAAAGATTGGCTTTAAATGCCATAGCACAGGTTAAAGAACTCGACCCAAGCCGTACTTGCACCTATGCCGCCGATCTGGCCAACGAATTTGAAGGCATTAACGAGGTAATACCCGTACGCGGCTTCAATTACCGCCACAAAGCTTTGCTTGATTATCATAACGACCATCCAACCCAAGCTATCATCGGCACCGAAATGGGCAGTACCGTTACTACCCGTGGCATTTATGTAAAAGACAGCATCCGTTGTTATGTTCCTGACCAGGATATAACTGCTCCATGGTGGGCATCAAAGGCCGAAGACTGGTGGCCCATAGCCGCCGAAAACCCGTGGATGTCAGGTGGATTTGTTTGGACTGGCTTTGATTACCGCGGCGAGCCTACTCCCTACCATTGGCCGAATATCAACTCCCATTTCGGGATTATGGATATGTGCGGGTTTCCAAAAAACATTTACTATTACTACCAATCGTGGTGGAAGGATGAGGATGTGCTGCACATTTCGCCACATTGGAATTGGACGGGCAGCGAAGGCAAGCCCATACAAGTGTGGGTAAATTCCAATGCCGACAAGGTTGAATTGTTGCTCAACGGCAAAAGCTTGGGTACAAAACCGATGGCTCGCAACAGCCATTTAAAATGGGATGTGCCCTATGAACCTGGAAAACTGCAGGCCATTGGCTTTAAAGGCCAGCGCGAATTCCAACAATCCATTGAAACCACTGGTCCTGCCTTTGAGTTGGTGGTCTATCCCTCAAAAACTACCTTATTTGCCGATGGAAAAGACGTATCGGTTATCAATATATCGGCCATCGACAACCAAGGACGGGAAGTACCTGATGCCAACAACCTTATAAATTTTAGTTTAAGTGGTGATGGGCAAATTATTGGCGTTGGCAATGGAGACCCCAGCAGCCATGAGCCCGACCAATGTGAGCCAGGCAAGTGGAGCCGGAGCTTGTTTAACGGCAAATGCCAACTAATTTTGCAGGCTGGCACAACCCCTGACAAGCTAAAACTTGAAGCAACTTCAGAAGGCTTATGGAAAGCTGGTACCGAGATCCACAGCATAAAACCCATATATCCAACAAAACCCATGGATGTGGTGATAAGCCCTGCTGTTAAGCCCGGGATATCAGAACGGATCGGCAAGATTTTGGGCGCCGACATTTCGTTTTTGCCACAACTTGAACACAAGGGAATAAAATTTCAGGATAATGGAGAGGAAAAAGATGCCATACAAATCCTAAAGGATCATGGGTTTAACTACATTCGCTTGCGTGTATTTGTTGATCCCGCACACGCAAAAGGTTATTCACCAAACGAGGGCTTCTGCGACCTGAACCATACGCTGGCATTGGCCAAACGCGTGAAGGATGCCGGATTAAAGCTCCTTCTCGACTTTCATTATAGCGATTATTGGGCCGATCCGCAACAACAGTTTAAGCCTAAGGCCTGGGAGGGAATGCAAATGCCCCAACTGAGCCAAGCCCTGAAAGATTACACGCACATGGTTATTCGAGAACTGGCCGAACAAGGCACAACCCCTGATATGGTACAGGTTGGCAATGAGATTAACCATGGCATGGTGTGGCCCGAAGGTCATATTGGCAATGCCGACAACCTTGCCACCTTGCTAAAAGCCGGCATTGAAGGAGTGAAAAAAGCGGATCCCAACATCTTGATTATGTTGCATGTGGCCTTGGGTGGCCAGCACGACGAAAGCGTTTTCTGGTTCGATAATATGTTTAGCCGGGGCGTTGATTGCGATTTGATCGGGCTATCCTACTACCCCCGTTGGCACGGCACCTTGGGCGATTTACGGTACAACATGAATCTACTCATCCAACGTTATCATAAGCCCATCAATGTGGTGGAATATTCGCATATGAAAACCGAAGTAAACCAGGAAGCTTTTACCTTGCCTGACGATATGGGCACAGGAACCTTTATCTGGGAGCCCTTAAACACTTGGGATCAGGTGTTTGACAAAGATGGCAGGCCCAATTCAAAGCTGATGATTTATGATGAATTAGCGAAAAAATTCCTGCCCAGTTCCAAGTAAAACAGACTTAATGCTACGCAAGCAATGCCCGAACACCTGAACGACAAAACCGTTTTTAGCCTTGCAGAGGTGGCGCTCAGCATCCAAAAAACATTGGAGGCCCGCTACACGAGTGCGTTTTGGGTAAAAGCCGAACTTAACAAGCTTAACTTTTACAAGCAATCTGGCCATTGCTACCCTGATTTAGTTGATAAACAAGAAGGTAAACTTGTTGCACAGCTTAGGGCATACCTTTGGAAAGACGATTTTAATCGAATAAATGCCCGATTTCTAAATACACTAAAAGAACCATTAAAAGACGGAATAAAAATTCTTTTTCAAGCCCGGATTGCTTTTGACCCTGTTCACGGTCTGGCCCTGCGGATATTGGATATTGATCCTGCCTTTACCTTGGGCGATCTGGAACGGGAGAAACAAGCCTGTATTCAACGGATGATTGAGGAAGGTTTGTTTAACCGCAACAAAACCCTCAGCCTCTCGCTTTTGCCACAACGCATAGCCGTAATTTCGGTTGAAACCAGTAAGGGCTATGCCGATTTTAAATCGGTACTCGACCACAACCCTTGGAATTACTGCTTTTTCTATATGCTGTTCCCCTCGCTGCTACAAGGCGATCAAGCCCTTGATACATTGATTAAGCAGCTAAAGCGCATAGCCAGTGTAAAACACCATTTTGATGCAGTAGCTATCATAAGGGGCGGTGGTGGGGACGTTGGGCTTACCGTTTACAACCATTACGATTTGGCCAAAACAATCGCATTAAGCCCCTTGCCAGTCCTTACAGGTATTGGCCATTCAACGAACCTCACAGTGGCGGAGATGGTGGCACACACCAATACCATTGTTCCCGCCCAAACCGCTGAATTTCTGATACAAAAGCTCCACAATTTCTCGGTCCCCATTCAAAAAGCCCAGTCTCGCATCGGTGAATTAGCAACCAGGTTTTTAAGCCAGGCAAAAAACCATTTGCAAAGCGAAACCAAACTGCTTAAAACTATCACCCACAAAAACCTGATGTCCAATCTTCAGCAACTGCAGTTCACCGAAAAACAATTGACCTCTAAGACCCGTTCAAACCTAAAATCCTTTGCCGTGGAGCTTAATCATGCCCAAAACCAAGTTAAGCTGCTCGATCCCATCAACACATTGAAACGTGGCTACAGCATTACCCGCCTGAATGGTAAAACCCTTAGGCAATCCTCTCAAGTTTTAGCAGGTGATAGGGTGGAAACAACTTTGTATGACGGACAAATTACAAGTATTGTTAATTAAAACCATAGAAATAAATGAGTAAGCCAATTTTATACACCGAAGCATTTAATGAGTTGCAAACGATAGTAGAAGAAATTGAACAAGGCGACATAAGTGTTGACGAACTTTCGCTAAAAGTAAAACGGGCCACACAACTCATTAAAGTGTGCAAGGCTAAGCTTCACGCTACCGAAGAAGAAGTGAACAAAATACTTGGGGAATTGGAATTGAATGGATAGCATGCAAATTTGCCTGAAGACAAAGATTTCCATCAGTATTCAACAAATCATCTGCACAAGAAACCCCCTAGTCAAAAAAGCCTTTATTCCTCAGCCACGGCCCCTCCAGCATATAGCTGGCTAATATACTTTAGTGAGGGTGAGGGAATAAAGGGGCCTAAGCCCAATTGCGGCCACTTTTTATCAATGCTGTGTATGGTGGACGTATCCATGGTAACGATATTAGGCCATAACCTGCCAAAGCCGTCATAGGCCGCATACTTCCGCGTGCCATCAATGGCCAACAAGGGTAGGGTGTTTCCTAATCCGTCGGTCGCCAAAAAACAATCGCGTGCCGGATCTATATTGTTAGCTACCCGCCAAACCAAGGAAGCGAAATCGTTTAAATCGGCCACATCTTCGGCATAAACCACGGCCTTAAATGCTTTAATAGCCGGAATGCTAAGCAGCTTCTGGTGCAATTGCCTAACTTGGCCGGGTTTGCTCTTTCTAATGGTTAAAAGCAAAATTCCTAGTGGCATCAGGTGTAGTGAAAAGTTGCTCAGCTCAGTCATGCTTTTCAAAAGGCTCTCAACTTCTTGGGGCTGCACATCATGCAGAGCAGCTTGTGGTTTTTGCGTAGCATCAATGCCCAGTTTTCCACCAAAGGCAAAGGTATGCATGGCGTGGTCGAGCACATCGGCAGGACCGCTAAAAAAATGCACATCGCGCGCAACATCAACATTTCGTGCCAGCTCCTCCAGAACTTGTTGATAATCATGCACATTTACATTATGGTTTACCACCACCATCACCTTGTTAAACATCATCTGGCCGGCGCCCCATAACGAATTCATCACTTTTAAGGCCTGCCCCTCCCATTCTTTTTGAATAGAAACCAAGG
>CAZKHA010000206.1:0-5833 GCA_964552325.1 uncultured Bacteroidales bacterium
AGCCTTGAACTTTTGGTCCTTTTGGGGAACTTGCCCTGAGCTTGTCGAAGGGAGCCAAAAGGACGGCATAATAACCTAGGCTGTTTTTTAGCCCTTAAAAAAAGAGCTTACCCACATAAAACAGAGAAGAGCCAAATTAAAGCTCTAACCTGAATTATTTATAAAAATGAGTTCAATAGTTGAAAGAGATTTCTCCATCCGGCCGAAATGACGTGAATATTAATACTTTGGTAAAAGAGAGTGAGCATGAAATTAAGTCATTTCGAAGAAACGCAGCAACTGAGAAATCTCATTTACAATTGAATAGAATATATTAGATGGTGATTTGTGAATTAATCAGGCTACAAGAGGCAGCCTTTGACTTATCATTATTTAGTATTCTTTAACCTTGTAGGGTTTTAGTTCGCAAAGTGAGGTCTGTACCTCAACTTCTTTTTAGATGCTAAGCGGATAACGGAGTGCGTTTTGCTAAAAGGTTTAGCAAACTTGAAGCGAGCC
The DNA here is from genome assembly GCA_964552325.1 of uncultured Bacteroidales bacterium. GTDB lineage: Bacteria > Bacteroidota > Bacteroidia > Bacteroidales > TTA-H9 > CAZKCK01. Next base: position 499 of record CAZKHA010000206.1, read on the forward strand.
CCCTACACCAAATCTTGTCGGTGAGAATCAAGTTTAATAAAGATAAACAACAACATACTGAAAGCCCACAGCGATGAGCCACCATAGCTTATGAAGGGTAGCGGTATTCCAATAACGGGTGCCAAACCTATCGTCATCCCTATATTAATGGCTACATGGAAGAATAAGATTGACGCCACCGAATAACCATAAATTCGGCTAAATGCCGATCGTTGTCGCTCGCTAAGTTGAACAATCCGGATGAGTAGGAGCAAGTATAACCCCATGATTACCACGCTACCTATAAAGCCCCATTCTTCACCTATGGTGCAAAAAATAAAATCGGTGCTTTGCTCCGGAACATAATTGTACTTGGTTTGGGTTCCTTTCATATAACCTTTACCCCAGAATCCCCCACTTCCAATGGCTATTAAACTTTGATGGACATTGTATCCTGCCCCCTTGAGGTCTTTTTCTTTGCCAAGCAGAACATTGATACGTGTTTTTTGATGGGGCTGCAATACTCTTTCAAATGCATAGTCAACCGAGTAAATAAAGCTTGAGCAGACAAAAAACGATCCAATAAGAATCCATTTCGAGAGTTTAAACCTTCGCTCGATAAACCAATAGATTATCAAGCCCAAAGCAACGATCCCAATAACAATAAATTTGTTGATGATAAGTGTAAGCACAAACAGTAATGCTGCTATAAAACCCATTATCAGTATAATACCTGATAATCCTTCCCTAAAAAGCACGAAGATAAAGGCAGCAAAAACAAGTGCAGATCCGGTTTCATTTTGGGCAATGATAATGATAGGCGGTATTCCTATTAATAAAGCTGCTATAAATTTGGTAGATAGGTTCTCGAATTTGGTGTTTAGGTTGCCTAGGTATGAAGCCAAAGCCAAGCTGGTGGCTAGCTTCGCGAATTCAGCAGGTTGCAATGAAAATGCCCCAATCTGTATCCATGATTTTGAACCACTTATCTCCTTGCCGATAAATATAACCGCTATCAGTAATAGAATTACAAAACCATACAAGGGGTACGAAAATGCTGGAAAGAATTTAGTATCAGTCATCATGATAGCTAATACTAACACCACACTAGTTACAATCCATACCAGTTGTTTGCCGTAGTTTGCTGCAAAATCAAAGATGCTTTTATGGCTTTCATCATACACGGCAGCATAAATGTTTAACCAACCCGCCAATACCAAGATTGCATAAATCCAGATTAGCGTTTTGTCGGTGTTGTGAAAAATGTTTTTCTTGTCGCGCATTAGTTCTCTAGCTCTGGTTTAATACTCGAAAAATCTGCGTTTATCATATTCTCTTCTAGCTCCTTTCGCTTGATACTGCCTGTTAAATACAGCTCCATCATAAGCGAAGCTATCGGAACAGCCCAGGTGGAACCATAACCGGCGTTTTCGATTACCACCGAGATAGCAATTTTTGGGTTTTGGGCGGGGGCAAACGCTACAAATAACGAATGATCTTTCCCATGTGGGTTTTGTACGGTTCCGGTTTTGCCACAAGCGTGAATGCTATCAATTTGTGCCCAGCGTGCGGTGCCATGCGACCCTTGAAAAACGTTGTACATCCCTGTTATGATGGGTTCAATGTTTTTAGCCTCAACCGAACAAACTTCTTTTTTCCACGAAGTGGCGCCTGTGCCAACTGTTTTAACAACATGAGGAGGATAGTAAAATCCCCTATTCGACAACACAGCCGCTTGGTTAGCCAGTTGAAGGGGCGTAATTAGAATTTCGCCCTGTCCAATAGCTAAGGATCGTATTGTTAATGATTTCCAGCCATTTCGCCCATAGTACCTATCGTAGTATTTTTCACTGGGGATATTGCCTTTTGAATGGTTCGGCAAATCTGATTCAAAGTATTTGCCAAAACCCATGCTCATTACCAGGTTACGCCAGGTGTTGAATCCTTTGTGCATATCACCTTCACCAGCATGTGCGATTGTAGTTCTGAAAACACCCCAAAAATAGGGGTTGCACGATTGCTCGATTGCTCCAATTAGTTCAAGAGGCGAATAATGGCTGTGCGTGCATTTGATGGGCGAACTACCTTTTCCAGAACATGGAAATCGTGATTCGGGCGTAATAGAACCTGTTTGGAGTCCAATTGCACCGTTGACTAATTTAAAGGTTGAGCCCGGAGGATAAGTAGCCTGTGTGGCACGGTTAAACAAGGGTTTTGATGGATCTTTGCTTAAGGCGCTGTAATTTTTTGAGCGAACCCTACCAATAAGCAAGTTGGGATCGTAAGCTGGGCTTGTAATCAATGCAAGTATCTCGCCTGTTGATGGCTCAATCGCAACTATACTCCCACGCTTATTTTGCATCAACCTTTCCCCATATATTTGCAAATCAATATCTAATGTACTTACTAGATCTTTGCCAGCAACCTGGGGCTTGTCAAATTTGCCATCCTCAAAACTGCCTTTTTCGCGGTTAAACACATCTACCAGCACAATTTTTTCGCCCTTGATACCCCTAAGTTCTTTTTCGTAAAATTTTTCTATCCCGCTTTTCCCAATGTAATCCCCTTGACGGTAATAATTGTCCTTATCGATATCGTTTTGATTGACTTCACCCACATAACCAAGTACATGGGCAGCCACGGGGTAGGGGTAAAGCCTGATGGTACGGGGCTGTACAAAGAAACCCGGAAAACGAAAGAGTTTTTCTTGTAAAAAGCCAAACGATTGCCTGGAGATTTGTTCAAGAAACACCGATGCTTTATAGGGAGAATACTCTTTAGCTTTTTTAAGTCGTTGCTTAAAGCTTTGTTTATCAATTTCTAATAGCTGGCAAAGTGCCATTGTATCTGGTTTTATCACTTGCCTCGGTATTACCATTAAGTCATAAGCATCTTCATTTGAAACGATTTTCTTCCCATTGCGATCATATATAATACCCCTTGCTGGGAAAATGGTAAGGATACGTCGTACATTGCTATCGGAAAGTAGCCGGTATTTATCGCTAAGAACTTGAACATAAAACAGTTTTAGGGCAAAAATCGAAAAGAGGGTAATAAAGATACCTATAATAATGTAACGATTACGCGTGTGGGGGTTTTTTCGAGCCATAGATACGGGTGTGCTTGAAGCAAGATAAGACTTTGTATTGGATGTGTATCGTTAATACTCTGTTAATGAGTGCAGCAGTTAGTTGCTGTACAGAGCCTACAAGTTTAGGCAAATGTACAATCATTTGCTTGACGAATAAGCCCGGAAGCAATAATCTTAGATGGTTTTTTGTAGTTTTGCACCCTCAATAGTGGTAAGGCAAACCTTGTATTGGTATAGAAGCCATCGTAAAGAATTTGTTAAAACTACGAATTTTTGGAACTTTTTGCTCTTATCTTCGTTCTAAGGTGATAAGAATTTTAAGAGTTTATGTGAACAAAACGTTAATTTTTACTCATTCTAAATAAAAACACTTGTTTTCAGACGTAGTATTTCGTATGTTTGTGGTTCTAAATTCGTAATCAAATACCTTATAAATGATCTTGTATCAGAAACATTCAAAGGCATGAAAATCCGTGACGCATGAATCTTCCAATATATAAATCTATGATTTACAAGAATTTATTCGAGTAAACAATTCTATTATGTTAACTAAAACTGACGATGTGGTGAAAATGCTTCATATGTAATTGCACTTGATCAGAATCTTTGATTTGTCAAATAAGATTTTGATAATGTGATGCTTATGTAGTTTTTTCACCTAGTACTCTTCGAGCCTACAAGTTCGGAAGTCATTTTGCAGACTTTTGGATTTGGCCAGGCAGTAATCCCATACAAAAACAAATATTAACTCAACCCTAATTTTATGAAAATGAAAAAGTTACTTTTGTATCTGTTCACAGCAGCCTTCTTAATGGCTTTCACCGTGAGCACGTATGCCCAGCAAAAGGGCGCGACCCTAAAAGTGACCAACGACAAGGAATTAGTTAAAGCCATGGATGATGCCACGGTTAGAACTATTGAACTTGCTGAAGGTTATTATGCTTTCTTAAATTTTACAGCCCCCCAAGGCGGTAGCACACTCCTAATCAACAATGGTTACATCTCTGACAACAAAGGTCCTGGTGGAGCTGCCGATTGTGAAGTGTCATCAACAGCTTCCAATTACTGTTTCGGCGCAGGCCCTACCGCAACAGGACTGGCTACGGCAAACCTAATTGGAGCTTATCCTGATCCTTGTACTTATCTTCCTGATGAAGGTATGTGGACAACCATTTCGTCATCGAACCCTTCAGGTAATGTTGCCACATTTTTAAATCCTACAGGAGCAGGTAGCAACGTTACAAGTTTTACGGTGCCTAGCCCTGGTATTTACATCTTGGCTTATTCATGGCCCGATGACATTGCTCCCGATTACCAAGCTATCAACACTTGGAGATTCTATAGCAAACCAACCGTTACACTTACTTGTAACACCAGTGCTTGCGGTACTACCCAAACTTTCAACTACTCTTACAATATGGGAAGCTACCCTCAATCAGGTTATACTGAAAGATGGTATGTTGATGGTACTTTGACTTCAGGTGGATCTTTACCAAACTTAACCAGTTTTGGAAATGGTGCTACCGGAAGTGGTAGTTTCGATTACACCTTCGCTTCATGTGGTTCACACAATATTAAATTAGAAATCTATCATGGCACTGCTTTATGCGGTTCTGTTGATATGACTGCTACTACCCATTTATATGATGCCCCTGTTGTAACCCTCGGTTCAAACCCCGATGTTTGTGGTCTCTCAACAACCTTGAGCGCATCTGCAACTTCAACTTGTAATACTTCTGGTAGTTTGGTTGAATATTGGTCATATGATATTGGTGCTGGAACTGTTACTACTACTAGTAATAGCGTAACCGTACCTTCATGTGGCTCTTATGATTTTACTTACTATGCTTATAACGGCTTAACTGGCTGTACTGATTCTGAAACAGCTACCGTTTATTTCTACGATACACCAACTGTTAGCGCAGGTTCAACAGATAATACTTGCGGCCTTAGTTATACCTTAGTACCAAGTAGTTCAGCTTCTTGCTTAAACGGTGGTACCTTAGGAAAAACATGGACACAAACTGCTGGCCCAGGCACAGCTTCTTTTACTGGTGATGTTGCAACTGTTACCATTTGCGGAGCTTATACTTTCTTATATACCGTAACCAACGGACCTTGCACAGCTACAGCCAGTGTTAATATTTATTATTATGACACCCCAGTTGTTAGCGCAGGTTCTGATAATAACACATGTGGTTTGACCTATACCTTGTTACCAACAGCCACCGCAAGTTGCGATAACTCTGGTACATTAGGAAAAAC
>CAZKHA010000207.1:0-5749 GCA_964552325.1 uncultured Bacteroidales bacterium
AAACCCTTTTTCCGGCTAATGCTTGGTATCTTTCGTCTTCTGGATGAACGCAAACAGCCGTATCGCCCAAAATGGTTTCGGGCCGTGTGGTGGCAATGGTTACCCATTCATCGCTGGTTCCATCTACTTGATACCGTAAATAATATAGTTTTGAATTGACTTCTTTGTAGTTAACTTCTTCATCAGACAAAGCGGTTAAAGCTTGAGGATCCCAATTAACCATGCGTACGCCCCTGTAGATGAGCCCTTTGTTGTAAAGGTCGATAAATACATCAATTACCGAGTCGTAGAGAACGGGGTCCATCGTAAAGCGTGTGCGTTCCCAATCGCAGGAAGCACCCAGTTTTTTAAGCTGTTCGAGAATAATTCCACCATGCTTTTCTTTCCATTCCCAGGCATGTTTAAGAAATTCTTCGCGTGTGAGTGTTGATTTTTCGATGCCCTGCTCCTTTAATTTAGCCACAACCTTGGCTTCGGTGGCAATGGATGCATGATCAGTACCCGGCAGCCAAAGCGCATTTTTGCCCTGCATGCGAGCCCTGCGAACCAAGATGTCTTGGATAGTATTGTTTAGCATATGCCCCATATGAAGCACACCCGTTACATTTGGCGGTGGAATTACAATACAATAAGGCTCACGCTCATCGGGAACTGAACGAAAATAATTTTGCTTGCTCCAGTGCGAATACCATTTATCTTCGGTGGTTTGAGGGTCAAATTTTGCAGGAATTTCCATTATATCAACTGTTTACAATATATTTCAAAACAAAGGGGCAAAGATAAAGAAAAATTGGAAGATTAGCTGAGGCCAAACATCCCGTGTTGAACTATTAAACGCAACACATCAATTTGACTAATTAGATTCAGAATTGGTGAACCTATACGTACAAAATGTGTTACTAAGCCAAACCTAAAACCTTTGGCAATCATGAAACCATTTAGATTTACGCTTATTGCATTATTACTGCTTCAAGTGGCCTCTATCACTGCGCAGGAAGCACCCAAAAACTGGAACAAATCAACCGAGCTTGGCCTTGCCGTTTCGCAAGTATCGCTCACCAACTGGGCAGCGGGTGGCGACAATTCGATAGCTGGTAATGGCTATTTCAACTTTATAGCCAAATACAATAAAGAAAAAATCTCATGGGAAAACGGCCTGTCACTTGCCTATGGCTTGTCGAAGCAAGGCGATTTGAAGGTTCGCAAAACCGACGATAAAATTGATTTCTATTCCAAATATGGCCACAAAATAGCCTCACATTGGGATGCTTCGGTATTATTCAATTTTAAAACGCAATTTGCCAAGGGCTACAACTACAAAGTGAGCGATTCCATAGTGATATCCAACTTCTTGGCTCCGGGATACATACTCCTTGGAACCGGTTTCGATTACAAGCCCGTGGATTATTTTTCCGCCTTTATCTCACCCCTTACCGGAAGGCTCACCATTGTTACGGATACTGCATTGGTTAACGCAGGAGCATATGGTGTGGATGCCCCTGTTTACGATGGGTTAGGCAGTGTAACCAAAAAAGGCAAGCATGTAAAAACCGAGTTTGGGGCATCGGTAAAACTAATGTTTAAAAAAGACATCTGGAAAAACGTAAACCTCCAACTTAAGATGCAGCTTTTTTCGGATTACTTAAAAAACCCTCAAAACATTGATATTGATGCTGAAATGGCTTTGCTTATGAAGGTAAACGAATACCTGAGCACCAACATTGTTTTAAACTCTATTTACGATCACGACATAAACATTACTGATAAAGACGGGAATACCGGCCCACGCACACAATTTAAACAAGTGCTAGGAATCGGATTTGTATATAAATTCTAAGTTTTAAACACCGTACCTATCATTCAATTGTGCAAATCCTACCATGGTTTTGCACTTTTTTTTTAGCAGAAAAGTCCAAGGCAAAAAGGGAGTTTGCAAACTCAGTACTCCCGACCTGCTTTTTATAAATCAGCATATTAGGGTGAGTTAATCGTAAACCAATGGGTTAACCCCCTAAATATTGGACTAATTTGTTATATAAATCTGTTAATTTTGTGTATAAGTTATGCGAAGCCACTCGAATACCTTTTCTATGATTCCTCGCACGATCTTCAAACTTTTATAACGCTCTTCCAAGCTGCGCATCCATCTTTTAATGCCTTATTATGAACACAATTCAAATCCGAAAACCCGCCGTAGCCGGGCAGTTTTATCCTGACGATCCAAACCAGTTGAAACTGGAACTTGACGGACACTTCAGAAAGGCTGTTGCTTCGAAAGCTTTACCCGTACGAGCGCTTATTGTGCCCCACGCAGGCTATGTTTTTTCGGGATTGGTGGCCGCTTCGGCTTATAATCAACTTGATGAAAGCTGCTCCTTCGAAAACATATTTATAATCGGGGCGAGTCATCGGTATAGCTTTGGAGGTGCATGCATCAGTGTTGCTGATTATTACGAAACTCCATTGGGCAAGGTTAAGGTAAACAACGTATTGGCCACCAAGCTCATCCATTCCAATCCGCACTTCAGCCAGCATAAATCGGCCGAAAGCCTTGAACATAGCCTGGAAGTTCAACTACCGTTTTTGCAATTTAAACTTAAAAAGGATTTTCAGATAGTTCCCCTCTTACTGGGCAGCAATGCCCCCAATGCTATTCAAGAAATTGCACTTGCATTACAACCCTGGTTCAACAGCAAGAATTTGTTTGTTATCTCCACCGATTTTTCGCATTACCCAAACCACCAAGATGCACAAGCTGTGGATAATAAAACGCTGGAAGCTATCTTGAGCATGGACCTCAAAAAGCTTGACCAACAACTTACCCATAACCAAAACCAACATATACCTGGCTTGTTGACCTCCTTATGCGGTGCCTCGGCTGTGAGCCTCTTGCTTGAATTGGCAAAGGGCCGTGCGGGATTAAAAATGCAGCATCTACAGTATCAAAACTCGAGTGCAAGCGTGTATGGCGACACAAAACGCGTGGTTGGTTACCATAGCATTATGCTGTATGAGGATGCAGCTGCCGAAGCCTTTACACTACAGGCCCACGAAAAACAGGAATTGCTCAAACTTGCACGAAACGCCATCAAGTGCAAGCTTCAACATCAACCAGCAAATCCTCCCAAGCCCGATTCAAATAGCCCGAACTTGCTAAGGCCGTGTGGTGCATTTGTATCGCTGCATAAGCACGGGAAACTGCGCGGTTGCATTGGGCGGTTTAGCACATCAAAGCCCTTGTACCAAACCGTGTACGATATGGCCTTGGCTGCGGCCTTCGAAGATACACGCTTCGACCCACTAAAACTGGATGAATTGGAGAACGTAGAAATCGAGCTATCGGTACTCACGCCCATGCAACGCCTGAACGACACCAAACAACTTGTGCTGGGCCGCGACGGCATTTACATTAAAAAAGGTGGTCATTCGGGCACGTTTTTGCCGCAAGTGGCTACAAACACCGGCTGGACCCTGGAAGAATTTCTGGGCCATTGCAGCGCCGATAAGGCAGGACTTGGCTGGGATGGATGGCGCAATGCCGAGCTCTACACTTACCAAGCCCTCGTATTTGCGGAAACGGATTCGGTTTAGTGGCAATGGTTTGGCATGTACGCTCGTGCCGGCTGTATATGAGTATTGCTTTTGATTATTCTATACATGTGCTTCTCAACTGGGTTATAGATTCATGTAGTATTGCATACTGTGGTTGCACGTAAAAACCAGCAGTATTAAAATCCGGGTAAAGGTGCTTGGCTAATTGTTGTGGTTTCGATAAAATAGAGATGTCTCTTATACTTAAGGTATTAACCCAGACACCCCTGACTTAAACTAAAGCCTACGCGCAGTCGTCAGGCAGGGCAGCAGGCAATAAAGAAGCTGGCTTTACTTATGTTGCCTTACTACGGCGTGCGTTTAAGCCCTTTTTGACAGCACATGCAATCATTCAAGAATTCCTATTTAATAGTTCTTTCATCTTTTTTTCTGTAATTTGCACTAAGGAGAATCTATATCCTTCGATAATAGCAAGACTGTAAAGAATAATATCAACCAGATCAAACCAATCAACCAGCATTAAAAATATAGTTTTTATATTTAGGGAGAATAATAAGTCCCAAAAATTTAAATTGTTATTTGCTGCCACTATTTGAGTAATACTTAAGATATTACCAAGCAGGCAACCTATTAGCGAAAGTACTGCTCCCATTAGACCAAATTTCGTTGATATTCCTTTCCCTGCAAATCGAACTGTAAATCCTACTATAGCCCCAACAGCAAGTGACATAAGCCCTAGTTGAAATCCTGTTACCAAAGTAAATATTGCCCAAAGAATTGCTGAAAATACAGACGCAACGGAGCCAAAAATAATCGCTGAAGTTAGGTTCTGTGATAATACTAAATCATAATACAAATGTTCCGGCAATTTATTTTTTAAATCCTTATCCAATAGCAAGTATTCGTCATTTACCTCTTTAATTTTTACTGTTTCGTCTTTTATAAAACTTGGACAAGAATGTAAAACTCAGGCTTTTTACCAGTTAACGAACAAAAAATGCCAACAGACATATCGTATTTTCTCTTTTCACATTGTTTACATATTTCCAGTTGTTGGTACTTACTTAACATTTTAAATTATTTTTAAGTTATGGTTTCATTTTTTATAATGTGTGCTAACGGTTGGCAGTATGAAATCATTGGCGATTGTGGGCAACTATCCTGTCCAGTTACACCAAACTTGATGCGGGGCAGAACGCTCGAATAACCACTTAAACCCCAATGTTTTATACCGCTTGTTAGCGTTTCGTTGTTCATTTTTCTCGTTAATTTATTTTCATTTTTGCTGCATCTTACTGGCTTCCGTGCGTTTGGGTAGGCAAGCTCTTTTGCAGGTTTTGGTCTTAGCGTTGGCTGGTGCGACCAGCCAATGTGCTTGACTACGAAGCGTGGGGCTATCGTGCATGAATTCCTCTATTAAATATCTCTTTAACCATACCAAACATCATAGCTGAAAAGTCCTCTCTAAATTCCTTATTGTCAGAGTACAATTTATAAAGGTCAAAGTTTGTTGTTATGTGTTTTAGCAATTCTTCTCCAACAATTTTATCACTTGTTATCCTTGCGTTTTGGTCGTCTGAATATTTTATTGAAGTAATTAGCTCTTGATTTTTTGCAACATCATTTGCAACGCTTTCAGCCATTTGTCTAACCTTGTCCACATCTTCGAATTGTGTTCCATAACGGTCGTTAAAAGTTTGCAGAATGTTTGAAAGCTTGTCAATCTCAGGTTGGTTAGTTCCGCCTCGCATATCGGTTGGAATTGGCTTTAAATCTTCGCCTTGTTCCATTAAAATGTCAGTTGTTGCTTCCAATTGTAAACGGTAACTATCCATGTCGATATTATCCAAAATTCCTTGTGCCAAATCAATTGGCGTTTCGCCACCTAATTTGTTTTGCAAGTGATTAAGGAAAATGTAAAGCCTTTCTAAATATGGATTTTCAAACGGCACAATTTGAGAAAGGAAAATATATAAGCGAACATAGGTTTTTACTTTTGCCCTAAAATCAGCTTGTTGTTCCTCGGTTAAATCATTTCTAAATATGGTTGTTGAATTGTCCAGCATTGCATGTAGCTGGTCAACCGTAACGTTTGCTAATATCTTATCCGAAAATCCAACTACTTGGTCTTTTGTATAAACTTGGTAATTGTCCAAAGCATCCTGTAAATCAAACAATTTATTCGGGTCGGTTGCTT
>CAZKHA010000208.1:0-5703 GCA_964552325.1 uncultured Bacteroidales bacterium
GGAGACATTATAGCCCAAAATAGTAGATGGTTGTAAAAACCTCCGGCATTGTTACGTAACACCACAGAATACTTTTCCATTTGGTTAAAAACCTCAAAAACAGATTTATTGGCAAAATCAGTATTGTTTGCGGCATCATTCATGTTCTTGGTGTAAGCAGCATGGTGCTTAGAATAATGTATCTCCATGGTTTTGGCATCAATATAAGGAGACAAGGCATCATACGAATATGGTAAGGGCAATTGACCAGACTTAGGCGTTAAACTGCTTTCGGAAAGTTTTGAAAACAACGGTTTCCAATCAGTTGAACCCTGTGCCAAGGCTTGCAATGAAGCAAGTACGAAGATACTTGCAATAAAAAAGGTATAATGGATTTTTAGCATGATTATAAAGTTTTGTACCATATAAACATCTTTGGCATAAAAAAGTTGGGACAGCACCACTGCAAATACCAAACTAATAGCCGATTGTTAACAATTACATAGCTTAATACTTACAAACTCTACTCTAACGATTTAATTACCAGCGGAATTACACCAAAAAAGCAGTTGAAAACGAAATTTAAGATTTTGATGGGTAATGTACAACAAACGGAGAAAGAATACCACAACATTTTATCCAATATTTAGCTAATCAGCCCCTTTAGTTTGGATTCTCAAGTTTTGTTCGGCCATTGGACTTAATTTCGGATATTTGCCAAAATTTTCCAACCCAACATGAACGCTTTTCAAAGCCTAGATGCTGCAAAGAAAGAGCAATTGCTGAACTACTTGCTGGAGTTTGTTTCGGATAACAAAAAACAAAAGTTTGCTGAAATCCTGCAACATCGCACTCGGCATCTTACACTCGTTTTAGAAGACATTTTTCAACCCCATAATGCGAGTGCAGTGCTAAGGACATGCGATTGTTTTGGCATACAGGATGTTCATATCATCGAGCAAAAAAACCGATACATAGTTAATCCCGATATAGCCTTAGGCGCATCGAAATGGCTTAGCATTCATACGTATTCTGATACACCTAGCACTTTTAAAGCCCTACGCGCCAAGGGTTACCGCATTGTTGCCACAAGTCCGCATAAAGATGATTGCTTAATTAACGAACTTCCATTAGAAGAAAAAACAGCACTCGTATTTGGAACTGAATTAGAAGGACTTAGCGAGTATTCGCTAGCAAATGCAGATGCCTTTGTTAAGATTCCAATGTTTGGCTTTACGGAAAGTTTTAACATTTCGGTTTCGGCGGCAATTAGCTTGTATCAACTTTCAGAAAGGCTGCGTTCATCAAAAATCAACTTTCACCTCAGCCAGAACGAATTAATTGATATTAAACTTGGATGGGCTATGAGTACGGTAAAAATGGCTGAACCTTTAATTAAGGACTTTTTATTAAAAAACTTATAACTACACAGATACCAACATCTTAAACCGCTTACCACGTTCTTCAAAGTTGATAAACCTATCGTAACTTGATGCTGCAGGTGATAAAAGGCATACTCCATCAATTGGGGTAATTGATTTTGCATACTCAACCATAGCATCAAATTCCTGAAAAAACAACATAAGACCTTTATAACCTGCTTCTTGCAAATGGTCCATCATGCGTTGGCCTGCATTGCCAGTAAATACAAGACCTTGAATTGGGTTGTGAATCAAATGTTGTACTAAAGGGTCATAATCTATACCTCTATCCTTACCCCCAAGTATAAGCGTATCTACTCTCCCTAACGCTTTTATAGCCAGCATACTAGATTCGGGTATTGTTGAGATCGAATCATTATAAAAGTGCCGTTGGCTATAGCACCCCACATATTCAATACGGTGCTCGAGCCCTTTAAAGCTCGCAACAGCTTTTAAAACCAACTGGTCGGGTATGCCAAGGGTTTTTACGGCCAACACGGCTGCCATTGCATTTAATAAATTGTGATTCCCTTTTAGCTGAATCCCCGTGGTTTTGTGGATAGTTAAAGGAACTGCATCAATCTGTGGTTTAATTATGGCATCCTCCTTTTCAAACCAAGCCGAACTTGTGGTATGGTATCCATAACCAAATCCTAAAGCAGTTGATTTCAGGGGCATCATCCGCATTAATTCCGCTATTCGCTCGTCTTCATTATTATATATAAAGTAATCGCCTGGTAGTTGGAATTGTGCAATCTTATATTTAGCCTTTTGATAGTCGAAAAACGATTTGTAATGGTCGAGGTGCTCTTGATAGATGTTAAGTAAAATCGAAATATGAGGAGATACATCCACGCTTTCAAGCTGATGCGATGACAGCTCAAAAACAATCTTGGTGCTAGGGTTCAGCTGTTCAATCACTTCAAAAGGCGGTACTCCAATATTCCCAACCAATACAACATTATCTGTAAATTGTTTAATAATATGGTAAATAAGGCTACTAGTGGTGCTCTTCCCCTTAGTCCCAGTAATTCCAATAACTTGATTTCGAAATAGTTTTAAGAACAAATTGGTTTGGGATGTGAGCTTGGTCATATCCATTTTGCCTTCGATGGCAGTTAATGGAATACCGGGTGTTTTAACCACCAATTCAAAGTCCCTCAAATTATCCAAATACCTATCACCAAAAATTATCTGATTATCAAAACTGGGGTCAATCAATTGAATAGCTTTGAGGTCAACGTTTCTGTCGGCAATCCAAATAACCTGCTTGGGATATTTTTTTCGAAGGAATGCAAACAATGCTTTTCCTTCGCGTCCAAAACCAAGAATGAGGATTTTTTTGCCTAAAATAATATCTTCCAAAGGTTTAAACATAGATGGCCTCCGTTAAAAGTTGTTCTTCAGCAGGACTAAGGTAATGTTCCTTGTTAAAATCTTTCAACAAGGTCCAAAAGCTATCCACCGAATAAGAACTATGGCTCTTAGTGTAATGCACAATCAATGGTAGATTCTTATAATCATCACGTTGTGCTGTAAATGCTAATGCGGCTTTTACTTCATCAAGGGTTCCAACACATTCAAAAGGCTTTACTTCTGAACTACCAGTTAGTTCATCCAGATACGTAATCAAGTTTGTATCGCTAAATAAATCTTTATTAAATATACGCGAAACAACAGTTAAGGGCAAAAATGGGCTTAACATCGTGTAAACAAACAAGCATTTTGGACACTTTCCACACCATGAATCAGTTTTACTGCCAACATTGCAACTCCTGAAAACGGAGTGGTATTGGGGGAAAGTGGCAAATAAGCTGGCAATCTGGAGCTCGTTGAGTGGTCGCAAAAAGCTAAAATAGTTTACCGAAGGGGTAATGTAAGTTTGGTAATACTTCCTGAAATCGGCCTCGAACTCAAACGATTTAGAGTATTGGTGATTTATCGTACTATTGGGTACAGTGCTTTCGTTTGCACTGGCTTCGTTCGAAAGGGCGATTGATTCATATCCACTCATAACTGCAACCGTGATACTTGAAAAGGCCAGCATTGCCGAAAAAGGTGTATGCCCATTCAAATAGCCTATATCATTAAGCTTCAACAGCTCTGGATCTATTACCCTTTTCATGGTGATGATTTCGGGAGTTAAATAACCAGCAGTAGTTACACAATCCAGGGTTGCTCCTCTCGGGTTAACAATAAACGGTACGCACTTTTGGCCTGTCTTTTTTAACAACTCCAGCGTAATCACCGAATCTTTTCCTCCTCCAATTGGTACCAGGTAACCTGGATTAAGTTCAACAGGCTCAACCGGCAAAATTTCGGCATTAGCGCACGTAATTTGCATAAAATCAATGAGGTTAGCCTGAATACCATTTAGATAAAAAAACTCACCCAATCCATTAAAATACAACTTCTTCCACCATTCAATTTGTGCACTCGAAAGATAGCCGGGTTTAATCAGTACTAGTGGGGGGCATGCGCATTTCCAGTAGCTTATCAGTTCAATCATTCCCATATGGAACACCAAATTCCGGATTAACGAATTATTGTTCGTTGGAGTAATAGAACCAGCCGGAAGCTGGATTTCGAGTACCGGATGAAATGCTAAGGTTGTGCCAATAGTAAAACTGTAATTCGCTATAAGCTTGTTTTGATGGAAGGTATATTCAAAATCTTCGAACACAAAAACAGGATACTTCAATCGCAAATCATCAAATTTTTCCTGATAATGATGCATATATGGTAAGATGGTATTATTTTTGTAAAATGGATTTTAGGCTTCAAAATTAGCCAAATATTCAGTTTATTGGATGATTGTATGACCAATTTAAGAAACATCTTGAATATTAAGTACAACAATATCAAGCCAGCTCCTGGCAAGATTTTGGTTGCGGAGCCTTTTATGAACGATTATTACTTTAAGCGATCCGTAGTGCTTTTGGCAGATCATTCGGATGAGGGAAGTTTTGGAATTATAATAAACAAGCCCTTGAAGTTAAAAATTCAAGATGTACATACAGATATTAAGGGTTTTGCGGCGCCCATTCACTTGGGGGGACCAGTAAGTAACGATCGAATATTTTTTACACATACACTTGGTAATGAGATAGAAGGCAGTATAAAAATACTAGACGGGCTGTATTGGGGAGGGAATATAAACCAAATAAAAGGACTGATTGCAGCGGGTGTACTTACCCCTGATCACATCCGGTTTTATTTAGGATACGCAGGTTGGTCGCCCCATCAACTTGAGGAAGAACTAAAACGGAATTCGTGGTTAGTTGGCAAGGGAAGTACCACTTTTATACTACAAAACCTGCCCAATGAGCTTTGGAAAAAAGCCGTTGAAAGCTTTGGCAGCAAGTACGAACATTGGACGAAATTTCCGGTGGAACCCATCCAAAATTAGGCTTTTCGATTAAGGTAGTTGGCAAACAATAATTTGGATGCCTAAAATTGAATGGCTTAAAACACACAAACTATTTGTAATTTTGCTGTTTAGAATCTACTTCATGCTTATCAGAATATTTCCAGAAAACCCCAACGACCGGCACATTCGTGCTGCTGTTGATGTGCTTTCAAAAGGAGGACTTATAATTTATCCTACCGATACGGTGTATGCCATTGGATGCGATATTGCCAGCTCAAAAGCCTTGGAGCGTATGGCCCGGTTAAAGGGTGTGAAACCCGAAAAGGCAAACTTTTCGCTTATTTGCCATGACCTCAGCCAATTATCAGATTACAGCAAACCTATAACCAACCATGTTTTTAAACTTATGAAAAGGGTATTGCCTGGCCCTTACACATTTATTTTGAATGCTAACTCAAACGTTCCTAAGATATTCCAAAGTTCAAAAAAAACCATCGGCATACGAGTACCAGATAATTCGATAGCACGTGCGCTGGTAAAAGAACTTGGGCATCCAATTGCCTCTACATCGGTTCATGATGATGATGAGATAATTGAGTACATAACCGATCCGGAGCTAATTCACGAAAAATATGCAGAAAAAGTTGATTTAGTGATAGATGCTGGGTATGGCGACAACGAACCATCTACCGTTCTTGACTGTACGGATGATGAGATTATTATTGTGCGTGTAGGCAAAGGAAGCATAGAGGGTATTGATTAACATCATTCTAAATTGATAATATTCAGGATTATACAACTTTTTTTTACACTTTATCAAAAAAAAATTTGCTAGGGATTATAAAAACTGTAATTTTGCACCTCCAAATCAAACGGGAGACTATGTAGCTCAGCAGGTAGAGCACATCCCTTTTAAGGATGGGGTCTTGGGTT
>CAZKHA010000209.1:0-5696 GCA_964552325.1 uncultured Bacteroidales bacterium
CGTGCCACATCAAGCGCTTTGTCAATTTGGTAGGTTTCAAAGCCCGCGGCCCCGCCCCACGAAAAATCAGGAATGTTTTTAGGAGGGAAGTCGGCCCCGAAAATATTGCACATAATGCCTGCCACCGTACCCGTATTAATCATGGTGTTGATACCCGTTTTGGAGTGGTCGCCCATGGTTAATCCCACAAACTTTAAGCCTGTGTCTATCTCTATGCCATCGGCATACGAGCGTATGCTGCCATAATTGTTTTTAAGATCGGAGTTGTTGGTGTCAGCGCCCAGGTTTACCCATTGGCCCAGATAGGAATGCCCCAAAAAACCATCATGTTGCTTATTAGAAAATGAGTGGATTATGCTACATTCAACCTCTCCACCAACCTTGCAAACCTCGCCAATAGAGGTTCCTTCATATATTTTTGCCCCAATTTTAACAACGCTGTTGTCGCCAATAAACGCAGGGCCTTCTATAACCGCATTGGGCATAATTTTGGCATTGCGGCCAATATACACCGGACCTTCTTCGGCAATGATTACCACTCCGGGATATAGCACAGCACCTGTGGCTATAAATATGCGCTCAGGATTTACTAAAAATGCACCTTCATGAACAAGCCCATCGCAAAAGCCTATTCCTGGGCTCAGTGCAAAATCGTTGATAATTTCCTTGGCATTATTCGCCACCAAATCCCACGAATATTGAACCATCGTTGAACCTTCAGTAAGATTAACCGTTGGTAGCTCTCCTTTTTCCGGAAAAACAAGCAAGCCTTCATCATCTTCTGCCAGCAAATGCAGGCTGGAGGCTTTTAGAAATGCAGCCGCAACGTTTTCGCCAGAATACATCAAGGTGTCCGTTTTTAAGGTTCTTATAAAATCAAGTAGCTTTTCGCTGGGTAGCAGTCGGGCATTTATAAACAGACAATCATCGCTAATTAGCTGATTAACCGGAATATCGGGATAAAGTTCAGCAGTGTAGGCTCCCAACTGCTCGCGGGTAAAATAACTGATTGGCAGGTGTTTAAACCGGTATTCGATTTTCTCGCGAAGCAACAAAATGCCACAACGTAAGTCAAACACGGGCCTGAGTTTCACCAAGGGATTTAACCAGCGGTAAGCGGGATCTTCAAAAATAACGATGCGCATGGTAAGCTTGTTATAAGTTTGCGTACAAAGTTAACGCAAAAACATTCGTATCAAAAACTATCTAAATCAAATTCAGCGGTACAGATTCCCTATGATCCGCAAGCATGGTGTGATGCAGAGGGCTTGATAAGGCGTCTTCTTCTAAAAGCGAAAAGCTGGCAACTTTATCTTGAGCCAGCTTTTGGGCAGGTGCAACCACCCCATCTATACCATGCGATTTGCAACCACCTTTTTTGCTGCATAAACCACCCCAAGGGCAACCAAAACGCTCAATCCCCCATCCAAAGGGGCTGAACCTCCAACGGGGCCATTGGTTCCACCCGATGTTGGATCGCCGGGTGGTGGCGGTGGTGCCTGCGAATACAAACTTAAATATCCGCTCACGAAAATAATTAGGATAATGATTCTTTTCATAGGTTTATAGATTTGAAATTAATTTAACTTGTTAAACTATCTTGCATTATTTGAACTTATTATACATCCTTTTCCGCTTATCACCTGAGCATTACAGGTTACTTTCACCAAAATTGGTCCTCGCGTGCTTAAGCTTAGCGAAGTAATGCCTTCCAGGTTGATGGATTTCTCAAAAACAACTTGGCCCAGCATATTCAAAACTTCCACATGCGCATTTTTGCCCGCTAGCATGGGTGCATCAATGTACACCTTGCCATTCGATATCCATAAGCGGGCATCAAGCTGTGTGGCTGTTGGAAGGCCGGTAGCGGCTCCCAACGAAAGTTTAAATCTATTGGGGTTGCTCCCTGCGCTATGCGAAAGATTTAGGCTGCTGTGAGTCCTAAGGTTATACGTTTGTCCGCTGAGCTCATCCAGTAAAGCGATGCCAAGCGATTGATCAAACGATTCAAGGCCGCTGAAAGAGAGTTCAATGTCACCATCCATGGCACACGCGAAAGCGAGGGGAACCGTTTGTTGCCCTGTAAGCCCCGGAAGTGCATTAATACTGAGCTTCGATGCTTCGGCCATGGTATAGATTTGGGGTGAGGCTTCGGCTCCAAACAGCTTGGGTGCTTCCAGTTGCGGGTCAAAACCCAATGTGCCTTCATCTGTGAACCAAACATAGGCCTGGTCAGTGCCCCCGGCCATACTTACCTTTACTTGGAGTAAATTAGCCATTGCTGTGGCGCTCGATTTGTAAAAGGCAGCAGAGGCATGTACGCGTGCATCATTATCAATCGAAAAATTGGGGCTGGGATTGTTGTAAACAGGCACCACAAACGATTGCCCGGGCGAAATGTACCGAGAAGCATCACCAAAACCAAAGTAGCTGTAATATACGTAGTTACGTGCGACTGGATTCCAAACATAATACACGCCGAGCACGCCGTCATTCCTTGTCCAGCCTGGGCCAGCCCAATCAATATAGGATGGATACGGGTTGGGCACCAAATTTACCGTGTAATTGGAGAAGTTTTCGTGCCCGGTTAATTGGAAATTAAAGGGTCCGTTGTTCAACATCCCACTAAACGAAAAGGTATGCCCCGCATTATCCGGATAATACACCATATAGCCTTGATTAACCGCAAGGGCTGTAGTTGGATCGCTCCCCATGCCTGACCAATTGCCATAATTGCCCGTTATATCATTTAGCGAGTTAGGGTCGAGGTTGAAAAGATAAGCGCCATTAAACAGATTGGCTGTTGGCAAAGCCGACTCATGCACCGGCACAGAAACAAAATGATAACATTGTTGGTTGAGGTCGGCATTTCCGCTCACCCAGCGTTTAACAGTGCCCTGAATACCGTTGTTCGAATGCAATAGCGAGCCTCCGCTTTCAATTACAATGCCTCCTGATGAGTTGCTGTTCTGCAAAACACCCGTCACTGTAAGCGCCGCATTTTGATTAATTACGAGGCTTGCCCCATCTTCAACGATCAATTCATTGCAAATAGCCGGACTTTCGGGGCCGGAAGTGATGTGCAATGGGTTGGTAGCACCAGCGGGTACGGTAACATAATAACTAGCCGAAGGTACTTGGTTAATACTCCAATTACCAGCCACAGCCCAATCCGATGAAATTGCTCCTGTCCAGCTTGCCAAGTATCTGGCCCTGTAGCCGATGGCATGGTTTACACTTAACATATCGCAAGTGCCCGACCAGTGTACCAAGGCCACATAATAGGTGCCGGAGGCAGGGCAAAGCCAATCCCCTGATGCACTGTTCCCCTCGCAATAGGTATTGTCTTTTAAAAAGCCAATCCGCTGCATCGAATTGTTCATGATCAAGAAAGCCGTTTGCTCGGCTCCCGATCCTATTTGGCCATAACAATCCGAAAAGCTATATGTTTTCCCGGCTGTTGCCGTAAATGCCCAATAGGGTTTGTAAGCCCTTCCGGTTTCTGGATAAACTTGCCAATCAACGTCAAACGTTAGCGTCCCAACATAAAGCGAAACACACTCCCATTGGGCATTTGCTTTTGGGTTCCAGAATAAAAGATTAAATGCCAGCACAATGGCAAACAGCACACTTTTAGGCATTTCCGGTTTTATTGAAAATTTTGATTTTTTTGTAGTCATAACCAATCGTTTTAAAGGGTTTATCATTTTATTGACACAACAAGGCAAAGGTAATTCACAAAAAAGCCTTAATTATCATCGCTTTATAAACGGTAACACTGGATGGATATCTGGTAAGATTTGTCGCAAATCTGGCAAAACAAGCTTCGCCTTGCAGGGTTTAATCAAGTAACACCTCTTTTTCCTACCTTTGCTGCCCATTTTTTAACACAAAATCCCAAAAACGACCCACGTTAACATAAAGCCATGAGTATCAATACATCCATGAACCCAAACCCGCTGGTTCAATACTTGAACAAACCCGCGGCAGAATTTACCAAAGCCGATTTAATCCGGTATATCGAAGACAACAACATTGAGATGATCAACTTCAGGTATGTAAGCGGCGATGGCCGTTTAAAAACCCTGAACTTTGTGATTGGCAGCCTTCAGCACCTCGACAACATTCTTACGGCAGGCGAACGCGTTGACGGATCTAGCCTTTTTAAACACATCGAAGCCGGTTCCAGCGATTTGTATGTAATCCCACGCTACAAAACAGCTTTCAGGAATCCTTTTGCCGAAACGCCAACCATTGACATTCTTTGCTCGTATTATACCAAAGATGGTGTGCCCCTTGAAAGCGCGCCCGAATACATTCTTCGCAAAGCCCATAAAGCCTTAACCGATACTACAGGCCTTACCTTCGAGGTGATGGGCGAGCTGGAATATTACATCATCAGTCCCAAGAAGAACTTGTTTCAAGCCGACGACCAACGCGGTTACCACGAATCAACGCCCTTTTGTAAGGGTGCTGACCTTAGGCGGCAGGCCATGCTCTACATTGCCCAGGCTGGTGGCCAAATAAAATATGGGCACTCAGAAGTTGGCAACTTTACCGTGGGCGATTTGGAATACGAACAAAACGAAATCGAATTTTTGCCAACAACGCTCGAAGATGCTGCTGACCAATTGGTTATTGCCAAATGGATACTGCGTACGCTCGCCTATAAACAAGGTTTTGATGTAACCTTTGCCCCAAAAATAACCGTTGGAAAAGCCGGAAGTGGGCTCCATATCCACACACGCTTAATGAAAGATGGGCACAACGTTATGGTTGAGAATGGCCGCCTGAGCGACATTGCAAAACGTGCCATTGCAGGATACCTTGAGCTTGCACCTTCGCTTACAGCTTTTGGCAACATGAACCCAACTTCTTATTTCAGGCTTGTACCCCACCAGGAAGCACCTACCAACATTTGTTGGGGCGACCGCAACCGCTCGGTTTTGGTACGTGTGCCCTTGGGCTGGCTGGGCGAAGGCAACATGGCCAAGAGCGTAAACCCCTTAGAACCTGACGAATTGTTCGATTTCTCACAAAAGCAAACCGTTGAATTCCGCTGCCCCGATGGCTCAGCCGATGTTTACTTGCTGATGGCCGGACTCACCGTTGCTGCCAGGCATGGCCTCGAAATGGCAGATAGCCTGGCCATTGCCGCCGACAAATATGTGGATGTGAACATTTTTGACGATGAACACAAAGAAAAGGTCAGCAAACTGAAACAATTGCCCGTATCATGTTGGGATTCGGCCAATCAGCTAGAGAAGCAAGCCGAGATTTATACACGGTATGGCGTATTCCCCAAAGGCGTTCTAGGTGGAATTGAGAAATTGCTTAAAAGCTTTAACGACCAAAACCTCCGTTCCGAAATCGGCAACAACCAAGAAGCCATTCTTAGCCTTGTACAAAAATATTTCCATTGCGGATAATAGGTTGCTAAAATCCACGCTCAACAAAAGGTTCTCTGCTTACGGGAACCTTTTTTGTATGTAGCAGCATACTTCGTTCGGGTGAATCGTTTAGTACAATTGCGTGCTTCCGTGGCGAACAAGAATAGCCACCAAAGCACCAAAGCACTAAAGCCCACCAAAGCCCTCATTGTTGTATCTTTTAGTGCAATTTAGAGCTTCCGTGTTTCCGTGGCGAAAAAGAAATGCCACCAAAGCTCCAAAGCACTAAAACTCACCAAAGCCTTC
>CAZKHA010000210.1:0-5614 GCA_964552325.1 uncultured Bacteroidales bacterium
CTGGGAAAAGAAAAGTAAGGATAGTACAGGCAGATTAACCTAATTGTATGAGCAACAAGCATTAAGATCGCAAAACTATTATTAAACATCTTGATTGCTTCTACAAAACAGACTCAATCAGGCTTTACAATAATCATATAATTACCCACTTAATATGGCGAAGAGCCAGTTTTTTTCCCATTTTATTATCGTGAAGTAAATTTTACGGTTCAATACCAGTTCTTTTCTGTAAATTGCCATCAATTTTTAACACCAAAACCCATGCTTTTAAAAATTCTCGATTGGCTTAGGATTGCACTTGTAGGCATTGCTTTTTATGTTGGCTATACAATTGGATTTGAACAAGGCTATAATCCAGAAGCCCAATTACATTTTATGATTCCGGTAATTATTGGCAGCATTGCTGGTATTTCGGGGCTGGAAGGACTGTTGTGGGGTGCCCAATCGGCCAAACTCAAAGGTTACGAACAGGGCAGCAATTACCAAAAACAATCGGCTATAGCCATGCTTTCGTATGCGGTTATCGCACTGCTGGTGTATTTTATCAACTGGGGCATCAAAGCCGAGCTCAGCATTTTCTTTGCCTTTATTTTCTTTTTAACTTTCTCAGGGGCGAACCATTTGATGCACGCCATCAAGCATAAAAATTACAAATGGCAAAACATAAACCGTCCTTTTATCACCCTTCTTCTGATTTTAGGTATGATTTACCCCATTGTTATGGCTCTTAAAAACCTCTGACATTGCTGGTAAAGCCATTTTTTATAAAGCGTACCCTAAAAGCCTTATCGCTACTAGGTTTACGAACGTGTCCTTTTATGAAGCAGTAATTATAAGTATGTGTTTATAAGATAGTTATATTAATCAAAGTAATTAGTTCTTTAGGTTTAGGTAAAAATGAGGTTACTTTGTAGTTTGGTTTATACACAACCAAGGAAACTCCAATTATTATGCAAGACATTGGATTGATGGATTTTACACTTTTGGCTCAAGGAATTATCCTTGGCTTAGGTATTTTATGGCAATTGGTAGCTGCAAAGGAATTTAAGGCATATACCAGTGTGGTTGCCATACTGTTCTCCGCCATAATTACTTCAATTCCAGCCGTTGAAGCTTTAATGGGGACGGCAAGTACTACCACTCTTTATGGTGGAAACATTTTTGGGCAGATAACATTTACCATTGATGCGCTTTCGGCTTGGTTTATCCTCATCATAAACCTCGTCAGCGTTTTTGGAGCCCTGTACGGCACTGGATACTTGGGCAACGCCCATTCTGATACGTCTAAAAACAACCTCCACTGGACCATGTTTATGCTGTTCCATGCCTCGATGCTTTGGGTTTGTATGCTTAGCAATGGATTGGCATTTGTAATTGCCTGGGAGATTATGTCGCTATCATCGTTCATGTTGGTAATTTACGATTACCAAAACAAAAACGTGCTGAAGGCGGGCATCAATT
The DNA here is from genome assembly GCA_964552325.1 of uncultured Bacteroidales bacterium. Classification (GTDB taxonomy): domain Bacteria; phylum Bacteroidota; class Bacteroidia; order Bacteroidales; family TTA-H9; genus CAZKCK01. The sequence goes on from CAZKHA010000210.1 coordinate 1,462, forward strand.
ATCTGGTTCAAATGCACTTGAGCGTTGTTTTGCTATCGATAGCTTTTATTTGGGTGTATAGCCTTACAGGCACCTTTGATTTTGAGGGGATTTCAAGCTTCTTTGCGCACGAACAGAATATCTGGCTGTTTTTGTTGTTTGTGGCGGGTTTTGGCTTAAAGGCCGGCTTTTTGGGCTTGCATACTTGGTTGCCCGAAGCTCATCCTGCAGCTCCAAGCCATGTTTCGGGGGTAATGTCAGGGGTAATCGTTAAAATGGGAATCTATGGTATTCTTAGGGTTATAAGCCATATGCAGTCCGACTATTTGCTGGCAGGGCAAATCATCTTAACCTTGGCCTTGCTCACGGGTCTGTTTGGCATTATGAATGCTGCCGTACACCGCGATTTTAAAAAGATGCTGGCTTATTGCACTATCGAGAATATGGGTATTATTGGGCTTGGTATTGGCTTGGGCTTGATAGGCATTGGCCTGGCTAAACCGCTGATCATATTCCTGGGATTTGGAGGAGCTTTGTTTCATGTGCTCAACCACTCTTTGTTTAAATCGCTCTTGTTTTTTACCGCTGGTTCGGTGTATAAGCAAACGCATACCCGCAACATGGAGCATCTTGGTGGTCTCATAAAAAAAATGCCCTCCACTGGCGTGCTGTATTTAATGGCTTCCATTGCCATCAGCGGCTTACCCCCATTCAGTGGTTTTATTTCGGAATTCATGATTTACTTGGGCTTCCTAAGCGGCATTGGCCACCTTGATATTGGGCTCAATACCTTGTTTATAGGTTCGTTCGCGGGTTTAAGCATTATTGGCGGCATATCGGTGCTTGCTTTTACCAAGTCGTTTGGCATTATCTTTTTGGGTGAAGCCCGAACCTCTTTTAAACATCCCATCAACGAAGTACCCCGGAATATGCTTTTCCCCAAATTCGCACTTTTGGCACTCATGATTGGCTTAATTGTGATCCCAGCCTTGCTTACCGAGGTTTTGGCTTTAATAATCCATTCCATAGCTAGCTCATACCCAGTTTCATCCACCCTAGAAACCCTGCCGTATGTTAATGCTTTAAGTTCGATAGGTCTATATACCTTGCTGTTTTTGGCGGTAAGCGTGCTAATTTTTGTAGTTAAGCATCAAGTTACAAAAAAACATGCCGAATTAGCTGGGCCAACCTGGGGATGTGGCTATACGGCAGCAAGCCCCAAACTGCAATATACGGGCAAGGCGTATTCAAAGAGCCTAGCAAAGCTTTTTAGCTTTATAGTACCTGAACAAAAACATTTTAACGAAATTCAGTCAACAGAAACCTTTCCTGAAAAACGCTCATTTTTAACTTCCTATCAAGATATTTTTGACGATCGGCTTATCCATCCCCTTAGCATTTACCTTAGACGGTTTACGAATCTTTTCCAGTTTATACAAAATGGTCGTATCCAGGCCTATGTGTTCTATGGCATCTTGTTTATGCTGATTGTTTTTCTTGGCACCCTTTTTAACCTGTTTGAATGATAAATCTTGCATTGCTTATTGTGGCCCTTGCTGTGATTAGTATTCTGATAGCTGGGGTAAAAGGCAAAGGCCTAGCCGCCATTGCGGGAATTATAGCCAATAGCTTGGTTTCTGGATATATGGCTATTATGGCGTTAATGGGCAATAACTTCGCAATTACGTTAGCAGGCAGTCTTCATTTTGGTCAGGTTCAGGTGGTGGTCGATCCGCTTTCGGCATGGTTTATTCTTTTAATCAATTTTACCATGATAACCGGGGTTGTTTATGGCAATGGATATATGAAACAGTATGCAAGCCAAGGTCCAGCCTTAACGCTACATTGGATTGCTTTTATGCTGCTTCACACGGCTTTGCTGGCCATAACGGTAGTACAAAATACGATGGTGTTTTTGCTGTGTTGGGAGATAATGGCTCTTTCAGCATTTATGTTGGTGCTTTTTGAATACAGCAAAGCCGAAACGGTGCAGGCAGCTATCAATTACCTTATTCAGTCGCATATCTCGCTGGCTGTGCTTATGGTAGGTTTTATTTATGTTGCTTATAAAACGGGTAGTTACCAATTCAGTAGCATGTCAGGTTTTTCCGAAAAGCACTCTTTGCTGGCAGGTACGGCTCTTTTCTTGGTGTTTTTTGTTGGATTTGCCATCAAAGCAGGATTTGTACCCTTTCATACTTGGCTACCCTATGCACACCCGGTGGCACCAGCCCATGTTTCGGGGATTATGTCGGGGGTGGTGATAAAAATAGGCATTTTTGGCATATTGCGTATGCTACTTGTTATCCGCACCGACTATTCTACGGTGGGTTATATCATATTGTTTATCTCCCTACTATCAGGTTTATACGGAGTGATGTTGGCCATTATACAGCACAACCTAAAACGGCTCTTGGCGTATCATAGCATCGAGAACATTGGCATTATTGGTATTGGCATAGGCGTGGGCTGTATTGGCTTAGGTAACAACAATGCGTTGATTGCAATGCTAGGGTTTTCGGGGGCACTGTTGCACACCCTAAACCATTCGCTGTTTAAATCCTTGTTGTTCTATAGTGCGGGCAATGTTTATCAACTGGTTCATAGTGTTGCCATTGAACAATTGGGGGGATTGATTAAAAAAATGCCACATACAGCTTTGTTGTTTTTGGTGGCCGCCCTGGCTATCTGTGGCATCCCTCCCTTAAACGGTTTTATATCCGAGTTTTTAATTTATTCGGGCCTTTACAAAGGCTTAAAAGGATTGGAAGTATTGCCTTTGATGGCTATAAGCTTTACATTGCTAGGGCTTGTGCTTATTGGCGGGCTTGCGCTTTTGTGTTTTACCAAGGCCTTTGGCATCGTGTTTTTAGGCAGCATGCGGCATAATTGTAAGCATGCCTTACACGAGGTAGGCAGCTTGCAGTTGATACCGATGTATATGGCAGCCTTACTCATCGTGCTTATTGGATTATTCCCCGCGCTATTTTTCACAATTTTAGCCGAGCCTGTTGGCTTGTTTTCGCAAGGCTTGATCGCTCAAAACCTGCTCGTACAAAATGAAGTGGCCCAACCACTGCAATCAATAACATTGGGTGCGCTTATAGTGATAGGTTTGAGCCTATTGATTGCTTGGCTGCGCTCAAAAATAAGCCCTGTAGCAAAACAGGCTGTTGCAACAACCTGGGGATGCGGCTATACGGGAAATGCGGCTAAGATGCAATACACAGCTGGTTCTTTTGTAAGAAGTTATGCAAAGCTGGCCAAACCCCTGTTGCATATCGAAAAACAAGAACAGGATTTGGAGGGGGTTTTTCCGGCACCCAAGCACTTTGAAACCGAGACGTATGATAAACTGGAATACTATCTTATTGACAAGCCCATACTGTTGCTTAACCGCATTACGGGTTGGTTTACCTTTCTGCAAAATGGGCGCTTGCAATTGTACATTCTTTATGGAATCGTTTTTATTGCTTCCATTATTTGTATCCCCTTTTTCATGGATAAGCTTATGGCATTGTTGCACTTTTTAAATAATATATAATATGCTGAGTTTTGTATTGATACTGCTAGCGGCCTTGTTTTTTTCGGGTATCGTTGTACGCACCAAGAGCTTAGCCTCGGGCCGAAAAGGACCTGGAATTTTACAGCCTTTAAAAGATGTGGCGCGCTTGTTCCAAAAAAACAGCATTTATAGCCATACCACGAGCTTTGTGTTTAAGGTAGCGCCGGTTATCTATTTTGCTTCGGTGCTCACGGCTGCCATGGTCATCCCGTTCAACACTTCCAAAGGGCTAATAAGCTTTAACGGCGATTTCATCTTTTTTGCCTATCTCCTCGGGCTGGGTAAGTTCTTTACCATTATAGCCGCACTGGATACAGGCAGCAGTTTCGAGGGCATGGGCGCCAGTCGCGAAGCCTTGTTCTCGATGTTTGCCGAGCCCGCTTTCTTTATCTTAATGGGCTCCTTTGCCTTGCTAACTGGCCATACATCGTTTTACGACATTTTCGCCTACCTCCACCTTGGAACACCCATTACGTATGCCTTGGGCATTATGGCTGCCTTTGTTCTGGTTATGGTTATGATGGTTGAAAACAGCCGAATGCCTATCGACGACCCGAAGACACATCTTGAACTTACGATGGTACACGAGGTTATGATATTGGACAATAG
>CAZKHA010000211.1:0-5556 GCA_964552325.1 uncultured Bacteroidales bacterium
GAAATCGCATAGTGCGAAATAAAGCCTTTATTCTTAAAAAACAATTGTTTACGATAACTTAAATTGCGTCCCACACCCATATAAGGCATGCCGGCCAGGGCCAGCGACAGGTATTGCAAGCCCGTATAAAACGCCTCGAAACGGATCAACAGGTTCAAAAAGCCCGGGCGTGGAATAAAGCCGCTGTATCCCAACACGATATCTTTGCCGTTATCATATTTGGCTACCATGCTGCGAATCCAATTAGGTGATGAAGGTACACAATCGGCATCGGCAAGCAGAAGAATTTCATGCTTAGCAGAGCGGATACCAATGGACAACGGAAATTTTTTACCTGTAAAAAAATTCAGGTTTTGATTGATGTTTACCACTGATAAGTTGGGATGCGCCTCGCTTAACAACTTAAGCAAATAATAGGTATCGTCGTCAGAGGCATCGTTCACTACCACTACCTCGAATTGCGGATAATCTTGAGCAAGAAGCGTAGGTAAGATTTCTTGTAGGTTAAGATACTCATTTTTAGCACAAATAACAACCGAAACTGGAGGCATGTTGTTAGAAGTAGCTTTAAAACGGTAAAAAGCTAATCTGATAAACACAATCCAATAAGCAAGAAGCTGAATAAGCGCAACTCCCACAAAACCATAAAACATCCACATGAGCGGATGGCTGTATTCAAATGGAGGAAAAATCATGTATCCTTTATTGAGGCTGCAAATATACCCAATTACCTAGGCAAGCTTACGGTAATGGAGCAGCAACTTATGAAAATTTATCAACGATTCCAATTCGCTTTTCTGACTATAATATTGATAAAAAATATGTTACAGAATAAAATCAACATCAAACCAACACAAACAATGTAACATTTAATCTCAAGTTTAGTATATAATGCAATAGTTCACCTCCACCGTAACATCCCATTCGCGATGCAAACCCCGCATGAAATAGCGCTAACGTACATTAACTGTTTCCCCACAAGGGATAATGGATTAATTCTTCTGGCCAATCAAGTGACAAACAACACCAACCGACTGTTAAAAACGATTATTGAAAGTGATGCATATGATAGGATTCCTTCGAGCATCAAAACGCTAAAATCGATAAAGCTCGCGCGAACAAAAAGCAGTTTACGGCAGCCAATGAAGGTTGAAATTGACGCATTCTCAAAAAAACTTAAAGAAAGCATTAGCTATGTGGAGGCCTATATCCTTAAAAAATACGGGAAAGAACACTCCAAGGAACAATATGCAAGCTTTGGCATTGTGCGGACACCTAAGGGGTATGTTTTGCCAGGAACCCTTACCGAACAAAGAGAAGGCATTTTACAGATGCTTAAAGGATTGGAAAGACATGGGTTTGCTGACAAAAAATATGGTACAGAGCATTGGAAACAACTACTGCCGCCCATCGATGCATTAATCGACAAACAAAATCGTCTGGAGGCTGCAGATCAGGAACAGGAAGCCAACAGAAGCAGGGCACATGATAACATTGTACAAGGTCTTTCGGAACTAATAGTAGAACTAATCAACAAATATCCAAAGCAACATCCCGAAATTCTAATGGCATTAGGTTTTAGCAATCAAAAGACTTAATTAAGGTAGAAATGGCGTACTTTTGCATCCCATTTTAAAATCCCGATACCCTGTGAGGTTTAGTTTACAACAATTTGATTCAGGTTCTAAGGCAAGAGCTGGCTTAATGGTTACTGACCATGGCGAGATACCAACTCCCATTTTTATGCCGGTTGGCACCGTAGGGTCAGTTAAGGCTGTACATATTAAGGAGTTAAAAGATGATACGCAAGCCAAAATAATCCTTGGGAACACGTATCATCTCTATCTGAGGCCAGGTTTAGATGTTTTAAAAAGCGCTGGCGGATTGCATGGTTTTAATGGCTGGGACAAGCCCATACTAACCGATAGCGGTGGTTACCAAGTATATAGTTTGGCCGGTACACGTAAACTAAAGGAGGAAGGCGTTGTTTTTCAATCGCATATCGATGGCTCAAGGCATACGTTCACCCCAGAATATGTTATCGACATTCAGCGAATAATTGGAGCCGATATCATGATGGCTTTTGATGAGTGCACACCTTACCCCTGTACGTATGAGTATGCCTCTAAAAGCATGGAAATGACACATCGTTGGCTGAACCGCTGCATTGAACGTGTAAACCAAACTGAGCCTGTTTATGGGCATCATCAAAGCCTCTTCCCTATTGTTCAGGGAAGTGTTTATAGCGATTTACGCAAAAAATCGGCAGAATTCATTAGCAATTGCCAAGCTGATGGAAATGCCATTGGTGGCCTTTCGGTAGGCGAACCTGCCGAAATTATGTATCAGATAACCGAAGAAGTTTGCGAGATTTTGCCATACGACAAACCCCGCTATCTGATGGGCGTTGGCACACCTGCCAATATCTTGGAAAGCATTGCTAACGGAATTGATATGATGGATTGTGTGATGCCGACCCGAAATGGAAGGAACGGACAGCTTTTTACCTCCGAAGGCATCATCAACATCAAAAACGAGAAATGGAAGAAAGACTTCTCAGCACTCGACCCCAATGGATACTCGTTTGTTGATAGCCAATACTCTAAAGCATATTTGAGGCATCTTTTTGTGGCAGGCGAAATGCTGGCCCCCATGATTGCAAGCTTGCACAACATTCGTTTTTACCTTTGGCTGGTTACCGAAGCCCGTAAGCACATTCTGGCAGGCGACTTTGCCAATTGGAAAAACCAAATGGTTCCTAAATTACAAAATAGGCTATAAACATAATTTTTGCATAAATCACACGTTATCAGAACTTATGAAGGCACTTAGCATCATCCGAAAAATTAAAATACCTGGCTTGAGTATTATCGATAGGTATATTATACGCAAATTCCTGGGCACTTTCTTTTATTCCATCTCATTGCTTATTCTGATTGTTATCATATTCGACCTTTCCGAAAAAATCGACGATTTCCTAACTAAACAAGCTCCATTAGATGCTATTATATTCGATTATTATTTTAATTTCATCCCGTTTTTCATCAATCTTTTCAGTTCGCTGTTTACTTTTATTTCGGTTATTTTCTTTACCTCGAGGCTTGCAGCCCGCACCGAAATCATAGCGATTTTAGGTGGCGGGATTAGTTTTAGGCGATTGCTGAGGCCTTACATGATTGCTGCAACATTGCTTGTAGTTTTAACCATCTATCTAGCCAATTTTTTAATACCTATAACTAACAAGCAGTTGCGCGAATTTGAGAAAAAATATTACAAAAACTCGCAGCAGAGTCGCGATTTGAATATCCATATGCAAATAGATCCCGGAGTGTTTGTTTACGTAGAAACCTGGGATAAAGAAAAGAAGCAAGGTACACGCTTCACTATGGAACGCTTTGAAGACAAAAAACTGGTTTACAAAATAATAGCCGACAAGATTGCTTGGGATACCATTAAAAGCGAATGGCGAATGAGCAACTTTTACAGCAAACGGTTTTTAGCCAATGGCAACCAAAAAATAGAAACCGGCTCAAGCAAAGACACCCTTATGACCCTGCACCCAAATGATTTTATGGTGGATATAGAAGATATTAAAACCATGAATTTTAATCAGTTAAACGACTTTATTGAACGTGAAAAACTTAAAGGAAGCAAAAACATCAGGCAATACGAAGTTGAAAAACACAAACGGTTTGCCTTTCCAATCTCGGCAATCATCCTTACGCTGATTGGCGTTGCACTCTCAAGCCGGAAAATCAGGGGCGGCATCGGCATGCACTTAGGCTTAGGGATAGCCATTACCTTTTCGTACATTTTATTTATGCAGATATCAACCCAATTTGCTGTGTTTGGCACCTTAACACCAATTGTTGCAGTTTGGTTACCCAACTTTTTGTTTGGTATCTTGGCGTTTTATTTACTCAGGATAGCACCTAAATAACCAATATCTGTTACAGCTAGTGAATACTAAATGCATGAAGCATCATCTATTCGCTCAATAAGTTAACAGCACAATAGTTTGAGTTGCTCATCTCAGTTTCCGAACAAACTTCGTTTAGCATTTGCATACAGCTCACCCGCATTCGTCCTCCACGAAAGCAATGAAAAACCACTTCATGCCTGCAATGACTCACCAGCATACACAACCCAAGCTTTGGCAGGATGTTACTGCTTGTTCAGTTTCTCATAATACCGAATGTTCTTGTTAAAATCGTCGTGATAGGTTTGTGAAGATTTAATTTCGATCAGGTGGTTGTATCCGGGTTGTTCAACAAGGCAAGCGATCTCGTTTCCAGTTTTGTATCGTCAATAGTATAATGGGGCTCCTCTGCCTGAATGGATAAAGTATTGTTTTTCAGTGGTGGTTATGGGTATTAAAACTAAAAAGTGCGACCAACATAAATATCGTAACTGTGTAACGACAATTTGCTTTCCATATTCGGCTCGTTGGTTATTAAGCACAAAGGCATTTACTTTTGAACCCACATGCCAAAACATAGGCACTACCCCGCTGTTTACATTTATTGCAACCTGCCTTAGCCGGGTTTGTCAGCCAAGTCCAACAATAATTGCTTCTCGTCGTTGCTCAAAACAGCTAATTTATTTGTCATATTTTTCTTTGCCAATTTTTTTGCAATTTCATGCAAAGTTATTTCCCCAACTTCCGTTGTTGAATAAGAACCGTTGCCCCAGTTTATGCTTGCGCTTTGGTAAGTAGTGGTATTTTTTGAGCGGCAATGGCCGTTCGTTGGGCTTGGGCCATGCGGTGATTTATGAGTCCCTTTTCAGTTAAACCTACATCCAGCATGGCACTGGTTTCGAGGTTGTTTACAGCAGTGTTGATGGCTACTCCTGTCTGGACAAAGCTTTGGATGCTGCAACGAAGCACCGCTGCGAGAAGAAGAATTGGTTGTTCATTATTTTCCGAATTATTTAGTTTGTCATTATTGACATGTTTCTAAAAAGCCCGGATAGCACGCACGTAGTAAGTATTGCCCTTGCTGCTGATACCCTCGCTACCAGTTCCGAAAAACTGGCTCCACGCGGAGTCCGTCTCGGCGCCAATGTACTCGCTTGAACTCCAATAGGGGTAAGTAGCAAAAACACCAACTGCCGATTTTTGTAAGTATAAAAGATTTAGTTCATATTTTGAAGGCAAGTACCAATCGCCATAAGTTACCCCACTTACAGTAGCTGAATAATCAGCACAAACTTTTGCGGCAAAACTGCCAGCTTGGTTATCTGCCATTTGTGTAGCTACTATCATAGCCGTATTCATTTCACCTGCATTCAATCCGTCTCCGGTTGTGCCAGTAGCTCTATCAGTGCCATTGCCCCATTGTATTCCTGTGCTTTGGTCTGCTGTGGCTGCTATCAGTCCATGCTGACCTCCATCATAAACATAAAATACGATGCCACCGCCATAACTGTCTCCGATAGCATGTGTTGAACCGTCTAATTTTGTTTTGTCGGCAGCGCTCATACTTCCGGCAGCGCTTGTAGTAGCCGCCGAAATTGAAATGGCCGGGGTGTTCCCCCCGGATGAAACTATTGGTG
>CAZKHA010000212.1:0-5541 GCA_964552325.1 uncultured Bacteroidales bacterium
CCCCAGTCCACGGTTGCTGATGAAGGCTTGAACGTGTTGCTGTTTCAATAATTTTTGGTTCTTGGTGTTTAATGCCTGTTAATGCGCTGTAAACATGGTTAATGCGCTGTCAAATGGCACCAAGGTGCTTTAAAGTTTTGCTCGAATTTGCCTCAAACCATGCTAAAATTAAGCCGTACCTTTGCTCGTACGTAAATCGCCAATTTTAGCCATGAACATAAAATACTTAGCTGTTCTTTGTGTACCGATTTTAATTTCGTGTAAATCAGGAACTGATACCAAAAAGCGTAAAACCGACGACAAGACGCCCCTTGTGGTTGAAACCATGGTACTATCACCTAGTGCCTCAAACCTTAACCAAACCTTTACGGGCACCTTACTGGCTAATGAAGCCGTTGAAATACGTGCCGAAGTGCCGGGCAGGATAGAAACCATTGGATTTGAAGAAGGTGCTCAAGTGGCAAAAAACCAATTGCTTATTAAAATTAACGACGATGAACTGCAGGCACAACTGCTTAAGATAGATGCCCGTGTAGAATTGGCCACCACCGAAGTTAACCGAAAGAAAGAACTGTTTGCCCTTAAAGGTATTAGCCAGGAAGAACTGGACATCAGCACCAATAACCTCCGTACTTTGGTTGCTGAAAAAGAGTTGCTAAAAGCACAGCTCAACAAAACCGAAATAAGGGCGCCCTTTGCAGGGACCATCGGTTTGCGAAGCCTTAGCGTGGGCGCGTTTGTTACTGCTACGGCCTTGTTAACCACCTTACAACAAATCGATCCCATAAAAATTGATTTCAAGGTTCCCGAAAAAACCAACCGTTTGCTCAAAAAAGGCCAGGAATTTAGCTTTACCACCGAAGGCAGTTCCACGACTTACCAGGCAAAGGTGTATGCCAAAGAATCGTATATTGACCCCGAAACGCGAACGATTCTGGTGAGGGCCTTGTGCAGGAATATCGACCAGCAACTTATCCCGGGCTCATTTGCCCGCATCAAGCTGCAGCTCAACCCTAACCAACAAAGCATCTTTATACCGGCACAAGCGGTAATACCTGTTTTAAACGGCGAACAAGCCTACATTATAAAAAATGGTTTAGCCACCCCTTGCCCTGTTGCTACCGGCATACGAACCGACAGCACTGTAGAAATACAAAACGGATTGAATGCTGGCGATACATTGATACTTACGGGTTTGCTGCAGCTTAAGCCCGGCCAACCCATTACTTCGCGCACCAAATAACCCAAGCACCTTACCCATTATGAATATAGCTTCGGTAAGCATTAACCGCCCCGTACTGGCTTCGGTTATCTCGATAAGTATTGTGATTTTTGGATTGGTGGGATTCCGCCTTTTAGGCTTGCGTGAGTACCCGAGCGTTGACCCTCCCGTGGTAACCGTAACCACCACCTATATTGGCGCCAATGCCGATGTAATTGAAACCCAACTAACCGAGCCCCTAGAGGAATCGATTAATGGAATTTCGGGCATAAAGACCCTTAGCTCCAACAGCAGCGATGGGCGTAGCACCATAACTGTTGAGTTTGACTTGGGCGTGGATATGGAAGCCGCCACCAACGATGTGCGCGACAGGGTTTCGCGGGCCGTGAAAAACCTACCCGCCGATGTTGACTTGCCCGTTGTGGTAAAATCAGATGCCGATTCGGACCCTATATTGATGTTGGCCGTCCAAAGCAATACGCGCAACTTGCTTAATTTAACCGAAATAGCCAACAATGTATTTAAAGAGCGTTTACAAACCATACCCGGTGTGAGCGAGATACGCATTTATGGTGAAAAGAAATACGCGATGAAACTCTTGATGGATCCCACCAAGATGCAGGCGTTTCAACTTACACCCAGCGACCTGCGCACTGCTTTAGCCCGCGAGAACGTGGAGCTTCCCTCAGGCAGGATTGAAGGATACCAAACCGAGTTAACCATCCGAACCTTTGGCAAGCTGCAAACTGAGGAGGATTTTAACAACCTGATAATTAAAGATAAAGATGGTGTTTTAATACGTGTAAAGGACATAGGTGAAGCACGCCTGCTACCCGAAAACGAACGCTCACTGCTAAGGGGAAACAACGGAATACCCCAGGTGGCGCTTGCTATCACGCCTCAGCCCGGCTCAAACCATATTGCCATAGCCGATGAGTTTTATAAACGATTGGGCAAGCTCAAAAAAGAATCGCCCAAGGATTTGAACCTTAACGTAACCCTCGACACGACTATAGGGATACGCAAGGCCATTAAAGAAGTGGGAGAAACCATTTTGGTGGCTTTTATCTTGGTGGTAATCATCATTTTTGTGTTTTTGCGGCATTGGCGTACGACCTTAATACCTGTAATAGCCATTCCCATTTCGTTGGTAGGCGGCTTTTTCGTGATGTATATCTCGGGCTTTACCATCAATATTTTAACGCTCTTGGGTATAGTGCTAGCCACAGGCTTAGTTGTGGACGATGCCATTGTAGTGCTCGAAAACATCTACAAGAAAATAGAAGCCGGTATGCCGCCCATGCAAGCAGGGCACGAGGGCTCGAAGGAAATATTGTTCGCCATCATTTCTACCACTATTACCTTGGCTGTGGTGTTTTTGCCCATCATCTTTTTGCAGGGGTTAACCGGGAGGCTGTTTAGGGAATTCGCCGTGGTAGTATCGGGGTCGGTGGTTATTTCGGCCTTTGTTTCGTTGACGCTAACGCCCATGATGAGTGCAAGGTTGCTGCGTAAACAAACCTCTCATTCAAAAATCTACAAAAAATCGGAGCAGTTTTTCGATTCTTTAACGCAAGCCTATAATCGTTCGCTCCAAAAATTCATCGAACGGAAACTGCTGGCCATCCCCATTTTTTTGCTCACGGTAGGGTTAATTGTTTTCTTGTGGAATAACATAGCCAGTGAGTTGGCGCCTTTAGAAGACAAAAGCAGGATTCGTATTGTTTCCACAGCTCCCGAAGGAACCTCGTTCGAGGCTATGGATGGGTACATGAGCAAACTCATTACACTTGTTGACACCCTTCCCGAGAAGGAGTTCATTATCTCGGTTACAGCCCCGGGTGGAATGGGGGCCGTAAATTCTGGGTTTCTGAGGATTGGTTTTACCCAACCAAATGAACGGCAACGGAGCCAGCAGCAACTCACTGACTTGATTAATCCCTTGCTTAAAAAGTACAACTTTGCCCGTTCGTATGCTATGCAAGAGCAAACCATTGGTGGCGGGATGCGCAGTGGGCTTCCGGTGCAGTTTGTAATACAAGCGCCCGATTTTGAGAGCCTTAAAACGGTTGTGCCGCAATTTATGGAAAAGGCCATGGCGAGCAAGGTTTTTCAGGTGGTGGATATAAACCTAAAGTTTAACAAACCTGAGTTGCGTATCGAAATTGACCGCGACAAAGCCCGTTCGCTTGGTGTAAGCGTTCACGACATTGCTGAAAGCATGCAGTTGTACTTTAGTGGCCAGCGTTACGGCTATTTTATATACCATAACAAGCAATACCAAGTAATTGGGCAGGCATATCGGGTAAACCGTGACGACCCCTCCGATTTTTCGCAGGTGTATGTTCGCAGCAACACCGGTAAACTGATTCAGCTCTCGGAGTTGGTAAAAGTAAGCACGCAAAGCAGTCCGCCGCAACTGTATCGTTTTAACCGTTATGTGGCTGCCACCATCTCAGCCCAAGCTGCCAAAGGCTTGACTATTGGCCAGGGCATTGTAGAAATGAACCGTATTGCCGATGAGACGTTATCGGATCAGTTTAGCACTTCGTTGGCGGGCACTTCGCGCGAATTTGCCGAGAGCAGTGGCAGCTTATTGTATGCCTTCCTTTTTGCGCTTATCCTTATTTATTTGGTATTGGCTGCCCAATTCGAGAGCTTCCGCGATCCTTTAATCATCATGATAACCGTTCCTTTAGCCATGGCAGGGGCGCTACTTTCGTTGTATGTGTTTGGTCAAACACTCAATATTTTTAGTCAAATTGGCATCATTGTTTTGGTGGGCATTGTTACCAAGAATGGGATATTGATTGTGGAATTTGCCAACCAACGCAAGGAAGGCGGGCTTGGAGTGATTGATGCGGTTATAGATGCGGCCACACAACGCCTGCGGCCTATTCTGATGACAAGTCTTGCAACCATGTTGGGCGCGCTACCCATAGCACTGGCACTTGGGGCTGCCGCAAAAAGCAGGGCTTCGATGGGGATTTCTATTATAGGTGGCTTGCTGCTTTCGCTGCTGCTTACCTTGTATATAGTACCGGCCATGTATGCCATAATTTCGAAAGGAGTGAAAAAATGAAGCTGAAAATAGTTGTCATAGCAGGGCTTTTGCTCTTAAACCTTAAGGCGCAGTCGCAAAGAAAACTCAGCCTTGTAGAGGCTTTGTCAGCCGGTCTAAAAAATAACTATTCCATATTGCTTGAGCAGAACAACCTCAGCATGGCCCAAAACAACAACACCCTTGGCAATGCAGGAATGCTCCCAAGCCTAAACGCTACGGGAAGCTACGTTAACACTACCAACAATACGCACCAAGAATACTATGATGGACGTGTGCGTGATGCAGCCAATGCCCAAAACTATTCGCTTAACACTGGCTTGGCCCTTAACTGGGTGCTGTTTAATGGTATGGCCATGTTTACCCAAAAGGCCAAACTTAACGAAGATCAAAAACTTGCAGAGGCCACTTACCGTAACCAAGTTGAATTAACGGTAGCGAATATTACTGGGGCTTATTTTGCTGTGGTTCAACAAGCAAAACTGGTAGATGTGGCTTTAAAGACCGTAAACTTTAGCATTACGCGCAAAGAGTTGATGAAGCAAAAGTTTCGTATTGGCAATGCTTCGGAACTCGATTATTTACAGTCGGTAGTTGATTTGAACTCTGACAGCACAGCCTTGTTAAAAGAAAACCAAAACCTTACAGAAGCCCTTGCCAACCTCAACTTTTTGGTGGGTTACAGCCCTCAAGAAACCTATAAAACCGAGGATACCATCTTGTTGCAACCCCTGACCGACTACCAAAGCTTGGCTAAGCCACTTGCTGAATTAAACAGCAACATTGCAATGGCTACCAGAAAAAGCCAAATTGCTGCCTATAACCTTCGCCTAGCCCAATCAGCCAAGTACCCGGTATTAAGCTTTACATCGGGGTATAATTTTACCAAGGCACATTCGCAGGTAGGCTTGATAGAGACCAACCGCAATTACGGCCCAAACTATGGCTTGAATTTTACTTATACCTTATTTAATGGCTTTACTACGCAGCAAAAAGTCAACAACGCGCGCCTTGCCCAGCTATCGCAGGAGCTGCAGCTAAACGAAACCGTCGCTGGTATTCAATCGGAATTGTATAAGCTCTATACCAATTATACTACCTACACTAAAATAATGGAGCTTGAAGATTCGAACGTGCGAAATGCCCGACAAAACACCAAGGTTGCCTTCGAAAAATACCGCCTAGGCGAACTGAACGACTTAGATTTTAGGCAAATACAACTAAAGCAAGTAGCAGCCGAAAACCAGTTGGTGCAAGC
>CAZKHA010000213.1:0-5476 GCA_964552325.1 uncultured Bacteroidales bacterium
GCATAACTCGTAAATATTCCCATGTTTGTCACGCTTTCTTTGTTTACTATTTGCTTACCAACAACTTAAACCCCTATGCCAAAATTCTGTTTTATCCATGTTTAAACGTTTATAAACGAATATAAACCTTTGTACACGGCTAGACCGCGTAAGGGTGGTGGTAGGTGCTGGGCGTAAACCGGCTGTATTCTTGAAATGCAGCATAGTGTTTGGAGCATAGGATTACATACATTCATTATACTGCCACAAATATAGACAAAGGTTTAATTGCCTGCAACCGTATCCATAAATTTTCTTTTATAGTTGATAAAATGCAAGGAAGTTGTTTGGGTTTTACTTGCAACAAATTTGAGTTCAATTGTTTGTATATGCTAAAATCCATCAACCCACATCGTAGTCTTGCCTTTGTTGTGTAAAAGCCGGCTCAAAAGGGACGTGCATGCTTACTTGGTTGGCTTAGCTGGTAGTAAATGTTGGATTAAAGAGGGCAAAGTACGACTCGTCCTGAATTTTCTTTCTAGCAAAGCCCTTATAAGATTTGGTTAATTTGGCGCACTCTACTAAAACCTATGGCCTACACCACCGCAAATAGATACTTTTGCAGGCAAAATACTTGGCTCCCCAATTGGGCGTTTAAGTATAGTTTACGCTCAAAATTAGCACTAAACGGTTTTATTACATGAAAACCAAACATTTACTCTCGCTCTCGCTGCTCTCAGGCCTATGGTTATGGCTTGCATGGCCTTCGCATGGTTTCCCGGCATTGTTGTTTGTGGCTTTTGTGCCTTTGCTGTTTGTTGAGGATTACTATCTTAGGAACAAGGAGAAACACAGCCGTTTTGCCATCCTGAAATGGGCCTACCTAAGCTTTTTTGTGTGGAATGCACTCACAACTTGGTGGATATGGAACTCTACCCCGTTTGGTGCTATTATGGCCATAGTACTGAACGCATTGTTTATGGCGCTCATCTTTACCTTCTTCCACATAAGCCGCCGCACGCTAAAACAAGAACACCATGGCATTTGGTTGTTGGTGGTATATTGGCTGGCCTTCGAGTACTTTCACCTCGACTGGGACCTCTCGTGGCCCTGGCTCAACCTTGGAAATGCATTTGCGCTCTACCCCAAATGGATACAGTGGTACGAATTCACCGGCAGCCTGGGCGGCTCGTTCTGGGTGTTGGTGGCCAACATACTGCTGTTTAAAGCCGTAAAAGCATTTATTGCCAAGCAAAAAAAGCATTTGCCGTATGCCTTGGCATTTGTGGGGCTGATAGCGGTTCCGCTGCTGGTGTCGTTTGGCATGTATGCCAATTACCACGAAAAGGGTAAACCCGTGAAATGCGTGGTGGTACAGCCCAATATTGATCCATGGAGCGAACAGTATTCGTTGCCGGTTAAAGAAGTGTTTATGCGCAACGTTGGGCTGGGCATGCACAAACTTGATTCGACTACTCGTTTTTTTGTATGCCCTGAATCTGCCCTGCAAGAAGATATTTGGCTGAACAACCCCGACAACTCGGAGAGCATTGGCCTGATACGCAACTTTATCAAGCATCAGCCACAACTTACCATGATAATTGGTGCCAGCACGTTTAAAAATTATGAACCCGGCGAAGCGCTGTCGGCCACGGTTCGCAAGTACAAAAATGGCAATGGGTATTACGATGCCTTTAATACGGCTTTTGTACTGGATTCAACTGCTGGTATTGGGTATTACCACAAATCGAAACTGGTGCCAGGCCCCGAAAAACTTCCCTTCCCGCAGATGTTGAGGCCTTTTCAGGAATTTGCTTTCGACTTGGGTGGTACGGTTGGAAGTTTAGGCCTCTCGCCGGAGCGAACGGTGTTTACAAATAGCAGTAATGGCGTTAAATACAGCGTAGTGGTTTGCTACGAATCAATTTACGGTGACTTTATGGCGCAGTTTGTGCGCAACGGGGCTGAACTACTTTTTATCATCACCAACGATGGTTGGTGGGGCCATACCGATGGGCATCGGCAACATTTTTCGTTTGCTATTTTACGTGCCATCGAAACCAGGCGAAGCATCGCGCGCTCGGCCAATACAGGTATTTCGGGCTTTGTAAACCAACGTGGCGACATTGTACAGCAAACACCTTATTGGCAGGCTGCCACCCTTTCTGAAACGCTGTTGGCCAACAACCAACAAACCTTTTACACCATGCATGGCGATTATATTGGCCGGTTGGCGTTTTTTACTTCGGGCTTGTTCGTGTTGCTAACGGTGGTAATGGGCTTGCTGAATCGCAAAAAAGGCAGGCTTTAGTTTTAAGTAAGATCCGGAAAGCCCGTGGCATATGGATACCGAATCTTGTACTGTCTGATGACGTTTTCGAGGATTACCTGCTTTAGGCTTTCTGTCTCGAGCTTGTGAACCGCCGAAATAAACACCGCCGGTGCATTCTCTTTGGCCATCCAAGTATTCTTCAATTCCTCGGCTGAAATTACTGGGTTAATATTATCCGGTATTACATCAGGATCAGGAGGTTGTGGCAAAAGATCGGTCTTGTTAAATACCATGATTACGGGTTTATTGCCGGCTCCAATCTCTTTAAGGGTTTGTTTTACAACTTCAATTTGCTCGGTGAGGCCAGGGTGCGAAATATCAGCCACATGCAGCAGCACATCGGCTTCGCGTACCTCGTCGAGGGTTGATTTAAACGATTCGACCAAGGTATGTGGCAACTTGCGGATAAACCCAACCGTATCGGACAACAAAAAAGGCGTGCTTCCCAGCACCACTTTACGCACCGTGGTATCGAGTGTGGCAAAAAGCTTATTCTCTGCAAACACCTCTGACTTGCTGAGCAAATTCATGAGCGTTGATTTCCCCACATTGGTATAGCCCACCAAAGCCACCCGAATAAGCTGCCCACGGTTTTTGCGCTGTGTAACGTTAATCTTGTCAATCTCTTTTAGCTTTTCCTTGAGGAAAGAGATACGGTCGCGGATAATCCTTCGGTCGGTTTCAATTTCTTTCTCGCCAGGTCCACGCATCCCAATACCTCCGCGCTGTTTCTCCAGATGCGTCCACATTCGTGTAAGCCTAGGGAGCAAATATTGGTATTGGGCCAACTCAACTTGTGTACGTGCATGGGCTGTGCGGGCCCGGCGTGCAAAAATATCCAAGATTAGGTTGTTTCTGTCCAGTACCTTGCAATTCAGTGCTTTTTCGATATTGCGAAACTGACTTGACGATAGCTCATCGTCAAATACTGCCATGCCAATCGCGTTTTCGTGGATGTATTCGGCTATATCCTGCAGCCTACCCGAACCTACAAAGGTGCGCGAATCTGGGTTGGGCAGCCTTTGCTTAAACCGCTTGGTAACCACACCACCTGCAGTGTCAACCAAAAACTCCAATTCATCAAGGTATTCGTTTACTTGTGCCTCGCTTTGCTGCGGTGTTATAATACCGATAAGTACTGCCGTTTCGTTTTGTTTGGATATGGTGGAGTTTGATTGCATAGTTATAAGTTGAAGTAATACAGTATGTACAATGTTTAGAAAACTAAGAAAGCCCGGAAGCTGCTACCGTTTTGTAGGCATTTGGTTCGTTAAATGACACGCTCAGGCCTGCAGGTTTTCAGCATTCCACTTAAATTGTTGGCATGCCGTACATACAAAGATTGTGGCAAATTTCGTAAAAAATTCGCAGCAAACCCCTTTTATGCTGCCATGTTGCACAATATGGTCCTTAATTGTTTGTGGAAACCGCTACATTTGTTGAAAAAAATAGCCATGCGTAACCCAATTCTGTTCATGCTGCTCCTACTGCCCAGCATCGGACTATCGCAAAACTTTTCGAGATTTATCGAAACAACTAGCCTGTTACCCCAAGCAAAACGGCATCTTGCCATTGATAGCTTTTTGAAAGCCCAGCAAGCCTTTCCTATAATAGAACAGGATTCGGTGGTGCACTTTGTTTATACGGGTAAGGCCATGAGCGTGAGCCTTGCCGGCGATGTTACCGATTGGAAACCCGGTGTGATGAACTTCTCGAATATCCCCAATACCCAGTTTTGGTACAGAACTGACACCTACCACCCGGCCTCACGCATTGATTATAAGTTGGTGGTGGATGGAAGCATTTGGATGGCTGATCCACGAAACCCGAATGCTTGTGCAGGTGGCTATGGGTCCAATTCGGAGCTCAGGATGCCGAAGTTTCGTTACCCAACCGAATCAGCCGAGTGCCAAGGCAAGTCCTGTGGAATTCAAATTGATACCCTAATCCAAAGCACTTTTATGGGGCAGGCAAGACGGTTTGTTGTGCTGTTGCCACCCAACTATAAAACCACAACGCAACGTTATCCAACTATTTACATACATGATGGCCAAGACTTTTTACATTACGGACAGGCTCAACATATTTTGGCCAATGTAATGGCAGAGGGTTCGATGCAAGAAGTAATTGCCGTTTTTGTGTACCCTGTTGAGCGCGATGCCGAGTATTCTGGGAAGCTTCAGGAACGGTTTACAAACTTTATGGTTTCCGAATTGGTACCTTGGGTAGATACCAACTTCCGAACGCTTCCCCAACCTCACAACCGCTTGGTTATGGGAATTTCGAACGGTGGGAATATCTCGCTATGGCAGGCGGTAATGCATCCTGAAGTATTTGGCTGTGTAGCCGCCCAATCAAGCAATGTAGAAGAAAACATCTTGAAGGCATTCAAAAAAAAGAAGCTATTGCCACTTCGTATTTATACCGATATTGGGTTGTATGATTTATCGGTGCTAAAACCAAAAGTAGAAGCCCTTAATCGCTTGCTAGTTAATAATCGCTTTGATTATAAACATGTTGTGTTGCCCGACGGACATAGTTGGTGCAATTGGAGAAGCCATTGGAAAGAAATCTTTGGGCATTTTTTTGCGCCTAAATAGCCCATCTTGATTGATTGGTTGCCATTAAACCGCTTGTTTCGCCTTTAAAAGAACTATTGGTATATCGCTAACACACCCTTGGGCTTTCTAATTGATTAAAAAAAGCCAATAGAATATTGGGGAGTGTATGTACAAACCTTGATACAAGTTTTTTGGCTCTTCGCTGCTTTTTGTGGGTAATTTTTGGTATTCAAAGAAGATTTGTTTGGTTAGAGGTTGGTTTTAGTGATGAGAAGTGAGAGATGATTTATGAGAGATTAGTGATTAGTAACCCCCATTGGAAACTCAACAAATCAGCCATTTGACACAGAGTTTCTAAGAGGCCGCACAGAGGGCACAGAGGTGTAAAACCCATCAACCCCTTTTGGATGAAAGGTACAAGGTCAAGGGTGTGCGATCGTTCTGGAAATAGGAATAGTGTGGGCATAACAACTTATCAACTCATCACCAAACTTGACTGGTCTTTAACTGGAAATCAGCGATGGCCAAATAATATGGAAGCAGAATGCTAATCGGGCTAATTCTCGTGGGGATGTAGAATCGGACTCGTAAATCTGATGGACGA
>CAZKHA010000214.1:0-5394 GCA_964552325.1 uncultured Bacteroidales bacterium
AAATTAAATATATAGGAGTGGATAAAAAAAATAGTGTTCTAGATGGAAAATCGTTGTATTACAGCTTTTTAGCTGGGGCACAACGAATCTTTGACAATCAACAACTTCTTAATAAGATGAATGTGTTTCCGGTTGCCGACGCTGACACCGGGACCAATTTCGCCTCTACCATGCGTTCAATTGTAGAAACCATTGAACCTAGCCATAGTGTTAAGGATACAGCTGCTGCAATAGCAAATGCTGCATTAATAGGGGCTCGTGGCAATTCTGGGATAATCTTTGCCCAGTTTCTTTACGGGTTTAGCAACGAAATAACCTCCGACAAGGATATAACCGTTGATGGGTTTGCCGATATACTTAAAAAATCGGTGAAGTACGCCTATGCGGCCATCACCAATCCTGTTGAAGGCACCATGATAACCGTTATCAGGGAATGGGCCGAGTATATTTATTTGAAGAAAGATACCATCAAAAATTTTGATGACCTTTTTGTTTTATCTATCGAAAAGGCCAAGGAATCGCTAGAACAAACCAAAAACCAATTACAGGTGCTTTCAAAAGCCAATGTAGTTGATGCTGGTGCTAAGGCATTTGTGTTGTTCTTAGAAGGTATTATAGAGTTTTTTAAGCAAGGCCTCAAAATTTTATTGGGCGCACGTAAAGCGGTTAAAATTGAAGAGCTTGCGGCTATTACCCATGATGATATTACCTTTAGGTATTGCACTGAAGCATTAATCTCGGGCGATAAACTTAACCATGACCGCATCCGCAATGACATATCCCTAATGGGCGATTCGGTTGTTATAGCTGGCTCGCCCCAAAAAGCCAGGATACATATACACACTGATGACCCTTCGGCGGTATTCTATCGTTTGGCTAAACATGGCATGATTGCTTACCAAAAGGTTGATGATATGATTTTTCAGAATGATGTTGCTACCATTCAAAAACCTAAGGTTGCTATCATGACAGACTCTACTAGCGACATTCCTAAGGCATTTCAAGACAAGTACAAAATTCACGTAGTACCCCTAAACGTACATTTTGGTCAGCATTATTTCTTAGATGGAGTGAGCATCTCTGGAAAACAATTCTTAAAGATGTTTCATAAAGCTGATGAATACCCAACCACTTCACAACCATCATTTAAGGATTTTACCAACAAATATGCTTACCTTTTTACGCAGTACGATTCAATTATAGCTATGCACCTTACAAGTGCCATGAGCGGCACTTGGGCTAATAGTTCAAAAGCAGCAGATTTTATCATGGCTGAATCCGGAAAAAAAGCCGATGTAATTGATACCAAAAAGATTACAGGTGGTCTGGGCTTAATGGTAATACGAGCTGCACAAATGGCCGAAGAAGGATTTTCGCACGAGGAAATAGCTGCCACCGCAAAAACCTGGTATCTTAAAACAAAGGTGTTTGTTACCACAACCACTGTAAAATATATGGTTAAAAGCGGACGGCTGAGCCCCATGAAAGGCGTAATAGGAAAACTGCTTGGCGTAAAGCCTGTTATTTTTGTTAATGACGAGGGCAAAAGCGGCACCGTTGCCAAAGCTTTTACCGAAAAAGGTACCGGAAAAATCGTTATTAAACAGATTAAAGCGATGATGGAAACCCATAAGGTGTGGAATTATGCCCTTACGCATTTTAGCAACCAAGGTATGGTAGATTGGTATGCTGCTGAAATTAAAAAGCTTACAGGAAAAGACCCTCTGTATATAACCGAACTTACCCCGGTACTCTCAGTACATGGTGGGCCAGGGCTTGTTACAATTAGCGTTTTGGCAGAATAACACAAATATTTATCCTTTGAAAACCAGTCTTTTTAGACTGGTTTTTTTATGTAAGTTTTTTTTATAACTTTCGGGCAAATTCGCAATAGGGCACTTTGTACCATTATTACCCCTTTTTTAACTTTTAGATAGTGGTTTGAAAACCCCTTCTGTTCGCTGACCAAAATCTTAAAAACTTATAGCTTATGCTTCAGGATAATTTTACAAAATTTGTAAAGGACAGTCTGATTAGCAATTGGGACCGTACCGCCTTCACCAATTATGAATCAAACAGTTTAACCTATGGCGAGGTTGCACTTTATATCAAGCAATTTCATGCCTTATACGAAAAGTGTGGAATAAAAAAAGGTGATAAGATTGCTTTGATTGGCCGAAACTCTGCAAATTGGGCAATTGCTTACATGACTATTGTTACCTACGGGGCCGTGGTTGTGCCAATACTTCCCAATTTTTTGGCTAACGATGTGCATCATATCGTTAACCATTCTGATAGCGTAGCCTTGTTTGCAAACACTAACCATTGGGAGCAATTGGAAGAAAATAAGATGTTTAATCTTGGCATTGCCATTTCGCTCGATGATTTTAAACCGTTATTTTCAAAGAAAGGATCTAATTGCCAACATATTGAACATATGAGGGATAAGGATGCAGGCCTAGAGATTAAGAAATCTATAGATTTTAAGATAGTTCCAAATACTGAGTTGTTTGCCATTATTTATACTTCCGGCACCACTGGTTTTTCGAAAGGTGTTATGCTCACTCATAATAATATCACCGCAAATATGGTGTATGCTCGAACCAACATGCCTTTGGTACCCGGCGATAAAATATTGAGCTTCTTGCCATTAGCTCATGCGTATGGTTGTGCCATCGAGTTTTTATATCCTTTTACATTGGGATGTCATATTACATTTTTAGGTAAACTTCCTACTCCTCAGATACTTATAAAAGCGTTTAAAGAAATTCGGCCACGTTTGATTCTTTCCGTACCACTTATAATGGAAAAGATTTACAGGAAACAGATAAAACCCGTTATAAGCCAGCCTAAAGTAAAAATATTGATGAGTATCCCATTCTTGGAATCACGGATATTGAAGAAGATCAACAAAAGCCTTTGCGAAAGCTTTGGCAATAATTTTCACGAAATTGTTATCGGGGGTGCTGCCTTAAACGAAGAAGTGCAAGTGTTTTTGAAACGGGCAAAATTTCCATTTACCATAGGCTACGGAATGACTGAGTGCGCCCCATTAATAAGCTATGCTAATTGGAGGATTAATAAGATAAACTCTTGTGGGCGCTGTGTTGATACATTGACCATGAAAATTGACTCCGCCGATCCTGAAAACATAGTTGGAGAAATTTTGGTGAAAGGGGAGAATGTAATGAGTGGATATTACAAAAGCAAAACCATTACCGCTGAAACTATTGATAGCGAGGGTTGGCTGCATACAGGTGATTTAGGAACCATGGATAGCGATGGCTTCCTGTTTATAAAAGGACGTTCTAAAAGTATGATTCTCGGCGCCTCCGGCCAAAATATATACCCCGAGGAAATAGAATCTTTTATCAACAACTGGCCTTATGTTCAAGAATCGCTGGTTGTAGAACGCAAAGAAAGCTTGGTAGCTTTGATATATCCTGATATGGAGCATGTTGATAAGGAAAAAATGGGGGAGACCAAGCTAAATGAGATATACGAAAACCTGCGTAAGAACCTAAACAAGGATTTGCCAGCCTATATGCAAGTGAGTAAAATTCAGATTTATCCAAACGAGTTTGAGAAAACCCCAAAGCGAAGCATTAAACGGTTTTTGTATTCGTAGAAGTTTCAGGCCGCTTACAGTAAGCCTCTTGACTTTAATTCCCTCTGAGCTCACAAAAGTAGCTAAAACAATACGTTATAATATACTGGCAAACTTTATGCAAGCCAATTTATTTCGATTGTTCGGCATGTGATGCCAGTATTAGCGTTTTATAAACTTTCCAACAGCAATTGGCTTGCCTTTACTGATCGTTAGTATATAATTCCCCTTTATTAATGTGCTGACGTTTAGTTCAATACTTCTTTCACCGGAAATGCTGACGTTTTGAGTAAAAACTTTTGCGCCCTCCATGGTAATTATCTCAAGCTGGGCGTTTTTTATTTCAGTACCCGGAAGTTTTATCCTTAGGCTTTCCTCAACGGGGTTTGGGGAAATCTCTACAACTACAAGTTGCGCTTCTTTTTGATTGTCAATGCCTTCCAGCATAACCTCATAGGCACCCAAATCAATTTGCCCATCCCAAATACGGGGCAAACCATTTAAATCTGTATCCGGAAGTTTTAAGCCAGTGGTGTCAGGTGTTCCAGCATTAACCAATGGCGATGAATAGGCTAAGTTGTATCCTGTTTCAAATTGGGGTAGGGTATCCATATTGTTTTCATAGTGGCCGTAATATCCTAATCCACCGCCACTTCCAGCAAATTGTTCTTTACCACCTTGTATATCACAGTAAAAGAAGTCGGGATGTGATAATGGATCCCAAATATATACGGGTCCTAATCCTGAGAAGTTAATGTTATCCCAAATAATGGAGTTGTAAACGCGTGGTGCTGCAGAATCGTTGCAATAAAACCCACCGCCATATGTTGACTGGTTGGCAACGATGGTGTTATTAACAAAAACAGGATTAGAACTTCTATTGCAGGAGATGCCCCCACCAAAGTATAAAGCGAAATTGTTAACGATTAGATTATTACTTATCGTGTTGTTGGTTAGGCATTTGTAAAAACTCATCCCGCCTCCAATAGCTCCATTATTCCCGCTTATGATGCAATTTTGGATAAGAGGATCGCTATAATAAAAACACATGGCACCTCCGGTCCAAACAGCTTCATTATTAATGAAAGAGCAGAATTTAAAAGTAGGTAAACTGTACTCGCCAAAAATAGCGCCACCAAATCCATCATCTTTAAACAGTACTGCATTTTTCTCGAAAACACACCTGTTAAACACCAAGTTGCTGCCGTTTAGCATGGCCACAGCTCCTCCGCGCCGATAAGCGTGATTGTTGGCAAAAGAACAATCCGAAAAATAAACCTTGCTAAAACCATCGGCATGAATTGCTCCTCCATATTGTAAAATGGAGTCATTGTCAAGGGCTTTAGTAAAACTGAAGTGGGTATACACAAACTCCGAAGCTGCGTTATTCATGGGCGTGTTTATAAATCGAATGCCATGCCAGGCGCCATGCATTGCGAGCGTATCGGCAAAACCAAGTGTATCAATTACTGTAAAAAGTACGGGTTGCTGCAAGGTGCCAACGCTTACTATCCTACCCTGAACATCAATAAAGTAAAACCCATCAAAAAGTACTTTGGTACCGGCACTAATATGCAAAGCAGTTCCTGTCTCAATGTATAAATCGTTGGTAATAAGTAATGTGTCGTAATTATAATTGCCCGATACAACACCGCTTAATTCAATTTTCGAGCCTAGTGTTGTAATGATTGATAGGATTAAAAGGAGGGTTAGTGGTGCTTTTTTCATGCTATAACTTATTAATAGATACGATCGCCAAATATTCCGGTTCCAATCCGTATTAAAGT
>CAZKHA010000215.1:0-5328 GCA_964552325.1 uncultured Bacteroidales bacterium
ATAATTGACAGCATTACAGAAGCGGTTTATGTGCAAGACGGGGATGGCGTATTTCTGGATGTAAACAAAGCCGTGGAAGCCATGTATGGCTATGAACAATCCTATTTTATTGGCAAAACACCCGCTTTTCTTTCAGCGCCAGACAAAAACGATCTTAAAAAAATAGGCGATGCATTAAACCAAGCTTTTAATGGTATCCCCCAACAACTCGAATTTTACGGTATTCGCAAAAATGGCGAAATTTTCCCCAAAGAAATCAGCTTAACATCAGGCCAATATTTTGGGCAAAAGGCTGTTTTTGCGGTGGCGCGCGATATTACTGCCCGCAAACAAGCCGAAGAGGCCTTAAGCGAACGAAAAAGAATTCTAAGGACCATCCTCGACAATGTTCCCTTTGGCATATGGATGCTGGGTGCCGACAAACGCTTACGCTTTGTAAACCAAGCGTTTTGCAATTCAACAGGCATAAACGAGAGCAAATTCTTGTCAGCCAGTAGTTATTTTGAATTGTTTGATGAAGCCACCGCTCAAGTTTGCGAACAGTCTGATGAATTGGCTTTTGAAACCCAGAAGCCTATCAAGACGCTAGAAACCATCAGGTTTGTTGATGGAAAATTGCACGATGCCGAGACGATTAAAACCACCGTAAAAGATGATACAGGGGCTACTTTAGGACTAATAGGCATTTCGATTGACGTTACAGAACGCAATGCTTTGGAAAACAGCGTTCGACAGCAATTAAAGTTTTCTAATGCTTTAAACGCTATTGCGCAAATAATTATCTCAACTGACGATTCAGAAGCAGTAATGAACATTGCTTCGCGCATTCTTGGCGAGGCCTTGGCTGTAGATCGTTTTGAAATTTATTCGGTCTCGCTATCACAGCAAACTGTTGAAGGATTGGTTGAATGGCTCAACCCTGCCAATCAATCACTTGTAGAAACAATAGCTAGCTTTCCGCTCGCAATGTACAAAAACTGTATCGAGCATATGCTCAGGACCTATCAACCCATAGCCCATGATTTGGAAAAACCTGACCCGAATGTTTTAGCCGACTTTCAGTTTATCATCAACAACATTGAGCTTTGTCAAAAAAGCGTCAAGCCTCAAGGAGCTTTTGGGCCATTTTTAGCTGAATTTGAGAAAGTAAAATCAGGGTTGTGGTTTCCCTTTTGGTTTAAAGACGATGGATTCTATATATTTGCTATTAACAGGATTACAAAAAACGAGGGATACAATGAGCTCGAACTCGATTTTCTTGAGTCGGCAAGCCGCCAGATTAGCATCGCTTTAGAGAAACTACACCTGATTGAACAGAAAAACTTAGCGGATGATCAATTGCGCAAACTTTCGCATGCAATTGAACAGAGCCCTGCCTGCAATATTATAACCAACACCGCAGGACGTATTATCTATGTTAATTCAAAAGTTACCGAATTAACTGGTTATGAGCCCGAAGAATTATTAGGTAAAACCACCGAAATATTAGGTAATGGAACGCTGACATCCGAACTTGATAACCAGCTTTGGCAAACTATACAATCGGGAAAAACCTGGAAAGGCGAATTTTTAAACAAGAAAAAAGACGGGGACATATACTGGGCATATGCCTCTATTTCGCCCATTTATGACAGCAAAGGTCAAATTGCCTATTACCTCTCGGTGCAAGAAGACATTACTGACGACAAAAAGAATTTGATGGATCTAGAAGATGCCAAAGAAAAGGCCGAAGAAAGCGACAGACTTAAAACGGCATTTTTAAACAACATTTCGCACGAAATAAGAACACCAATAAGTGGAGTCTGCGGCTTTGCCGATTTGCTAACACTATCTGATCTTAGCGAAAACGATAGGTTGGTTTACACTAAATCATTACAAATAAGCCTGAGCCGCCTAATTAACACTGTTGAAGATTTTGTGGATATGTCAATGCTTGCAACAAAAACAAAACAAGTGGCTAAAGCTGAGGCAGATTTGGGTGCATTGATGTGGGAACTTTACGAGAAAAATGAAACCGATTGCACTTCAAAGGACCTCAACCTGAAGATTTTAATGCCCAAAGATGAAAATACAATCATTCGCTGTGATGCCGACTTACTCAAAAAATCGCTGCAACATTTAATTGGCAATGCCATTAAGTTCACCAAACAAGGATATGTTGAATTTGGCTATCATACCAAGCCCGATGAACTTGAATTTTGCGTGAAGGATACTGGAATTGGCATAGATACAAGCGCCTTAGAGTTTATTTTTAAACCCTTTAACCAAGAAAATTACGCCACCACCAGGGGTTACGAGGGAAGTGGCTTGGGGCTTTCAATAGCAAAAGGCTTTATCGAGCTGATGGGCGGTAAAATTTGGTGCAAATCCCAAAAGGACATCGGCTCCGAGTTTTGTTTCAGCCTCCCGAATCCTTACTTAAACATTAACCGAATTGCCAAACCATGGCCTGTAGTTAGCCAGAAAGCCACAGAAACCATCAAAATATTAATTGCTGAAGACGAGCCTGACAATTTCTTTTACCTTCAAACAGTATTAAAAATACATACTATTAGCACGGTATTTCATGCTACTAATGGAGAACATGCCATTGAACTAATGCATAAAAACCCAGACTTATTTATTGTATTAATGGACTTAAAGATGCCAATAAAAGATGGGCTAGAGGCAACACGAATTATTAGGGATTGTGGATATGGCTTGCCAATTATTGCCATTACCGCGCATGCCGGTAGCGAAGGTAACAATCAGGCATTGCAGGCGGGCTGCAACGATTTTGTTACAAAGCCTATAAATCGTGAGACCTTGCTTAAAACCTTGGAATCGAATGGCGTATTGATAAAGCGGTAAAACATTGCAAAAGTTTTTGCAAAAGCTGCTAATTCAGCTTATATAGGGCTATTTAGCAATCACTTTGCTGATTACCACAAACAAATCTTCTTTGCGAAAGGGTTTCGGCAAAAAATCAGAGAAACCCGATTGAAGGACTTTGGTCCGGGTTTCGGGTAGGGCATCGGCTGTAAGTGCCACTATTGGTATTCCAACCTCAACTCCTGGCAAGCTACCGCTGCGTATCAGTTCAGTAGCTATATAGCCATCCATTTCCGGCATTTGCAAATCCATAAATACTGCATCGCATTTTTGCGCGCCCAAAATTTCAAGTCCTATTTTTCCATTATTAGCCAGAAGCACTTTGGCATTGCATTTTTCGAGAACTTGCTTTATAACACGCTGGTTTATAAGATTGTCTTCCACCACCAAAAAAATATAATCTTTTAAATCGGGGAATTCGGCCATTGTGACCGCATCGGGCTCTAACGTGGCATGTTTACTTTCCTTAAACTTGAGGTGGAACGAAAATACCGAGCCCTCGCCTTCTACGCTTTCAACAAACATCTCACCATTTTGCAAATCAATTAATTGCTTGGTAATTGCCAATCCTAATCCGGTTCCTCCGTAATGGCGAGCTACGTCAGCACCTCCCTGGTTAAACTGCTCAAAAATGGTGTTGAGCCTGCTTTGTGGGATGCCGATGCCCGAATCTTGTATAGCAAAACGAACCTTTAGCTCGCCAGCCACACCTTTTAACAGGGTTACTAGTATTTGAACCTGCCCTTGGTTCGTAAATTTGAGCGCATTGCCAACAAGGTTAATAAGAATTTGATTAAGCCTAAAGGGGTCGCCTATCATTACTTCGGGCAAATTTGGATCAATAACAGCCTGAAATCCAATTCCCTTTTCACGGAATTTGTAATCGAGGGTGCGCAACAGATGTGCAACAATATTCCGTACGCTGAAATCGATGGATTCAAAAACCAATTTCCCTGCCTCTATTTTCGAAAAATCGAGGATGTCATTAATAATTACCAATAAATTGTCAGCTGATTGCTTAATCGAGTTCAGGTTTTCCAGCATCTGCCCTTCAACTTTTTCCTGCAACAACAAATCGGTTAGCCCCACAATGGCATTCATTGGTGTACGAATTTCGTGGCTCATGTTCGAAAGAAACAATGCTTTTGCCACCGAGGCATTCTCGGCTGCTTGTTTGGCCTCAAGCAATTCAAGTTCTGAGTTTTTGCGTTGATGAATATCTATGATGGTTCGCAATACCTGCCTTACAAAACCCGATGAGCCTCTCCTAAATTCCGTATCGCGGTTCATAAACCAATGCCATTGCCCATCGGCACGTTTGAGGCGATACTCGGTTTCGATTACCTCTCCCTTCGACAACCATTTCAATTTTACTGAATCCCTGTTAATGCGCTCAAGATCATCAGGATGGATTAACGAATCCTCACAAAAGGCATCAAAATCGACTATTTCAGAATCTTTATAACCAAGATCGGGGTAAAGTGAACGGTTAAAATAAACAGGTTTATTTTTTTCAATATCAATTACTGCAATAATGTTTGGCGAATTTTGGGTGAGCATTCGCACGAAATTCTCTTGCTCCCTAAGCTCTTTCTCTATTTCAAGCTTTTGTTTAACAACGCGCATTATTTCGCGGGCACTTTGCAGCACCTGCATCAACTTAGTGGGCGTTATATCTGATTTGGGAAAATAATCAAAGGCTCCAGACTTCATCATGGCCACAGCAATGTTCTCATCGCCTTGAGAGGTGTTGATAACGATAGGTGTGGCTATGCCCGATTCACGGATTTTTTTCAACAAGGCCAAACCATCTGTTCCGGGCAGTTGATAATCCAAGAAGATGCAATCGTAGGTGTTGGCTTTGCCAGCTAAACCTAACAAGGCTTCCTCGGCAGAGCCAAAGGAATCGAGTTGATAGTTGAATCCTGTTTTTTTTAGGATCCGCTCAAAAGCCATTAGGTCTATGTCATCATCATCTATCAATAAAACAGTAAATCTTTCATGCATTGCTGAGGTGCTAATTTATGATTAGGTGTGAGTTTTCGGGGTATTCGCAAAGCGTCCAGTAGCTTTTAAGGGTTGAAACAGCATGAATAAACTGTTCGATAGAAAGAGGTTTCAAGATATAGCCTGCCACGTTCAGTTTATAGGCTTGAACCTTATCATACTCTTCGTTGGAGGTTGTCATAACAAACACCGAAATATCACATAAGGCATTATCGGCACGTAAATGATTTAAAAACTCGATGCCCCCCATCATGGGCATGTTTAAATCGAGGAGGATGATTTTTGGAAGCACGCTTCCCTCTTCTTTCATCTGGCGAAGCATCTTCAGAGCCACAAATCCATTTTCGGCCAGGTGCAACGGATTCATCACATTGTTTTTCTTGAAGGCGCGCTTTACGTTCATCACGTCAATTTCGTCGTCTTCTATCAGCATTATATGTATCACTTTAT
>CAZKHA010000216.1:0-5310 GCA_964552325.1 uncultured Bacteroidales bacterium
CGCCAACTGTGGCCTATTTCTAGTGGAGGATTTGTGATCCCTATTAGGCGAATTGCAAAGAACACCAGGAGCCAAAACCTAAAATCGGTTAGCAATGTTTTAAGAAAAGCTTTCATAAACAATACCTTATAATGAATACTAAACAGATTTGCGTAATTGCTTTTTTTCTTTGATTTGCTTTTTTTCTTCCAGGCGTCGTAGGTTCGATGCTGCTGTGGGTTTGGTTGCTTTACGAGGTTTGCGGGGAGTTAAGGCTTTGGCTAAAAGTTCGTAGAACTTTGCCGTAACTTTTTCTTTATTACCAAGTTGTGTGCGTTCTGTTTGCGATACAAGTACCAATTCTAGCTCATCATTAATTCTACTGGCGAGTTTTTGGAGAATCAAGGCTTTTTCCTCGTCCGTAAATTTTCGGGAAGACGGTATGCTAAACCGTAGTTCCATTCGGGTATTAACCTTGTTAACGTTTTGCCCGCCAGCCCCACTGCTTCTTGTGGCGCTGTATATAAGCTCTTTGCTTACGTCCCGTTCTTCAAGTTCGATGGCTGTCATAGTTAACGGCAGTAATAAGTGGTATAACTGCGGCAAAGTTACACATTCGAGGTTAAGGTTGTTCGTTTGCTTTTACTACCGTTTAATTATTGCATATCAGGATTTGGAATTTGCTGCGTCAAGCGCCTAATCGTTCTATAACCCATTGTTTTTCAATAAACTGGTATCTAATTCGATCATGAAGCCTGTTCGCGCGGCCTTGCCAAAACTCAAAGTAATCAGGCTTTAAGTTAAAACCTCCCCAATTTTCTGGCCTTGAAACGTTCTGGCCGGATAGTTTTGCCATATACCTATTATATAATGTATCGTAAGCGTCACGTGATGCCACAACCTTACTTTGGGGGGAAACGATTGCAGCTATGCGGCTTCCAAGCGGGCGGCTGTTGAAATAAGTATCAGAAACCTCTGGATCGGTTTTTTCTACACTGCCTTCAATTCGTATCTGGCGCTCGAGTAACGGCCAAAAAAATACCAGGCTTGCATATGGAGTCGCTTCAAGCTCAAGACCTTTTCTGCTTTGGTAATTTGTGAAAAAAGTAAAGCCCTTCTCCGAGGCATCCTTTAGCAATACAATCCTTGATGACGGCCTTCCATTGCTGCCACAGGTTGATAGCGTCATGGCCGTAGGTTCCGGTACTTCGGCTTTTATGGCAGCGTCCATCCATTCCGTAAACTGTAGAAAAGGGGAGGCATTCATTTCTGACCGACGAAGTGTGTTCTTGGTAAACTCGTTTCGTATGGCATCAAGGTTTGGCATATAAGGATAATAAACGATTAAAATTGGTTGCTGGGTTAAAACAGTATGCCATTACTCTTTGTTCGGGACATTGTTCATCAATCCAGCTTCTTTTAGTATATCGCAAGTGATGGCTTTTCGTGCGGATGCAAAATCTTTGCCTTTCGTGTGGTTGTTCTGTATGTTGCACACAAAAAAATATACATTTCCAGCTTCTTCTAGGTAACCTATGAACCATCCTATTTCAACATTATCGGGCATGGTTGCCCAGCCAGTTTTGGCCCGAAGGATATATGAATCAGTTTGTTCATGAATCATGATTTTCTTTACCATATCGATGTTTTTTGCTGAAAATGGCAGTTTGTTGTGGTAAAATCGGCGCAAAAAATCCAACTGTTGCAGGGGCGTAATTTGTGAATTACCCTCTAACCAGAAGGTATCCAAGTTTTTGCGTGTAATATCCATATGGCCATAGGGTATGGTATCAACCCACCTTTTCATATTTAAAAACCCAATCCTTCGGGCAATCTCTTGGTAATAAGGCACGCATGAAACCTTAAAAGCTGTTTCCATGGTTTGGTCTTGGTTCCAAGCATCAACACTGCGTTTTATGCCATCCCACGGTATGTTGAACTGTACATCGGTGGCAACACCGGTTTCTAAAGCTATAAGCGAATTGACGATTTTGAAGGTTGACGCTGGCAAAAACCCTTTTTGTGCTCGCTTGTAGTTCCATGTGGTAATTTCATCTAAATTTTTATCATAAAGTACAAAACAACCCTCAAAACCATGCTGTTTAAAAACTTCTTGCATTGCTTCGGGCGTAATCCGTTGGGCTGATAGATGATTTATGCTTAGTGCTATAAACAATAAGGTGCTTAGGCAAGTAATTCGCATGGGTAGGTTTATGAGCGGTTTTAGGGTAGTTACTAATTATTCTTTGTTTTTAATTCCTTCATTACCAGTATCAAGAACAAGCCGCCACATGGATTTGGCATCCTTTTTCCAAATGCTGGTGTAAGTGCCTTTTTCGATCGTTTGTTTTCCATCAGGCATGTCAATGGTTAAGGTATAAATGCCATATGTATAGCCAAGTTCGCCTGATTGGGCCACAAAAGCCTTTTCGGGTTTCCAGGTAAGGCTTGTGTTTTTGGGCCATTCCTTTGCAAGATAAGCTGCAAGATTCTTACCTACAATGGGTACATTGTTGGGCCGAAGCAGCACTAAGCTATCGTCAGCAACATGTTTTACGGCATTAAAGAATCCAATTTCGGATGATAACTTGCTGAATTCTAATTCAGCATCAAGTAAACTTTGAGCAAACATAGGGCTGGAGGCAGTTTGTAGCAAGAGAAGGAAAACGATTTTCTTCATATTTTTTTAGTTAAAAGCTTGAGCCAACGATAAAACAGGATTTCCATTTCTGTATTTGCGAACCCGGCATTGTATGGTTATTCCATTGGTTAGTTCGGGTAAAATCATGCCGTTTATAAGCACTTCATACGTTTTATCTTCAGGACCTTTCACAAGCAAAAACCGTTTAGCCCCTAATAATAAATCACTTCGTTCTTGGGTGCTTACAAGAACAAATTCATAAGTTTCATCCAGTTTATACACAGGGTGTTCAGGTTCAACTATAACATCACGGCTATTCTGTTTCCCAAAAACATGGCAATTTACAACATCATTAATATTCCAATGGTATTCAGCATATTGCTGTGCTTTAGCAAAAACAAAGTGGTAACTGTTATTGCCCAAAATATAATACGGTATGCTATTGGCCATGGCTTCAAGGTCGAGAACTTTGAGTCCGATTTCGGATCCTGGAGGAGGCCAAGTAAGCATTTCCACGGGTCCATGTTCGGGTTCTAAAACCAGTTTACCTTTATATATTTGTTTAACCTTACATATGAGGGAGGTAGTTCCAAGGGCTACCATGCCACGCGTTGCGATATTGTACTCATTTCCCAAGCGATCTCTAATTACATGAAACTGGACACCAGGGCATTCGTTGCATCTGATGCTTTTGGCTACTAGAAAGGGAAAGTACTCATCTTTTGCATAATAGGGGTTTCGAGGCTCTAAGAATAGTTTTCCATTGCAGTTAATTTTAACTACCTGGCAAAGTATCTCCTGCCCAACTTCAAATCCATAATTTTGGTATGGATCGTAAGGCAATAAATTTCGATAGCCATCGGTTCCCTCAAGCACAAAATACTTGTTCTGGTCAGGCATTAGTGTGATTGAACGGATAACAAAAGGAGCGATTTCTCGGGCCTGCAGCATGCGTTTTAATAAGTATGTCTTCAACAAAGATACGGAATAGGATTCTAATAGGCATTAATTGCCGCAATGCTTCCAAATAAAACTCGCGCCACCATGGCCATTATTTTCATGTTCTGCTGTATATTTGCCAAACAAGTTAAAAACTACTGTTATGAAAAAATTTGCTGTGATTCTGGCTGGTTGTGGAGTTTATGATGGTGCAGAAATTCACGAAGCTGTACTTACGCTCCTTGCTATTGATCAATTGGGTGGATCGTATGATATTTTTGCACCTGATGTGGCCCAAGCTCATGTAATCAACCACATTACTGGACAACCGATGGCTGAGCAACGAAATGTATTAGTAGAATCTGCCCGCATTGCGCGGGGTCGAATTTTAAACCTTAATGAGTTTGATTGCATTCAGTATGATGCATTGGTGTTTCCTGGTGGGTTTGGAGTGGCCAAAAACTTATGCAGTTTTGCCTTTCAAGGTGCTGATTGTACCGTAAACCCATTGGTTGAGAAGGCGATAACAGATATGCATAAAGCTTCAAAGCCAATCGGGGCTATGTGTATCTCACCAGTCATGATAGCCAAAGTGTTGCAAAAAACAATTGTAACCATCGGAAATGATAAGGATACTATGGCAGCCATTTCAGAAATGGGAGCTTCCCCAAAAATTGCCGAAGTACATGAAGTAGTGGTTGATAAGACCAATAAAATTGTGACTACTCCTTGTTATATGCTTGATGTTACTATTAAGCAAATTGCCGATGGAGCGCACAACCTTATAGCTGAAATTTATCGCTTATTCTAGTCTCCAATGGTTTACTGGAAGTTTGAACTATGCAGCCTTTGTTGTTGGCTTACCATAAGTTCGTTTGCATGTGTAAAGATTCAGTTTGCGCAGCTTGATCTGCTTGCCTTTTGCTAGTAATATGCTTCAGCATTGCTACCTATTTATAGGGCCGCTTATTTTTTGGTAAATAGAAATCCCGGGTTATTCCCGGGATTTAACAGCCTACCTCACCATCGATTTCTGGCCAAATCGTTAAAACTCCTACCTTAGCATCAAAAGCAATTCGTTTTAAATCATGTAACCTTAACAAGCACTACTATTTGTTTGTGAATGCAAATATACAAGCAAAAAAACTGTTCGATATTGAACATTTCGACCCAAAAAAGGCAAAAATTTGACCAAACGAGCGAGTTAACGTATAAAACGGAGGAGTTAACGTATCTTTTGTGAATAGGTTGAGTAGAAATACTGTTTGAAATTTTTTTTCATTCTAAATAAGGATGTTAGTATATTGCAGCAATGATGCTTACGTTTTTGAATCATATGTGTTTATGGTTTATGTTTATCTGATTTTTGGTGAAATGTCAAGAAAAGTTCGTTTGCATCCTTCAAATTGTGAATTTGGTTTGAATTTGTTTTGATTGGTCGAAACAAGGATTCGGCCCTCCATAATATGCGGTAGGTATTGCGAAGAGTGGCTTTTAGGGATTATTCGTGATTGCTGCTGAAACATCTAATGCATTGTTTTTCAATAGCATAAAATATTAACCATTTGGTTAATAGTATTAATATACTGATATGCAAGTTGTTAACCATGCTTTTATAACTTTTTAACGTTTTTTTTTTGCATTGTTGTGATATTAGTGTTTTCTTTGCAGCTTGTTTAACCAAATTAGAACTACTATGTCTGATATTGCAACTAGAGTAAAAGCTATCATTGTTGATAAGCTAGGTGTTG
>CAZKHA010000217.1:0-5295 GCA_964552325.1 uncultured Bacteroidales bacterium
AGCGCTTCCTCGCAATTATCCAGCAATTTCATGTGCAGAACAAGCCTATTGCTTCTATATGTGTTGGGGCTTTGCCTTTGGGTAAAAGTGGCGTTCTTTGTGGCCGAAAAGCGACAACCTACATCAACAACACGGTTCGTACGGATGCTCTTAAAGGCTTTGGTGCCAACTTTATCGAAACACCAATTGTGGTTGATGGCTCGGTAATAACCTCTTGGAATCCATCTACGGCCATTGATGTTGCCTTTTTATTGCTTGAAATGCTGTCATCACCGGTAAATGCAGCAAACGTCAGAAAACTAATGGGATTCAATCAGAAACATAGCTCAAAATGATAGCCGCAACATATCAAACCCCCTATTACGCAGTAATTTTTACCTCCATAAGAACCCAAGTGGACAATGGCTATGAAGAAATGGCCCAGCAGATGATGGAACTTGCCCAACAGCAAGATGGATTTTTAGGAGCCGAAAGCGCCAGAAACTCGCTTGGCATAACGGTTTCCTATTGGAAAGACCTTGAATCAATAAAAAAATGGAAACTACAATCGGACCACCAACTGGCTCAAAAAAAAGGTCGTGAGCTTTGGTATAGCTCCTTTAAAACCCGGATTGCCCGAGTAGAAACAGATTATGAGTGGATTCTACCCTAAGCTGCATGCAACAGGTTCATATGCTGCGCTTTGGCATTAATCATATTACTCCTCTGCTATCTTGATCTTTTCACCCAAGAATTTTGGTTTCTTATTCATGAGCAAATCAATAAACACCTTAAGGCGGGCAAATTTTTCGCGCCCCTGGGTCTTAAACCCGTTATAGGCATCCACATCGTTGGCATTAAACCCAACAGCCTGCAAACCCAGCGCTTGTGCAATATAAATGGCCCGCCTATTGTGAAATTCTTGCGAAATAACCGTAAAACTGCTTTGGCCAAATATATCGCGCAGCCTATAAACCGAATCATAGGTGCGAAAACCAGCGTAATCGAGGTAAATCTTTTCTGACGGCACTCCTAATTTAACCAACTCAGCCTTCATCTCTTTGGGCTCATTGTAACCTTGGCGGCCATTATCTCCACTTATTACAATATATTGGATTTTGCCAGCCCTATAAAGCTGGTTTGCAGCTAGAATGCGATTACCAAAATATTGATTAGGCTTACCCGAACGAAGCAATTTAGATGTACCTAACAGCAAACCAACTTTATTAACAGGTACTTGACTAACATCATTAAACACCTGGTTATCGGTACTTCTGTTGATGCGTAATGTTGCAAGTACCATGCTTAAAACCGAAATGATGAACAAGCCGAGCAACACCCACAAAATCTTCTTCCTCATAGCGCTACTATTTATTTTTCAATTCAATACAAACAATTTCGGGCCTACAAAAAAAACGTAATGGCGGGGTAATGGTACCAACCCCAGAGGTTGTATAAACCTGTGTGGCACCTACTTTCTTCAACCCATACCTAAACTTATTTCCTGTTAAGGTTGGAAGCACTGGTGCCCATAACCCAAAAAGCGTTACCTGGCCGCCATGGGTGTGCCCGGCCAAGGCCAAATCAACCCTTGTAGTTTCTAATTCCTTAAAATAATCGGGGTTATGGGTCAGCACAACGCAAAAATGCTCAGGTTGAACATCATGAATGGTACTATCTATAAGCTGCTCACTTTTCCAATAATCGCCTACACCACCTATTTTAATGCTATCGCCAGCCAAGCGAACCCAGTACGATTTATTGTCGCAAATTTTGAAGTTATTGCCTTCCATCATAAGCTTGGTGGCTTCATAGCCTTCCCAATGGTCGTGGTTGCCGTAGATTGCATAAACTCCGTATTTAGACTTCAGGTTTGCCAAAGCCTCAAAAACCGGCTTTATATATACAGGGTTCCGATGCACATAATCGCCACCTAAGAGGATTATATCGGGCTTAAGTTCATTGATTTGTGCAACCAATTTCTTCACTCGATGTATCGAAAAATATGGGCCATGGTGGATATCAGAGACAAAAATCATGCGTTTACCCTCAAATCCCTTGGGAATCTGTTTGCCTACAACTTTTACGTAATTTATCTTAATCCAATATGTTTCAGCATAAGCATAGGCCCCAAACAGTGTAGCCAGAAAAACGAAATAGGTGTAATATTTTATAAACTTACGCATACTTATGGTAACGAGCATTTATTCATTTTTGTTGCCCGCTCACTTAGCATTCTTCAAGTCAGCCAACACCTCAACCAATGGTTTAGTGGTTGAATTATAGTATATCCAACCCTGGTTTTGGATCCGTAATGCCAAACATGGTTTATCAGCATCGGCTATATACAGCAGTACCTTGTCGCCACTTTTTGTTTTAAAATATCCTTTTTTAACCCTCCCAAGCGCGAAACCATTTGTACGCGTTGATAGGCGAGGTAGTTGAGTTGTTATTTCAAGTGAATCAATGTCTGCAAGCATAATTACCTGCCCATACATGCCTTCAATTTGAATTTTATCTTGTTGCACAACTATTTCATTATTGCTTAACCCCCTTAACAGCAAACCTAAAACCACGACGGCTGTTATGCCTATTCCAATGGCCAACCATATTACGCCTTTGGGTGATTGTTTAGTATTGAAACGTTGGGCTTTTACTAAAAAGAAACCATATGCCAACAGGGGATAAACCACTAAAAAAAGAGTGGATGGAATCTCCCCAAAAACCAGCAGCAACAATAAGCCAATCACCAGCAATGAGATCCCTAAAAACAAGTGGAAATTTCTAAAAAACCTTAAAAACGATTTCAAATCGAATTGTTGCCGTTGCAGTTCGGTCATGGTATTGTAGCCCGACAACGTTGTTTTGGCGTTTTTTTCGGTAAGCAAATAGCCTAAACCAACAAAAAGCAAGGCCATTAAAGGTAACACTAGCCACATACCTATATATTTTTACGGATTAATCTTCCGAACAAAGGTATAGTTTATTGTCTTCTACTAAATATATCATAGGTGCTACCTGAACCAAGGGGTAACGCAAACGGAGTCGGGTGGCTTCACGTTTTACAAATTCAACCTCGTTTCCTATTTCAAACTTCGGCGCAAAGTGGTCAAAATGAATTTTGGCCAATTCATAATCCCAACCGGCGTTTTGAACCAGCCCGTTAATAAATTCATCACGCCGGTTAACCAAATTCACCATTCCGCAGTGATTATGACCTATTAATGCAATATGCCTAACTTGCCCAACGGCAATGGCATAGGCCACTTTAAACTCACTGTGTTGCAAGTTGGCACCGCCTGCACGTATAATATACGCGAAGTTATCAGGGATATGCAGGTGCTTTCGGTTATCCATGCACATGCCTACAAGCAACTGTGCTTTGGAATAAACCTCATAAGGACAGTCTAGGTTATGGTAACGCAGGAGCTTACCAATGGGGGTTTGGGAATACGCAGCAGGAATGTCGGTTTCAGCTTCTATCGGCAATAACTTGTTCATAAGATTTTTTTATATAAGTTTGACCCAAACCATATTAACAACTCACACCTCCTTTTGTTTTAATGGCCTTGCTGCCACAATATGAAAATAAAAAGGTTAATTACAGGCAGTTCTAACAATTGATATCTTGCAATTGCTCTCTGGTGAGGCCTGTGAACTCCATGATTTTTTCAATAGGTTCACCATTTCGTTTCATTTTTTGGGCCACTATTAAAAGGCCTTTCTCTATTCCTTGTGCCATTCCTTGCGCCATTCCTTGTGCCATTCCTTGTGCCATACCTTGTGCCATTCCTTCTTCAATTCCTTCTGCAATCCCCTCATCCTTTGCGGTAAAGAAAACACTTTTCTGGTAACTCAGGTTGTCGAGGTGGCGAAGGTAAATGGCCCTGTCGTCCTTGTTTAACTGTTCGGTGGTGAGCTTGCTGCGAACCTCAGCCAGCCCCTTTGCATGGCTGCCCTCCTTAATGTCGCCATTCTTAAGGTAGAAAATCCATTCGTCAAGTGTATCCTTGGCTATGTCGTTAAACTGGTTCACCCTTATTACATAGTATTCCGGGAACAGTTCTCCAACAGATTTGCGCATAAACATCTGCTGTTGCCTGTGGCTAAGCAGCAGTTCTTCGTGGGAGTGCAGGCCAGTGAAACGACTGATACCGTGGTAAATGTAATCGTTGCCCTGTCCAAGATCGAAATAGACAATGTTTATCGAATACACTTTACGAATCTTAAGGTAATCGTCGCCGAGGTTGATGTATTCCGTTACGGCTTTTGATACACCAAATAACATCCGCTGAAAATAATCAACCTCGCGGTTGTTCTGGAGTTCGATTATGATGAGCTGTTTTTGAGCATCTTCGGCCAATATGTCCACACGGTTGAACTTGTCGGCCTCGTGTTCTTGGTTGCCCTCGCTTTCCAAAATGCGGTCAATCTTGATGTCCTGACGCAAAAGCTCGCTCAAGAAGCCCTCGAGTATGCCGAAGTTGGCCTTGTTGCGCAGCAGCCGCTTTACGGCCCAGTCGAATGATATCAGTGGCTTGAGCATGGGATATTTTTTTTACAAAATTACAACATCTTACAATGATTGGCAAACCTTTATGCAAGAATTGGATTGGCTTGGGCAGTGTTGGTTCATAGACAGTTTTTACTGAAAACTTCGTCAATTTTCTTCTGACGGAAGCTCCAGTGAAAACATAGGTGGCAATGCTGAAATCATACAAATCAGCCTACATGACCCACTCGTTCCTTGCTCAATCCAGTTAATGCCTTGATTTTTTCGCAAAACCCAAGTTGTTCCGGAAAACTATTGCCAACAGATCACAACAATATTGTTGCGCATTGACTACTAATTATTAATTAAAACGTTTGTATCATCGTAACCTATGTTATGGTAACCATGGTATAAATAGATTTACATAAATTTCTGCAACAGGAAACAGAACTAACAGAATTGCAGAGAAATAACAAACTCAATTCCAAATATATCATGCTATAGTAGAGATTGATTTTGCAACTTTAAAATAGGAAGCTGAAATAGCGGTTGTTGCCGAAAGGAAACGGCAAAAAGGAATGTTAAACGGCTCTTCGCCATATTAAGTGGGTAATTATATGATTATTGTAAAGCCTGATTAGGTCTGTGTTGTAGAAGCAATCAAGATGTTTAATAATAGTTATACATCTTAAAGCTTGTTAATCATA
Source organism: uncultured Bacteroidales bacterium (assembly GCA_964552325.1). GTDB lineage: Bacteria > Bacteroidota > Bacteroidia > Bacteroidales > TTA-H9 > CAZKCK01. The sequence continues at coordinate 5,179 of CAZKHA010000217.1, forward strand.
CTATTAGATTAATCTGTGTACTATCCCTACTTTTCTTTTCCAAACGGCCAAAAGAAAAGTAGCCCCCGCAAAGCAGGGCAGGCGCCGAAAGGGCCTTGGAAAGCCCGCTATAATCCC
>CAZKHA010000218.1:0-4087 GCA_964552325.1 uncultured Bacteroidales bacterium
GTTTCGGCTGCGGGTGCAACGCCCGTGGTGGTAACGGTTGAGCAAGCCGGTGCAGCGCTAACCAATAGCTTAACCATACACCTGCTGCTAGAGGGGCTTTATAACGGCAGCAACCTACAAAAAGCCCAGGATTTAGGCGGAGACCATTTTACGGGACTGGTTGCCGATGTGGTTACGATTGAACTGCATGAAGCAACAGCCCCCTATGCCATGGTAGGCACAGCTTTTGAAGCCGAACTTACGGTAGAAGGAAGCTTGCTGCTGAACAACCTGCCCACCCTGTACAATGGCAGTTATTATGTGGTGGTAAAACACCGCAACCACCTCGAGACTTGGTCGGCTAGCCCCGTGGTACTTAATGGGGAGGCCCAAACCTATGACTTTACCGATGCCAGCACCAAGGCTTATGGCAACAACCTTAAGTTGATGGGAACCCGCTATGCCATGTATGCCGGCGACGCCAACCAAGACGGCATTATTGACCAAACAGATGCAGATTTGCTAAGCATTACGGCCAGTTTGTTTGTTGGGGGCTATATTCCCCATGACCTGAATGGGGATGCCGTTGTAGATGCCCTCGATTTAATTTTGATAGACAATAATGCGGCTGAAAGCATATCGAAAAAAAGCCCTTAAAACCACTCTACCGAAACGCTGAAAACTTGTTTTTTTTGAAAAACTGGTTTTCAGCATTTCAGGAAAACTATTCATAATCGCGAACTTTGTGTTGAAAAACCAAGAAAATGTATGAACTAATTTCTAATGAATTATGAAATTTATCTATTGCAATCTGTTGGTTTTGTTTTTGATAGCGCAATCCAGCCTTCCAGCACAGAAAAGTTCTGTTTATTTAAAGAAGCATTTTGGCAATTTGAGCGAAGAAGCGGTTATTGACACCTTGATTAAACTTAGCGAGCATTTTGCCGAACCAAATCCTGATTCCGCCTTGTTCTTTGGAAAAATGGCTTATGATCGTGCCGTATTGACTGAGGATAACGAGGCTATCGCACTGGTTTCGAAATGGATGGCCGATGCACTCTATTATAAGAACCAGTATAGGGAGGCCATTTCGTGGTACAAACAATCCGCAAATGCAGAATATACTGACAAAAATGATTCAACTTATTTCTATGCCGATAGGTTGGCCGATGTTGCCTATTGCTACCAGGAACTGGGGTTTTATGACAAAGCACAGGAGTTGCACTTTGTTGCACTTAAGTTGTTTATTAAACAAGATAAACAGCAAGATATTAGCAATACACTTAACAATATTGGTTCTAACTATGTCTTTAGAGGGCAGTACGATAAGGCCATTCAGTATTATGAAAAGACGTTGCAAATCGATCGGGTGAGTGGTGATTCAACATCCATCTCTAAATGCCTTAACAACATAGGCATGGTTTACAGCCGATGGGGAAAACATGACCAAGCACTAAATTTATTTAACGAAGCCTTAAAATTTACCATTGAGGAACCTTCTAAATCAGTAAGGTACAGTAATATTGGAATGGAATGGTATTATCTTAAACAATACGAAAAAGCACTTGAGTACCTATACAAGGCACTTGAAATTGATACAAGGATTAAGCGTAGCATTAAGATTGGTGTGAGGAAAAACGAGATTGGGATTGTTTTAGCAGCTAAAGGATTGTTGAAAGAGGCTATAAAACTGCAAGAAGAGGCGTTGCTGGTTTTCAAAGAGACTGAATTAAAAGAATCACAAATAATTACCTTAGCTGACATGGGCGACATTTACCGCAAAATGGATGCCGTAGGCAAGGCAGAAACCTGTTACCTCGAAAGCATCCGTATTGCCAATGAAAGCAAGGCTTTTCACCATTTGAGCCGTAATTACAAAAACTTGTACGAAATTGCCGAAAGCAAGGATGATTATAAAGCTGCCTTTAACTATTTTAAGCTGTATGAAGGGGTGAACGATTCAATTTTTAATGCTGAAAAACACGAACAAATTGCCCGTTTTGAGATTCTCTTTGACACCGAAAAAAAAGAACAAGAAAACGAATTGCTGCTGCTCGACAACGAGCTTAAACAAAAACGGCAAAGGCTTTCGATAGCCATCATTATCAGCTTGGTTTTTATTTTAATCTTACTATTCAGTTTGTACCGCATCAAAACCAAAAACCTACAGCAAAGCCAATTGCTGCTAAAACAAGATCATGAACTTGCCAAATTGGAGCTTGAAAAGAAAGATGCTGATAACAAACTGCTTGAAGACAGGATATTTGCCGAGAAGCAAATCAACCGGCTGCAGCGCGAAAAACACCAAGCCGAAATTGAATACAAGAACAAAGAGCTCGCCAACTCAAGCATCTGCTTGGTAAACAAGAACGAGATACTAAGCGAAATCAGGGACAAGCTGAAATCGAATCATCAAACAGAAACCATTCAGGAAGTAGTCAGGTTCATCAACTCCAATACCGACATTGACCAAAGTTGGCATAAGTTTAAAATTACTTTTGAAGAAATTTACCCTGGCTTCTTTGATCGTTTGCAAGGCCAGTTTCCACACTTAACCGAAAACGACACCCGGCTTTCAGCCTATTTGTGCATAAACCTCAGTTCACGCGAAATAGCCGGGCTTATGAATGTAACATTAGATGCCATCAACAAAAACCGGCAACGGCTACGCAAAAAACTTAATTTGGAAGCAGAAGCCGATTTAACTCGTTTTTTGCAGCCACTATAAAGAATTTACTCGCGTTTAACCACGGTTGAACTTCATTTTAATACATTAATTTTCAAGTATTTAAAAAATAATTGGACGATGTCCTACCATTTGTCCTACCCAAAAACTTGCAATAGCACTACTCATAGCCATAGATTTGTCTGCATCAATTGTGCGCACCATGAATACACATGCAGAAATCCATTTCAACCCAAATTCGTTCGACGACGGCTTTGGGTTTACCATCATGAAAACTGCCTACCTATATGGCATAACCGGCAGGATGGATTACAGTCCTACTAGTGGGGCCATTATCCAGGCCGAAGGGGATATAAAAAGCATAACTGAATTTGTGGGTTGGATAAAATCAAACACCAACAACCATGTCAATTGCATAAAATCATTGGATTACACTGGCAAATTCAAAGAGTTTGATATTAGCCGAAACGCATAGGAAGCTTATTGCTGAAAAATGAGAATACGTCCAAATTAAATAATCCACAAGTAAAATAATACGAACCACTTCTAAATAAGCAAATGATAATAATGCTACCAACACATCGCTACATCAATTTTAACAATCAAAATATTCCTTAGAGCTGATACCATTGTTTTATGGTGGTATGAGGTATAAAAGGAAGAAATAAACAATAGGACTATAAGCATATAATTTAAACCAAAAAAAAATGAATTAATCATGAAAAAACTATCCGTTTTGTTTTGCGCAATCCTTATTTCGTTAGGAAATATGTTTGCCCAATCCCCCGAAAAATTTAATTTTCAGGCTGTAGCCCGCGATGCTTCGGGCAATCTGCTGGCCAATCAAAGTGTCGCTTTCCGCATCAGCATCCTGCAGGGTTCGGAAAGCGGAACGGCGGTGTATGTTGAAACACACGCCAAAACCAGCAATGCTTTTGGGCAGGTTACCCTCAGCATAGGCGGCGGGACGCTGGTTTCAGGAACCTTCAGCACGATAAGCTGGGGCAGCAGCAGCCATTACATAAAAACCGAGATGGATGCCACAGGCGGCAGCGCTTATACGGCCATGGGCACTTCTCAATTACTATCTGTACCTTACTCGTTATATTCCAAGACTTCTGGTAGCGGAGGGGGTGGAACCACTTATACTGGAGGAACAGGTATTAACATCAGTGGATCAACAATTACCAACACCCTGCCCGACCAGGTAGTCACACTTACGGTGGGAAGTGGTCTTTCAACTATGGGCTCCTATCCTAACTTCAGCTTAAGCAATACCCAGCCCAATGCAACCCATTCCGGCGATGCTACCGGTGACAGCTACCTTACGGTTGAAAGAATAAGAGGGCGTCCGGTATCGGCAACCACTCCCGGCATAGGGCAGATATTGAAGTGGGATGCTTCACAAACATGGGTGCCGGC
>CAZKHA010000218.1:4187-5279 GCA_964552325.1 uncultured Bacteroidales bacterium
CCGGCAAACGACAATAATTCAACCCTACCAAGCGGCTCAACCTCACAAACCCTCCGCTACGACGGCAGCAACTGGATAGGCAACAGCGTGCTTACCAACGATGGAACTGGTTTGGGCGTAGGAGGTTCTCCATTGGCAAACAATCAGCTCTACTTGTTTCGTCCAAACACCTCTTTTGGTGCAAATTATACCAATATTTATGCTTTCAGGTCGGGAACCAACACCGCTGCAAACGGAGGAACAGGCTGGCCTGTGGATCAGGTGGATGCAGCTATAAAAGGATATTCCTATTATGGAAACAACTATTCTGCCGGGGTTGCAGGATATAGCCAGCTCGATTATACCAGCTCTGCTGCCGTGATCGGAGGCAAACACAACGGAACTACTTTCGGTGCCCTGGCTTATAAAGATGAAAACAGCGACACCTGGGCAGGCTACTTTAACGGAAACATCAACATCATCGGCACCATGCGCATTGTGGGCGGCGTACCTGCTACAGGGAAAGTGCTTACATCTGATAACAACGGAAATGCAAGTTGGCAAACACTTTCGGGTGCCAATAGCTGGGCAACCTCGGGCAACGACATCTACAGCAACAATAGCGGAAATGTGGGCATAGGGACAACTACCCCTACAAAAAAATTAGAAGTAGCCGGCGATGCGCTTATCAATGGGCATACAATTGGAAGAGGGTCAGGAAATATTGAAACAAATATTGCCCTTGGAAATCAGGCACTAAACTCCAATACATCAGGCAGTCTAAACACCGCTAACGGATATCAGGCACTTTTTTCCAATACTTCAGGAAACAGGAACATGGCTAATGGATATCAGGCACTTTTTTCCAATATAAATGGATATGATAACACCGCCAGCGGATACCAGTCACTTTATTCCAATAAAGCCAATCGCAGAAGTACGGCGATTGGTTATGGTGCTATGTTCTACGCTGATGACCAAACCACAGGGCGCAACACCTATAACACTGCCCTGGGTTACGAAGCCCTCAGGGGGAGCACTACCGCTTCTGCAAACACCGGACAATACAATACAGCTATTGGCGATCAGGCACTTTATTCTAATACTTATGGA
>CAZKHA010000219.1:0-5274 GCA_964552325.1 uncultured Bacteroidales bacterium
CCTATTCATAGTTGTTTTGTTAAGGATACTAATGGCAACTGCTTTGTTTTGATAGCATTACTGCCTAACTGAGTTTGTTGGCTTATTGGTGTCCGTTTCTTTTGTGATGGTTATACTTTAATTGTCCGCCTATAGCTGCCGCATTTCTTTGCAATGATTGTACGAGTTGTTGACTTCTGCCGCGGCTTTGGTAGGGTTTGTTTTTTAGGAAGGTCTTGCGTAGGTTTGCTAGGTGATAAAAACTTAAATTTTGGCACAATAATACTATTTTATGGCCAAATAAGCCCATCTTATCCCTTGTAATCTGCGTAATTTTGGTGAAAATTCACTACGCAATGATTACGCTCGGAATAGATATCGGCAGTTCCTCCATTAAGGTATCCCTTTTTGATGCCACCCAAGGCAAAAGCCTTGCCGCGGCCTCCTATCCGGCTGATGAAATGCAGATTGTATCTGTTCACGCCGGCTGGGCCGAACAAGAACCCGATGAATGGATGGGGAATCTTATGCACGCAATCGCTCTGCTTAAGCAGGGTCATGCTACCACCTTAAAGCAGGTTCAAGCCATCGGAATCACCTATCAAATGCATGGCTTGGTGCTTGTAAACCATCAAGGCCAAGCTTTCCGTCCATCCATTATTTGGTGCGACAGCCGTGCGGTAAACATTGGCCAACAGGCTTTTAATGAGTTAACGCCCACGTTTTGCCTTGAGCACTTGTTAAATTCACCTGGCAATTTTACTGCATCAAAACTTGCATGGGTCAAACGGCATGAACCCGAAACCTACCAAAAGGCCTATAAATTTATGTTGCCCGGCGATTATATAGCCTTTAAACTTACCAACCAACTGCTTACAACTGCTTCAGGCTTGTCGGAGGGTGTTTTTTGGGATTTTGAGCGTCAAAGCATTTCAAGGGAATTGATGGCGTATTTTGGTTTTAACGAAGAGCTGTTTCCCGATTTGGTTGACACCTTTTCCATTCAAGGGCGGCTTACCCCCGAAATGGCTAGCCTGCTTGGGCTTACTTCGGGTGTGCCAATTACGTATAGAGCCGGCGATCAGCCCAATAATGCATTTTCACTTAACGTAAATAAACCTGGAGAAGTTGCTGCCACCGCAGGAACCTCAGGAGTGATCTATGGGGTTACAGATGCCCGCAAATACGATCCCTTGTCACGGGTGAACACGTTTTTGCATGTCAACAATCAAGCAGCAAACCCAAGGCTTGGTATCTTGTTTTGCTTGAATTCAGTAGGGATAATGAATGCCTGGGCACGCCAACAACTCATACCTGCAGGAACCACTTACGATACGATGAACCATCAAGCTGCTGCAATTCCGGAAGGTTCCGAGGGCCTTTTAGTGATGCCTTTTGGCAATGGGGCCGAGCGGATGTTGGGCAATAAGGACCTTGGTGCTTCTATCCACCACCTGAGCCTAACGAAGCATCATAAGGGCCATATGTTGCGTGCCTTGCAAGAGGGTATTGCCTTTGCTTTTAAGTTTGGCATTGAACTTATGCAACCTCTTGGGCTTAATTTAAGTGTAATACGTGCCGGCAAAGCCAACTTGTTTCTAAGCCCTGTTTTTACGCAAACCTTATCCAACCTTTCGGGTTCACGCATCGAACTTTATGATACCAATGGTGCCGAAGGCGCCGCACGAGGGGCAGCTTTAGGTGCTGGTTTTTATGCCACTGCCGATGCTGCCTTTGCTGATTTTGAGATTCATAAAAGCATCGAACCCCAAGCAAGCAGTCAAATTCAGGAACATTATGCGCAATGGAAACTATTGCTTGAGCAACTTATCAACTTGAAATAACTAATTATACCTAATTATTATGAGCAAAGCATATTTTGAAGGAATTAACAAGGTGCACTATGAAGGCGCCAATTCGAAAAACCCGTTGGCTTTCCGTTTTTATAAACCTGAGCAACTAGTGGCTGGTAAACCCATGAAAGAGCATTTGCGTTTTGCCATGGCGTGGTGGCATACTTTGTGCTCAACTGGCGGCGATCCCTTTGGGCATGGCACTTTCCGGAGGCCATGGGATAGTACAGGCGACCCAATTAGCCGTGGCAAGGCCCGCATGGACGCGGGTTTCGAGTTTATGGAAAAATGCGGCATCGATTTTTACTGTTTTCATGATTTTGACCTGGTAGAAGAAGGGAGCACGATAGCTGAATCAGAGAAACGCCTGCAAACAATGGTTGAACATGCCCAAGCCAAACAAAAAGAAACGGGTAAACAACTTTTGTGGGGAACAGCCAACCTGTTTTCGCACCCACGTTACATGAATGGTGCTGCCACCAACCCCGATTTTCAAGTTTTAACCTATGCATCCACACAGGTAAAAAATGCCATTGATGCTACCGTTGCCCTTGGTGGTCAAAACTATGTGTTTTGGGGTGGACGCGAAGGATATCTATCGTTGCTCAACACCAATATGCAGAAAGAGCTCGATCATTTGGCGCGTTTCCTTGAAATGGCCAGGGATTACGGCCGTAGAAATGGGTTTAAGGGTACGTTTTTGATTGAACCCAAACCAATGGAGCCTACCAAGCACCAATATGATTTTGATGCAGCCACTGTAATCGGGTTTTTGCGCCATTACGGCTTGGACAAAGACTTTAAACTAAACATCGAGGTAAATCATGCTACCCTGGCAGGGCACACCTTTCAGCACGATTTGCAATTGGCTGCCAACGCAGGCATGATGGGCTCGATTGATGCCAACCGTGGCGATTACCAAAACGGCTGGGATACCGACCAATTCCCCGTAAACCTTTACGAGTTAACCGAGGCAATGCTCGTTATTCTTGAAGCTGGAGGTTTTACTACCGGTGGCATTAATTTCGATGCAAAAGTTAGGCGTAACTCAACCGATTTGCAAGACCTTTTTATTGCCCATATTGCTGGCATGGATGCCTTTGCGCGTGCACTTATTGCTGCGGATAATGTATTGCAAAACTCAGATTACCTAAAGCTGCGCGCACAACGCTATGCCTCCTTTGATTCGGGTGCAGGTTTAGCATTTGAAAAAGGCAGCCTAAGCCTTGAGGATATGCGTAAACTTGCCTTAGAACTGGGCGAGCCCATGCAAATTAGTGGCCGTCAGGAATATTACGAGCTTATTTTAAATTCATATTTATAATACAAGCCCATGTCAAAATCTACTGCTCGCAAGGATACATCACAGGGATTTAGTCCTTTCTTGATTGCTATAACCCTTATTGCAACCATTGGTGGCTTATTGTTTGGATACGATACCGCAGTGATTTCGGGTGCCGAAAAATCGGTACAGCTTTACCTAATCGATAGCTTGGGCCTAAGTACTTTTGTCCATGGGCTTACCATTTCAAGTGCCTTAATTGGTTGCGTTATTGGAGGTGCCATCAGTGGGTATTTTGCTTCGCGGTATGGTCGCAAGAAATCCTTGATTTTTACGGCCTTCTTGTTTTTTATTTCAGCCTTGGGTTCGGGCTACCCCGAGTTTTTGTTTTTTGAGGAGGGGCATGTAAGCATGGGCTTGCTCTATATGTTTAACTTTTACCGCATTATTGGTGGGGTTGGGGTTGGCATGGCTTCGGCTATTGTACCGATGTATATTGGTGAACTTTCTCCCGCGCATTTACGCGGTAGGTTGGTTTCGCTCAATCAGTTTGCCATTATCTTTGGTATGTTGGTGGTGTATTTTGTTAATTGGGGCATTGCCAATGGCCAAAGCCTTGAATGGATAAACGCAACAGGTTGGCGCTGGATGTTTATATCTGAAGCCCTGCCTGCCGGTTTGTATGGCATACTGTTGTTTATCGTTCCTGAATCGCCCCGCTACCTTGCACTTCAAGGCAAAGAAGAGAACGCACTTAAAATCTTAAGCCGGGTGAATGGCCTGGCCAAGGCCAACGAAATATTGCACGAAATAAAAAATTCGTTGGTAGTACATAGCAGTGGCAAGTTGTTTTCGTATGGTAAAATAGTGATTCTAATTGGCGTGCTTTTATCCGTTTTTCAACAATTTGTAGGTATTAACGTGGCATTGTATTATGCGCCCCGTATTTTTGAAAGCATGGGAGCGGCCAAAGATGCCTCGATGTTACAGACCGTGGTCATGGGTTTGGTAAATGTTATTTTTACCGTTCTAGCCATTGTAACGGTTGATAAATGGGGCAGGAAAATACTCTTGCTTATTGGTTCGGTTGGTATGGCTGTTGGCATGTTTGCCATTGCCGGCCTGGCTTATTTTGAAGTTATTGGCATGGGAACGCTGGTGTTCATCATTATTTATACCGCCTCTTTTATGATGTCGTGGGGACCTATTACGTGGGTTTTGATAGCGGAGATTTTCCCAAACAAAATACGAGGCCGTGCTGTGGCTGTGGCCGTTATGGCGCAATGGGCTGCCAACTATTTAATTTCATCAACATACCCGGTCATGATGGAGTTTAGTGGTGCTTTTACGTATGGATTTTATGGTGCCATGAGCCTGCTGTCGTTTGTATTTGTGTGGAAGATGGTGCCCGAAACAAAGGGCAAAACGCTCGAAGAAATTGAATCTCAATGGAAATAGTACAAATGTGAATCTTGGTTTTTAGTGTTAGTTTATGTGTGAATTTGCAGCCTGCGAGGGCTGCATTTTCTTTTTGGGCAGCCCAGCATGATATGAAACGTTTAGCCTAAAACGAAAAATTGTAATATTACACCCGAATTCAAGCAAGCAAGCCATGACCGAACAAGCCCTGGGGCAGTATTATTTTTTAGATCCACAATGCCCGGTAAACCTAAGCAAAGTGGCCCGCCGCAAATTGCTAACGCACGACCACGACCTTACCGAAATAGAGCATTACCACGACTTTATCGAATTGGTGTTTATCATGCATGGGCAGGGCGTTCAAGTGCTCGAAGGCAATGAGTATCCCGTTTCGGCAGGCGATGTATTTGTGCTGCAGGGCTATCAGCGGCATTATTTTAAGGATGCCAATTCGGTTGAAATCGTAAACGTGATGTTTGATGGCAACAAAAACCCAGAACTTATTGGCGAAAAGGTAAGGCAGCTCGAAGGCTACAAAGCCTTGTTTATTTTGGAGCCCCAGTTACGCTCCAACCGAAAATACGGCAATATGCTGCACCTGACGCGTGAAGAGCTAGCGCCCTTGGAAGTTATCATTAATACCATGTTTGCTGAACAGCAGCAAAAACGGGCAGCTTACGAAATAATTATGGTTAACCGCTTACAGGAATTAGTGGTTTTGCTTTCGCGGCAAGTTTCAAG
>CAZKHA010000220.1:0-5200 GCA_964552325.1 uncultured Bacteroidales bacterium
GTTTTAAGGCAAAACGACTCACACAAACTGTAGTATTTTAAGGCATTTGCATAATCCTTTTTGTCGCGGTATATATTTCCGATATTTTCATAAATGTTTGCAAAACCGTTTACATGGTATAATGGGCAGTATTGCAGCGATTTAAAATAATATACCAAGGACGAATCCAGCTGTTTCATCAGATAATAGTTCCAGCCGATGTTATTGGTAGCCGACATCATTTGGATCGAGTCGTTCAGGGCAAATTGAATCTTAAACGATTCCTGAAAGGAATGGATGGCTTCGGTAAAATTGCTGTCAACTGTAGAATAGCAACGCCCCAGCCTATACCATGCCAATGCTTCCAACACCTGATTATTTTCATGATTGGCCTGCGCAAGCGAGAGACGCAAGTGGGTCTTTTCTTCATTGTATTTCTTCAAAGTGCTGTAAACAGCTGCCATGCCCATATACGCATTGGGAATAATATCGTTAAGCTTTTTTGCTTTTGCATAGCCAATATTATCGCGATAAAGTTCGATGCCTTCATTCATACGGCCTGAAAAGGCAATAATCGACGCCAGATAATTCCTTGCTTTTGCTGCTTCGTGGTAGTTTTTTTCAGCTTCCAGCATGCTGATTACAATTTTCATTTCACTTGCTGCCTTTTCCGGCATCTCAAGGGAACGTAAAATTGTGGCATTGATCCAGTGTAAGTTATAAGGTACCTCAAGTTTTTTATCCTGCGCCAAACGAAAGGCTTGTGCTGCATAGCTTTCTGCTCGTGTGAGCGTAGCTTTTCCTGATTTGTAAAAATCGGCCAGATACATCAGGGTTTTAAATCGTATGCTATCCTCCAGATTTCCTGACAGTGATTGCTCCATCCCCGGAATATCATTTTTATCCTGCCCAAAACCGACGCCTGGCAGCATGAACAAAGCGAGCACGAACCAAAATATTCCGGATCTTCCCATGGATTATGATTTGATATGGTTTTTACAAAAGTATTAAAATTGCCAGCCAATTCTGATGCAACTTTCCCAATGGCTTGTTTGAGTGTATAACAAACCAATTTGGGGCAATGCTTTATTCTGGATGCCCATGAAAGCAAAAAGCCGGAAACAATTTCTTGCTCCCGGCTATTTATATGGTTGTCAGTCAATAAAAACTATCTGCCCGACTTCACAGCTTTACGGTAAGCGCGGTTGCTGCGATGGCGTGCAAGGCCAATCTTCATTTTATGGGCCATCATGTACATGGCTGGCACAAAAACCAAGGTGAGGAAGGTTGCAAAACTTAGCCCAAAAATGATTGTCCAGGATAAGGGACCCCAGAAAGCAACGTTATCGCCACCAAAATGGATGTGAGGGTTAAGCTCGGTAAATAGTGTAACAAAATTCACGTTCATGCCCACAGCCAAAGGCACCAGGCCAAGCATGGTGGCGGTAGCTGTTAAAATAACAGGTGTTGCGCGCGTAAGTCCACCTTGTACAATTGCTTCACGGGTTTTAAGACCTTGAGCATGCAGCACATCGGTAAACTCAACAATCAGGATTCCATTGCGAACCACAATTCCGCCTAAGGCCACAATTCCAAGCCCGGTCATCATGATTACCAAGCTCATATCAAAAATCATTACGCCTAAAAGCACACCAATTATGCTAAATACAACCTCGCTCAGAATAATCAAGGTTTTGCTTAAGGAGTTGAATTGGGTAATGAGGATAAAGAATATGATTCCCAAGGCAATAAACATGGCCTTGCCCAAGAATCCCATGGTTTCGGCCTGGTCTTCCTGCTCGCCTGTAAACGATAAGGTAACACCTTGATGGAACGTGAAATTGGCAGCTTCTTGCTTGATACGTGGGATGATGTCGTTGGGGCTATAGCCAGTAAGCACATTTGAATACACAGTGATAACCCGTTTTAGGTCTTTGCGCTTGATGCCACCATAGGTTTCGGTATATTTAATAGTAGCCACTGTTGACAGCGGGATGCTGCGCAAGCGCCCGGAATTCATATCGCGGTAGGTGATGCGCAGGTTCATTAATGCATCGATGTTTTTGCGGGTGTATTCATCATAGCGAAGTTGGATGGGGAATTCGTCTTCGTTTTCTTTAAATTTAGATATTTCTTTTCCAAAGATGGCTGTACGAATCTCCATACCTATTTGCCCAGTGCTGATGCCTTCGCGGTTTGCCCGTTCGCGGTCAACGTTGATGGCTATTTCGGGAGTATTATTCTGGAAATCAGACTTTAATTGTTCAACACCAGGTATTTGTATCGAATCGAGGAAATCGCGGAATTTCGCGGCATCTTCAATTAGTTCATCCAGGTTTTCAGAGCTAATCTCGATGTTGATGGGCTTTCCGGTTGGGGGACCATTCTGATTTTGGTCAACCGTAATTTCAACACCGGGGATGTTTTTGAGGCCTTGGCGCAAATCATCCATATATTTAGTGGTAGAAACACCGTTGCGGTATTTGCTTTCAACGAAGTTTACCGATATTTTGCCACGGTTATAAGCCACCGATTGGTCAAAGCTTCCATCTTCGGCCACGCCAACCGATACATTGGCTTGAATAGATTCAACATAGGGGTTATCCTTGCCAAGTATTTCGAAAACACGTTTCTCGGCTATCTTGGTAACACTATCCGTAACATTTTGGTCGGTGCCTTCGGGCATTTTGAGGTAAACAAAAATGTTGTTGGGTTCATTGTTGGGGAAAAAGAGCACCTGTGGCTTTACAATACCCATCATAAAAAATGTGACAAATAGCAAAGCCATGATGCCAATAAATAAGAATAATGGGCGGCGACCTTGTAAGATATACCTTAGTTGTGCTTCGTAAACCCTCATTAAAAATGGCCATATCCTATTTTGAAAAACATTAATCCAATTCTTTACCAAAAACTTAAAGAACAATACAAGTCCTAGTGATATAAGTATAAAATTACCAATGCCATACCATTTTATTAAAAACATTAATAATGCAAACACAATGGCAATAGCACTATAAATAATTATTTTTTTATAGTTATGCTTGTGCTCAACCACATCGTATTCGTGTTTCATAAAAGATACGGCAAAAACAGGGTTTATGATGTAGGCAACGAACAAGGAGGCAAATAGGGTTATGATTAGCACCACGGGCATGTAGTACATAAATTGCCCTACAACGCCTGGCCAAAAAGCCAACGGGAAGAAAGGAGCCAGGGTGGTTAAGGTACCAGAGAGTATGGGCAAGAATACCTCGCCCGCGGCCATCTTGGCCGCCGTAACAATATCGGGATGGTGGCGGTGTAAGCGGTGGGTATTTTCAATTACCACAATGGCATCGTCAACCACAATACCCAAGGCAAAAATGAATGAGAACATAACAATCATGTTCATGGTAAACCCGAGCCCGGGTATAACCATATAGGCAATGGCCATTGATAAAGGCACGGCCAATCCTACGAAGAAAGCATTGTTTAAACCCATGAAGAACATAAGAACTATAGTAACTAGGATAAAGCCAATGATGATGGTGTTGTTAAGTTCTTCGAGCGTATTACGGGTATAACGCGACATTTCTCCGGTGATGGTTACCTCAAGATCATCGGGGAAAGCAGCGCCTATCAGTTCATGATCGATAATGTTTTGAATTTGATCAGAGGCATCGAGCAGGTTTTGGCCACTCTTTTTAACTATGTTTAGTGTAATAACGTTTTGGCCATTCAAGCGCGAGAAGCTTTCTTGGTCTTTAAAGTTATCGCTTACTACGGCAATATCTTTTAAAAACACATGTCCGCCATTGCTGGTTTGGATTATCAAGTTTTTGATGGTTTCAATATCCTTAAACTGGCCTTGAACGCGTACTGAGCGTTTCATGCCCGAGTTTTCGATGGTTCCGCCCGAAATTGTAAGGTTTTCATACGCTACCGCACGTTCTACATCGCCTGTGGTAACCAAGGCAGCCTGCATCTTAAACATATCGAGGTTTATCTGTATTTCGCGTTCCAAGGCACCTACAATATCCACGCGGGTTATTTCTTTCAGCGACTCAATCTTGTCCTGGGCTATCTCTGCATACTTTTTCATGCGATCCAAGTCGTAATTGCCCGTAAGGTTAATGTACATAATCGGGATTTCGGACAAATCGATATCCATAATCATCGGATCATCAGGAAGATCGTTGGGCAAATCAGATTTAGACTTGTCAACGGCATCGCGTACACGTTGTTTGGCTTCAGCCAATTCAATTTCGGTAGTAAATTCCACCACAATCGACGAAAAGTCTTGAACTGAATTACTATTAATGTTCTTTACGTCCGAAATAGATTTCAACTGTTTTTCGATGGGGCGTGTTACCAGGTTTTCCATATCCTCGGGTGAAGTACCTGGATATGGGGTGTTTACCATTATATACGGGATGACTACTTCGGGAAACTGCTCCTTGGGTATCATCACATAGTTCATGAAGCCAAGTATGGAAATGAAAGCCGTTAGTACATAAATACTTGTACGGTTATCGATTGCCCAACTGGTTGCAAAGAATTCTTTTATTTTTTTTGCACTCATTTTATCAAGCTTAATAGGTTATAATTTAATGATAGCGCCATCTTTCAGGTTGTTGTAGCCGGCCGTAATAATTTTATCACCAGCTTTTAACCCGGCTGTTATTTCAGCTTGGCCATTGTAAATGTATCCCACGGTTACATCACGTTTGTGAGCAACTATGCCTTTTTCGCCTTGTTCGGCCACCATCACAAATTGGCTTGTTACCGATTTTTGGATGATGTTTACTGGCACAACCATGGCTTCTTTATTAGTATAATCATTTATTTTGAGATGAGCTATCATGTTAGCCCTAAATTCGATGCCACTACCTGCTAAACGTGCCTCAACCCTAAATGCCCGGTTGGTGGGGTCAATATATCGGCTGGCAAAGCTAACTTTTGATTGGAACTCCTTGCCAAAATCGGGGAAGGCTACCAGTACATCGTTGCCGGTTTTAACTTTGGCTGCATAGGCTTCGGCAATATCGGCCTGAACTTTTATGCCCGACATATTCACCACGCGAATGGCAGAACCCGGCATGCCCGGAGAAACCATTTGGCCAATTTTGAAAGGAATCGACTCCACGGTACCATTAATGCTGCTGATGAATTTTGATAAAGCTATTTGGTCCTTTAAGGTTGCTAGGTTGTTCTCGAGGGATTCTTTATTGTTTTTGGC
>CAZKHA010000221.1:0-2816 GCA_964552325.1 uncultured Bacteroidales bacterium
GACGATTATGCCAAAGCTGTTTTTAATGGCCACATCCTGGTGAGGCGCGATGCACAACAAACACTAGCCTATCAAAGCAACCGCAATATATTGCTTACCGATAAGGCAAAGGTTAGCTCACAGCCCTTCCTCGAGATTTATGCCGATGATGTAAAATGCTCGCATGGCGCCACCGTGGGCCAACTCGACAACGAAGCCATGTTTTACCTCCGCTCGCGGGGTGTAGGCGAAGAAAATGCCCGTATGCTACTCATGTATGCCTTTGCTGCCGAACTTATTGGAAAAATTGCCATTGAATCGCTGCGCGAACGCATGGACGATTTGATAAAGAAACGCTTACGGGGCGAGCTGTCCATTTGCGACCAATGCGTGCTGCACTGCAAAACCCCTGACCAACCTATGGTGTTTGAGATTGATATGAGCAAGATTTAAAAAACCAACCGAATGATTGATGTAAACGTACTACGTGCGCAATTTCCAATACTTCAGCAAAAGGTGTACGGCAAACCTTTGGTGTATCTTGATAATGCAGCCACCACCCAAAAGCCTGCTATTGTTACCGATACCGTTTCAAACTATTACAACAGGTTCAATAGCAATATCCATCGCGGAGCGCATTACCTAAGCACCCAAGCCACCGAGGCTTTTGAGGCGGGCCGGAGGCATATACAGCAATTTATCCATGCCAAACATGCGCATGAAGTGGTTTTTACGCGTGGCACTACCGAGTCGATAAACCTGGTAGCGTCTTCGTTTTCGAAAAAGTTTTTAAAAGAAGGCGATGAAGTGCTTATCTCTGCCATGGAACACCATTCTAACATCGTACCCTGGCAAATGGCCTGCGAAGGGAGCGGGGCCACCTTAAAGGTCATCCCTATAAGCGATGAAGGCGAACTGCTTATGGATACTTTCGAAAGCCTCTTAAACCCAAAAGTAAAACTGCTTGCCATTACCCAGCTAAGCAATGCCCTTGGCACTGTTAACCCTATCAAAGCGATGATTGCCAAGGCCCATAGCCACAACATTGCCGTGTTGGTTGATGGAGCCCAGGGCATACAGCATATGCCGGTTGATGTACAAGATCTGGACTGCGATTTTTATGTGTTTTCGGGGCATAAGATTTATGCACCCATGGGCATTGGCGTACTTTATGGGAAAGAAGCATGGCTCGATGCCCTCCCACCCTACCAAGGAGGCGGTGAAATGATAAAAACGGTTACGTTCGAGAAAACCACCTACAACGAGCTCCCGTTTAAGTTTGAGGCTGGAACCCCTGATGTGGCTGGCGTTATTGGGCTGAGTGCTGCCTTGCGTTATCTCCAATCAAACGGTTTTGAGCAGTTGCTGGCTTACGAAGATGAGGTGTTTGCCTATGCATTGAAACGGCTTTCAGAAACGGAAGGCGTAAACCTTGTGGGCAGGGCCCGTGAGCATAAAAGCGTGATTTC
Source organism: uncultured Bacteroidales bacterium (assembly GCA_964552325.1). Lineage (GTDB taxonomy): Bacteria > Bacteroidota > Bacteroidia > Bacteroidales > TTA-H9 > CAZKCK01. The sequence continues at coordinate 1,449 of CAZKHA010000221.1, forward strand.
GTTCCTGCTGCAAAACATCCATCCCTTCGATGCGGGTTCCATCCTGGATCAGTTTGGCATTGCCGTTCGTACGGGCCATCATTGCACACAACCTTTAATGAACCGCCTGGGAATCCCGGGAACCATACGCGCTTCGTTTTCGTTTTACAATACAAACCAAGAAGTGGATACCTTGGTAGATGCCATTAAAACGGTACAAAAAATGTTTTTATAAGACCTTATACAAATGACTATTAAAGAAAAAGGCGAACAGATAGCCGAAGAATTCAGCCAATTTGATGATTGGATGGATAAATACAATTACCTGATAGAATTGGGCAAGACCTTGCCCGTGATTGACGAAAAACAAAAGAACGACACCAACCTTATTGTAGGCTGTCAATCAAAAGTATGGATTACGGCCAGTTTTGAAAACGGACTGGTGCATTTTAGGGCCGATAGCGATGCCATCATTACCAAAGGCTTGATAAGCTTGATGATACGTGCATTATCAGGGCATACACCCGATGAAATTATTCAGGCTGATTTATCGTTTATTGATAGTACGGGCTTGCAGGCCCACCTTTCGCCCACCCGTTCAAATGGCCTGCTTTCGATGATTAAACAGATGCGGTTTTATGCCATGGCCTTTAAAGCAAAATCTTAAACCCTACAACCAATGGAAACCCAATTAGACAAAAGCGAAATCATACGCAAGGTTATTTTAGAGCTCAAGAATATTTACGATCCCGAAATCCCCGTCAATATCTATGATTTGGGGCTGGTTTATGAAGTAAATATTTCGGATGATTATGTGGTAAAGATCGTGATGACCTTAACCACCCCCAACTGCCCGGTTGCCGAATCCTTGCCCGAAGAAGTCATTGAGAAGGTAAAAATGGTTACCGGCGTAAAGGACTGCGATTTCGAGCTCACCTTTGAGCCGCCATGGGACCGTGACATGATATCGGAAGCAGCCCTGCTCGATTTGGGGCTGTTGTAATGTAGTGGGCAATTGTGCCCTAATTTGAAATGCCCGTTGTACGGCGTACGGATATAGACCCGAAAACTTGGAATGCCATGCGTATGGTGTAGCTGTTGGTATCTAAAATTCGAATACTCGAGCATACCCTTCACACAAGCATAAGCATCCATCAGCACACTTTCACGGGTTTAGGCATCGCATTTGCACGACCAGCTTTGTACATTGGGATTTTGGTGTTTCGATTTATGCCCTACGGGCAATTGTTTCCTTTTTTGCTTCTTTCTATTGATATTAAAGCCCTGACGGGCTATAAAGCCAACTCCATCAGCACTTTTAGTCGCTGCTCCTCACCAGCATCTTCACCCTTGGCTTCGGTTGGCTCAGCCACCGGGCTCAGGGCAGGC
>CAZKHA010000221.1:2916-5109 GCA_964552325.1 uncultured Bacteroidales bacterium
GGGGCAATTCAATGCAAAACCTTGAGCCTTTATTTTCTTCTGAAAACACGGTTATTTTTCCATTGTTTTTTTTAATAAACTCATCGCAAAGCAGCAGTCCCATGCCTGTACCATATTCGTTTTCGGTTCCGGGCATTACCACATGATGGTTAAGCTTAAACAGTTTACCAAGTATATCGGCTGAAATGCCCACTCCTGTATCTTCTACGCAAACTTCTACATGGTCATCCACAAGCTTTCCGGCAATGGTAATAGTTCCATGTTTGGGGGTAAATTTAATGGCATTGGTGAGCAGGTTTAGGATAAGGGTGCGTATCATGGCAGGGTCGCAGAAAGCTAGCAGTTCGTTGTCGAAATCTTGGTGTATGATTATGTGTTTTCCATCGGCCATCGCCTTGGCTATTTCGCCACATTCAAAGGCTATGCCCTTGATATCAACGGGCTGAGGTTCAAATTCGGTTTTACCCATACGGCTCCGGGCCCATAACAGTAGGTTCTCGAGCAGTTTACTGGCATGTTCGGCACTGGTGTTTATGCTTTTTAAGAACTGCTGCTTCTCGGCTTCCGTAAATTCATAGTCGCTGTTGAGCAGCAACTCCGAGAAACCCAGAATGGCATTGAAGGGATTGCGCAAATCGTGGGCTATGATGGACAAAAATTTATCTTTAGATGCATTGCTGTGCGCCAGTGCCTCAGCTTGTTTTTCGATGCGTTTATTCTGTTCTTCCAGTTTATGGTGGGCAATCTTTATTTTGCTATGCGAGCGCGAAACCAGAATGATGGATACTATTAAAAATATCGCAAGCACGATAAAGGAAATCAATAAGATACGTTGCCTAACTATAATTTGGCTATTCAGTGCGTTGTTCATCCGAAGTTTGTCGTTTTCTTGCTCTTTTTTATGTATGCTGAAGCGGGCTTCCACTTCACGGTCAGCGTTTTCGTTTAACATTTTTGATAACGAATCGTCATAAATTTTTTGCTGAAGCAAGTAATTATATGCTTTTGCTGTATTTCCGATGGCTTTGTAATAATTATGCCTTGTTTTATAATACCATGCTTTTTGCTCAACAGTAAGGCTGCTATCGATAAATGTTTCGGTTTGCAGCAAGATAGCTTCCACTGCCACCATTTTTCTTTGTTGGATATACTGTTGAGCCAACAAGTGCTTCATTTGTACATAGCTTCCCCAATCAGCATTTGTTTCAAATAACTCAATAGCCTTGGAAATATATTCATGGAATAGGTTAAACTGGTTTTTTTGCAGGAGGTAAATATCAGCTATACGGGCATAATTGTTACCCAGCCAACTTGAATACCCGTTTTTTAAGTTGATGGCGGCAGCGGCTTTAAAGTAGAATAAGGCACTATCGGGCATAACTTTTAATTCAAAATCGGCTCCAAGTCCATGGAGCGCTGCCGATAAAAAGCGTTCGTTGTTTCCCAACTTACTATAATGTATAGCTTGGCGATGACTATGAATGGCTAACTCGTATTTGTTTGATTTAAAATATTGAATACCAATATTATTATAGGTGCGGGCCAGCCCAACGTGATTGTTTAAGCGTTCTTCAATTTCCAATACTTTAATAAAAGTTTCCAAAGCCCGGTCGTTATCGTTTATATTTTGGTATAAAAGCCCGAGGTTGTTGAGCACCCCGCTAATCTCAACCGAGTCGTTCAGGGCTTTAAATACATCTAATGCCGCCGGGAAGTGCGGGGTAGCCTGTTCGTATTTACCCATTTCGCGGTAGCAAAGCCCAGCGATGTTTTGTAGTTTGCCGGTCGTAAAAAGGTCTTGGGATTGTTCGGCGTATTTTAAGCCACTTTTGGCATGTAATACGCCTTTTTGGTATTGGCCAACCAAACTTTCTAAACCTGCCAGGTTCTGAAGGGCCCTTGCCTTCCCGAGGGAATAGCTCATGCTGTCAGCCAATTTGAGGGCACGTTCTGATAGTTGAAAGGCCCTGCCGGTTTCGTTGTATTTGATTTCCCAGGCTAATTGCGTCATGGCATCAATTTGGGCTGTGCCTTTTCCATTTTTTATGGCCAATGTAAGGCTGTCGGTAACAGTGGATTGCTGTGCATTGCACAAAACAGCCATCAAGAGAAGCCCAATAAGGAATGTTTTAGGTGATTTGCACATATTGTTTCGTGGTTTGATTAACAAAGATACGCTAAAAAAAACTAAAT
>CAZKHA010000222.1:0-5077 GCA_964552325.1 uncultured Bacteroidales bacterium
GATTATTATATTTGTGGCTCGTTGTAAAAAATCATTTCTAGTATATTCAAACTTATTACTGATAAACCGATTGCCAATATTAAACCGATGCAGCGTTAAAATATTACTATGCTAAAATAACCTGTAACATAAAATTAATAAACAATCTACAATTACGACCACTTTGTATCATTAAAACCAAGTCCATGTCAATAAATAAATTCACATTACTGCTGGTGCTTACACTTTTATTTAAGTGCTTTGGGTATTCCCAAACGATAGCAATTGAAACAAAAGGTGCTTTTAAAGAAATTGATATTGCAAGGGACGTATTTGCAATTGAGGCCTTAAACGGCAATAACCAAGATCGTAAAATGCAGGTTATTGATAGCATTGTTAAAAATCCAGACTATTTTAACCCATCAGTATTGTTTGTGCTTTCAAGAGAATTGAGAGTTCAAAACAGAATTGACGAAGCGGCATTTTGGTTCTACTTAGCCGATTTAAGGGCTACATACGATGTAAATTTATGTATGGATAAATCTGCAGAACGACCCTATCTTTGCATGCTAGATAATTATGGATCATTATTTTATGAAAACATTTTTCTAGAACCTGACAAGTATCAAGGAATTATTCGAAAGGTTATAGATTTTACAAAGAAGCACGATGAAAAATATGATCATAGATGGATAAATTTGCATGGTTTTGACGCTTTTTTAGTAAGCATGGGTGATAAACCAATGATGGAAGAATTATCTCGGCCAACAAAAAAGTGGAAGAGAATTAAAAAGCGAACTATAAACCAATTTAACAAGGATTTTCAGAGACATTTTTCAGAATTAAGAAGAAGAAAGGTTGAGGCCAAACAACATAATCATACTTTTTTAGAAACATTGCCAAGTGATACCATTTACTCAAACTATTCCGATAAAGGTACGTATGTAAATCTTTCAAACGAACGTGCACTTCCAGAAACAATTAAACCCTTTTATTATTATATCCAATGTTACCTTGCATTCTATCATCTGAATATAAATGATTACTGGATTAAAAACACAGAGGATATACGGCAAGATTCGTTATACATTTATCTCGAAACTACTCACAAAGAAACATTTATAGTGGATGGAAAAATTAATTGGCAAAACCAAGAGGCAAGGAAAAACGCTAAAAAAGGAGAACCATTTCCGGTTAGAATAGTAGTGGGAAATCCTAGTGGTAAGGATAGAATAATTGTACTTGAAAAATCAACAAAAAAAATAAAATTCGCTTCACTTACCACTTAAGATATTCTGTGAACCCTTAATGCATTTAACATCAAACCAGATATCACAATCCACGCAAATTAAAGGATTATAGTTTCAGTTGTATATATTTAAGGGATTCCTTACAACTTTAATGTTTGTACTAAGGAAACCAGCTTTAACCTAACATGAAGGCCGATTTTGTTCCTGTGCCTTACTATAGCTTGACTTTATGCTTGCCCGATCTATACTATATAAAAGGGAGGGTGAACCGCGCGTAATTGCTTACCTTTTCATTTGGCAAAGAACATTTGCAAAGGTCCTCACATGTGCAAATTTTGACAAAACATTGGTATGCAAAGATAATTCTATCAAAAGAAGCATTGTAGATTAAATCGTTTCGTTTTACACCTATAGGTTATCATGATTTTGCAGATACGAGTTTTCAACTTGGCTAATAAATTTGAGAATTTAGTTCATAGGCCCATTGATTTAGTAGCCAAAAAGTCATTATCGAATCCTTATTTCATTGGATCAATAAACCAAGCAAAGAGGTTGTTAAACGAATTAACTAAAAGGACTGATTCATCTAACCCACTAGTTGACACGAATTCAATCCGTTGATAACTATTAACAAGGCATTGTCTCCACAGACCAATACCCTACATATGATTCATGCTCCTTTCAAACACTTGGTTGTGCTGCTTAACTCCGCTCTTCAAAATAAATTAAAGACTTTAAACCTGTCAGGTTTAACACGCATACTTGCGCAAACCTTCGCCCCAGTATGAAAAACACCAAACCTGTTTGTTGTGCAAATTGGTTAAAGCCCCACACCTGTACGTTGAGTTTACGGTAAAGAAGCCTTATATTTGTACGCATTAATTCGGGTTGATGAACGCCAGATCTTTCTTTTTTCTCCTTTGGCTGCCGCTTGCACTGTCAGCTAACAAAGTTGATGTAACCACTGCCCAAAAGGTAGCCGACAATGTTATTTTTAGGCAAGGCAAACCATATGAGGGATATCGTTTACATGCTGTTCACACCCTGGACCACCAAGGGCTTACGTGCATTTACTTGTTTAATTATGAGCCTTATGGCTTTGTGTTGGTGGCAGCCGATGATGCCGTAATCCCGGTATTGGGCTATTCAACCGAAGACAGTGCGCCTTGGCCTATCCAATCGCCTTCAGCAAAAGCCTGGCTAGAGTCCTATAGCCATGAGATTTATCGGATAAGGCAAAACAAGCTAGACAATCAGCGTACTAAGCATCTTTGGGCCGAAGCCCTTTCGGTTGCTTTCAAAGCTTCTTCGTTGGATATTGAGCCCTTGCTCAACACCAAATGGGGTCAAAAATGCTATTTTAACGAAGATTGCCCAACCGATGCCCAAGCCGCACCCGACTTATGCGGCCATACTTTTACAGGCTGCGTAGCCACAGCCATGGCCCAAATCATGAAATACTACAGTTGGCCAGCCACGGACATGGGTTCTTTTGCATATACCCTACCCCAATATGGCCAACAGGCCGCCAACTTTGGTCAAACCACCTATAACTGGAGCCAAATGCCGAACCTGGTCGTATCCTCAAACCCCTTTGTGGCCGAGCTGCTGTATCATTGCGGGGTTTCGGTTATGATGAACTATGGGGTTCAAACATCGATAGCGTTTGATGGGGCTGTGGTGAATGCGCTAAAAACCTATTTTAATTACAACCCCGGGCTTACGCTGGTAACCCGCTCATCTCTACAAAGCAACACCCAATGGGATAGTCTGCTGGTGAATGAATTGTCCTATGGTCGCCCCATTTATTATTCGGGTGTTGGCGAAGATGGAAGCCATGCCTTTGTATGCGATGGATACCGTGAATCGGATGGAAAGTTTCATTTTAACTGGGGCTGGAACGCGTATTACAATGGGTATTATACCATCGGAAACCTAAACCCGGGCGGTTCAACCTACAACCAAAGCAACACGGCCATTATTGGCATACAACCTAACCCGTTTCAAACGATTGTTAAGCTAAGCAGTCCGCCTGTAGGGAGTATGTTTAAGCAAGGGCAAGCCGTAAACATTAAAGCCAAGGTTACCTATGGTCATGCACAAGATTTGCTTTTATACATTGATCGGCAAAAAGTTGCCCAGATTTCTGGTGATTCCTTAACGTATAGTTGGAATACGATTTTCGAACCACTTGGTTTCCATAACATTCATGTAGAAGCCGTTAATGAATTTGAAACAGTTGCTGACAGCCTGCTGCTCAACCTAAGCCGTTGGGAGGAAAAGTCAACCCGATTGCAATTGCCTGGCCTCAAACTAACCACCTTGGATGTAGTTGACAGCTCAACGGCCTGGGGGATACCCCAAACAAATTCCGCGTTAAAAAACACAGAATATATGGTGAAAACAACAAATGGGGGTGAAACCTGGACGTCAAAACCCATCACCGGTGTGCCCATAAGCCCGCCAAGTATGCTGTGTGGAGTTGACACCCTCCATGCCTGGCTTGCGTTTCCGTTTGGGATGCTAAACAATCAGGGTGTGTATATTACTGTTGATGGAGGAAACTCATGGTCAAGGCAGGCATGCTTCAACAACACCAATTCAAGGGCACGCCTCGTACATTTCTTCAATGTAAACCAAGGTGTGGCGATTGGAGATCCAGTAGCTTATTTCGAGATTTACACCACTGGAAATATGGGGATTTCGTGGCAGCGTGTACCATCGGTTAACCTGCCAATGCCCTTGCCTGCCGAGGTGGTGGCCGATAACTCATTAAGCGTAGTTGACGAAACACTATGGTTTGCCACTTCCTTCGGGCGTATTTTTAAATCCATAGATAAAGGGTTTCATTGGACAGCAATCCAAACACCAGCAGATACTGCCGTAGAGCCAATTTTTAAAGATCAGTTGCATGGATTACTGGTAGACAGAAATACGGCTTCCGAACAGATTCTTTACCGGACAGCAGATGGTGGAATAAATTGGGATTTGGTAAACACAACTGGCCCATTTTTAGGAAACGATATTTGTTACGTGCCAAATACGCCCGGAACCTGGGTCAGCACAGGCTGCCTTGCCGGTCATTCTGGGGCTTCTTATAGCTTTGATGATGGAACAACCTGGCAACGGTTTGCTGGCACTGACAGCATTCCGTTTTATGAGGTTGAATTTTGCAGCAACCACTTTGGATTGGCCGGAGGAACCACCTTAAACGACAGCACGCGCGGAGCCTTTCGCTTTACTGACACCTTACAGGCAAGCCTGGAACCTCCTCAAGATTTGACCGTTACTTCCATTGGTACAGATGCCGTGCTAGATTGGTTGCCACCCATTGGCAACTTAGGCAATTTAGTGGCTTATGCAATTTACCGCGAGGGATTGTTTATTGCTTCGGTTGCCCCCACCTTATTAACCTATACCGATAATGGTTTAAGCAATGGCTATTATCATTATTGCATAAAAGCGGCATATACCAATGGCTCATCTCCCCAATTATGCGCTGCCACAGCCTTTACCGTAAACGCACCCTATCGGGAGCAGATGGCCGAAGTTAAAATTTCGCTAATGGATTTTAGTCAACACCTTTACATTACCGCATCTGACGCGATGGATGAAATTAGGTTTTACAGCATGGCTGGACAAATGATTTTAAAGATGCCTAGGCCAGAAAACCCCGTCTTGATCAACTTAAACCCATTGCAAAAAGGTCTTTATCTTGTTGAGGTGGTGATAAACGGCAAGAAACATGTGCGAAAGGTGGTGAAATAGCATTGTTTTGTGATGAATATACTTGGCTATTTCAATACCAAAACCCATAAAATGAAGTAACTTTACATCCGCAATCATTT
>CAZKHA010000223.1:0-1398 GCA_964552325.1 uncultured Bacteroidales bacterium
CCCGTAAAAGTACTATGAACAACATCTTCACCTTGCGCTGTCAAAAGAGTTCCGGATATTGTAGCAAATCCTTTTTCTGTAACTATCTTACCCTCAAAAGTGGCTGAAACCTCCCAGTTCTCATCCAGCTGTTCTTTTTCATATACCAGAATACTGCCTTGTCCAGTTGCAGATAGCGTACTTCCGTCATCTTGAAGTTTACCATCAGCAATGCATTTAATCTCTACATAATTCGTTTCTTTGGTTCTTTCATCCCTAAGCTCAATATTCATATCCACGTGTACCTCACCTGATTTGCTTACGGTTATCACAAATCTTTTATCTGCAGCCGTTGACGAAATATAGTTGCCGCCCGCAAGAATCAATTTGCAATCAAAAGTCTTGGCTTCATTTTGAGCAAATAACTGAATTTGAAGCGATATCAATACGATGGAAAGAATGGTTTTTAACATTTTGATAAGAGATTTTCAAGGAAATTCAATAGAAAATAAATAAGGTGCTAGAACAGGTAAAAAGGGTGTAAGCAACTGTTGCCCACACCCTCTATATCTATTTCTGATAACCTTCTACAATCATTAAGCCCTTTCTATCCGACTCGGCATTCCATGACCAGGTGTCCTCACCTGAATTTACAACCTTGTATTTACCTGCAGGCACAATGGCATTTGGCTCACAAACCCATTTGGCAGAAGGTGTTCCGTCGTCGGCCGTTTGAGCTGTGCACTGCCATGGCCCGTAAGTTACCCTGTTCTCGTCAATCAGCGATATGGTGCCAGCCACGGGCACGCCCTGGCCTTTGTTAAAATGCAAGGTCTTGATTCGGGTTATCACCACGGTTCCGTTCAATTCAAAGCGCGTCTTGGTCCAAGGGTTGTTTTTCACAGGCTTATCATTCCAGTTTGAATAAATGATAATGGGTGTTTTATTGGTTTTTTTCACTACCTGAAAATCGGTTTTCTGCTGTTTTGCATCCTCTTTTTTGGCTTCGGTAGATGCCTTTCGCGTATCTTTTTTCTGTTTGGCAGTTTCGTCTTTTTTGGTAGATCTAGGTTTGGCTTGTTCGCTTTTTGCGGATTCCGTTTTTTGAACCGCTTGATTGGCTTGACTTGCCTCTTCTTGAGCCTTTAATATGGCGGCACTATCAATAGCAGGCGTCTCGGCTATGGCAACAGCAGGCGATTGAGCAACCAACGTAGTTGAATCAACGCTTGTTTCAGACACGCCCTTATCAAGCACAAAAAACCATAGACTGGCCAATGCTCCCAGCACAACAATGCAAGCCACTGCAGCAATCCATACTTTGCTCTTTTTGGCGGAAGCTGGTTTTTCAGCTTCTATGGCTTTTATAACAGGTTCTGCTGGTTTTGTGGCAGCCTTGGCAGGTTCGGGTATGGGTTT
>CAZKHA010000223.1:1498-5028 GCA_964552325.1 uncultured Bacteroidales bacterium
AATTGGTTGTTGAACAATTGGTTCTACAATCGGCTCAGGAATAGAAGCAGCGATTGTTGTAGCCAACGAATCTGCCCCACACTCTGCACAAAAACGATCGCCTTCAACAAGCTCAGCGCCACATTGCTTACACATGGGTTTTGCTACAACCTTCTGAATTTGTGGAGCCATCGCAGGGGTAACACCTATAGCATCCTTAACAAATTCTTCAACCTTGCTGCCACATTCAAGGCAAAACTTATCATCAACTGCCAAGTAGTTGCCGCAGTGGATGCAACGGGGCTTAGGAATTATAGGCACAAGAGGTTCTTGCGTTGGATTGGCGGCTGTGCTTTGTGGCACGGTCTCTTCAACGATTGAGGCACCACAGGCTTGGCAAAACGAATCGCCAGGAACGGTATTCACACCACAAAAAGGACAAAATTTCATAACAGTTTCTTTTTAGTAATTACATACCATAACCCATCGCGCCGCCTGTCATAACCAATCCCATGATTAAGCCAAGGATAAGTGTAACAACCAGCATTACTATAAACCCAATAATAATTACAACCACTATGTAAGCAAATGCCTTTTCGGAGGGTGTGTACATTAATATCGGTAATCCTTTGTACATGAGGTAAACAGCATAGATAGCACCCAGCAGCATGGCCAGTATTTTTAGAATCATGAACGATGGAAGCAAATACAGAAATCCCAACACCCACATGGGTGTCATTCCATAAGCTACTAATTGCAAGGCCCTTCCTTGATCTTTTTGCGAACTGAAACCAGGTGCTAACATATTTACGATAAAAGCTACCAGGTAAACCGTTAATACCGCCGAAACCAATTGCATAACAGCTTGGCTTATACCTGCTGAAAACGATTTCATCATATAGCCCATCATGTTTTGCCCAATAAGACCATATCCAATTAACAAGCTAATAGCTGGTATCAAAGCCAGAATAAGCACATAGCCAATTAAAATCTTTTTAATGTCAGCAGGTTCTTGCTGAATTTGAAGCCATTCGTTTTCGGTAGCGAATAAGATATTTTTTACACGGCTTACTAAGCCCACCGATGGGGCCTGCTGAGCACCATAATTAGGCTGGTTATAGGCTTGCTGATAGCTGCTTGATGGGTTTGGGGCCTGATAGGTTGGTGGAGGCGAATAGCTTTGGTTTTGCTGGGGTTGATACGTTGGTGGTGGAACAGCAGAAGCACTTACTGGGGCTATCTTAAATCCACATGAAGGGCAAAACTTAGCGGTTTCAACAAGTTGCGTTCCGCAATTTGGGCAAAATTTCATGTTAGTTTGGTATTAAGTTAATAAACTTGTGGGTAAACGAAACTGCTGCAAATTTGGCACATGTACGCTTAGGACACAATAGCCCAATTAGGTCATTTTTGGGTTAAGAAAGCCCCAAAATGAGCATGGATGCCTATTGACATTAAATGATGAAATTAACAGTTATAATAAAAGACAACAAATTAAGAATAAAGCCCTTAGCCCTACTGCAATGCCTTATCTTAACCCAAATGTAGCAGCTAATTCGTTAGCCCTTGGTTTTTCACTTTCTATAAATCGCTTCTGCAGTCCTAAAAATTTCAGGCTCAAATAGCCAAACCATAGACTCCAGCCTACATGAAAAAAGCGTTGTTTGAGTCCAAAATAGTTTTCGAGTACGTTTGGTAGCAGGGTAAGTAAACCTGCTAGCATAATTATAAGGATTAAACTTGTGGCAATTTTCGGGAATTTATCTTCCTTCCACAACAATAGGGCAAGCAAGGGCGATAAGGGCAATAGCATTACTGGCGAGCCTAAAATACCATGCAATTTTAAAGGCAACGGAAAAACAGCGGCTCCAAAAACAGAAAAAGAGAAGGTAAGAATTAGGATGAGTGGAAGCAACGTAAGTCTTCTTTCCCTCGCAATTTTGCACAAACCAATACAAAAGAGTATGCTTAAAACTGCACACACTACCAAGCCAACTGTAAAAATATACCGCGTTTTAGTACCTATGGCGCCCAGTTCACTTACCATGTTCGAAAACGGGTTATAGTTTTCGGTCATTAATCCACAAAAAACAAGCGTACCCCAAAACACAAGCGGGATGATTAAGCCCAAATAAACTAAATTCTTTGTTTTCAACACTTTATAAATGCTTTTTGGAGTAAAAGATCTATTTGGTTCATAATTCAAAGATAGTAACTTTAGACGATGCTCTTTTAAGACGGAATCAAAACAGCTTATTTTTGGTCGCTTGCATCCCGTTCTTCTTTAAATTTCACCGACCCCCTGCATGCATCGCCTTCCTCAATTCCTACTAACCAAACGTTTAAAGTAGCAATCCGCTGCCGGGTCAATTGTTCAAGATAGAGTGCTGCGCACATGGGGTAAACACTTCCGTATTCAAAGGTATCTGATGCCGGGTATTTAAGTTTTAGCTCCGCATCCCGAAAAGCTATCCATAGCCTTTGTGCAGCCTTTAAGCTGTGGATGAAAGCCGTATCCGCCTTATATTCGGCTAAGATGGCTTTATACACCGTGTTTAATTCCTTGTCGGCCTTGGCTAAGGCTGACTGAGTTTCTGCATTCATCTCGGCCTGGGTTTGGCTAAAACCTGAGACGTAAAAGATGATGAATAATAGGGTAAATAAGTATTGCATAGGATGGTTTGGGAATTTGTTGATGGAAAATGCTCGGTACATGGCTATGGGCTAAGATCTATTAGATGAGAGGGTAGTTTCCAAAATAAAATGTTTGAAAATTTACGCATTTTGAAACTGTTAAGGTTCTTCGTTTTTTAACTCAATTAGTGTAGCCTTATCGGGTACTTCAAGTGTTTTTTTCCATTGAATGTTCTCTGGACAATATTCTTTTCTAGTCAGGATAGCCTTCATTATGTACGACTCTTCTTCGGTTAATACCCGTGTAGAAATCTTGATGTTATTTGCTAAGAAGGTGTTTTTGAGCAGGAAGTATCTTTTATCCCTAATTGTGTCTTTATTTGATACGATGTATAAACGATCCCTTGAAAAAGAAGAATCCTTAAGAATGATATCCTCCATCTCTTTAGCTGTAGCACATTTGTAGAAGTCATCTACATCCAAAAAAGCATAAAACGGAAGGATATTATTTAGCGGATAATCCTTATAGCAATGAAAAAAATCCTTATGATAATATACATCAGGAACAGAATCAATTAGGATGATATTATAATCGAAGTAAAAGACTCTCATAAATTCAATTGTATCCCCCGTTACGGAATCAATTCGGATTCTGTTTGTATCACCTTTTTTAATAATGAATGATTCACCGTCGTTTTCCACTATTTCCTTAGATATAGTCCCACATCCAAAGAATATGCTAATTAATATGATGACGAGTAGAAATCTTGACATAATTGCATTTTTTAAGATTAAATGAGACCTAACAACGTTTTGCAGCTACAAGAAGTTGGCGATTTCGAAGACGAAAACTTTCTGCCACCACTGAACTTGATACGAAGCACAAAGCTTCATTTAACCACTGAACCGCCAATTTC
>CAZKHA010000224.1:0-5027 GCA_964552325.1 uncultured Bacteroidales bacterium
CCCTACATCTTCGATAGATTGTCCTCGTTGGGTTTGTAGTGCTCGCGGGTGGCTACAGGAGGTTGGTTGGTGCTTTTCATCTTCATCTGCAGCACATCTACCAAGGCCGAGAATGCCATGCTGAAGTAGATGTAGCCTTTGGGTATTTCAAGGCCAAGGCCTTCGGCAAACAACGAGAAGCCAATGAGCATCAAAAATGCCAGCGCCAACATCTTAAAGGCAGGATGCTTGTTCACGAAATTGGCAATGGGTTGGGCTGCCAGTAACATAATGCCCACCGTAACAATTACCGCCACATACATCACCCAAACCACCCGAACCATCCCGATGGCGGTAACAATGGAGTCGATGGAGAAAATCATGTCCATGATCAGGATTTGGATCAAGACCTGTGCAAAACCATGTACTTTGATGTCTTTGGTCATATCGCCCGAAACGCCTTCCATTTTATGGTAGATTTCGGTGGCACTCTTGTACAGTAGGAACAAGCCCCCGGCAATCATTACCATATCCTTGCCCGAAATTCCTTCACCCAAAATGGTGAATAAATCGTGTTTAAGTTGCAAAATGAGTGATATAAGCGATAATAAAACCAAGCGTAAACCCATGGCCAGCAGCAGGCCGTAGCGAATGGCTTTCTTTTGTTGGTTTTGTGGCAGTTTGCCTGCCAGAATCGAGATAAAGATTACGTTATCGATGCCAAGAACTACCTCAAGGCCAATCAGTGTCAAGAGTGAAATGATAATTTCTGTTGTCATTGTTTTGTAAAAATGAGCATTTGCAAAAGTAATTTATTTTTAAGATAGGGATTAATTCACACTTACCTCATCAAAAAACATCCAGGCTTTACCGCCTTTTCCAGGATGCCATTGCGGCATGGTATTGTGGTTAAAGGCCTTGATTTTTATAAAACGTGCGTTTGTTTTGAGCTTAAGCATGATTTCGTGCAGCACAACCCCTTTGGTGTTGGCGGGTTCGGGAAGTTGCTTAACAACCAGGTTTTCGAAATTTATGCCATCCATTGATGTGGAACACTCGATTTTATTGGGTAGCAATATCCAATCTTTTACTTTTTCCATGGCGCCCAAGCTTAGCGTTTGTATCTGTGTGGGTTTGCCAAGGTCAACGATCATTTCCAAATCTTGTGCCTCAAAGCCTTGCCATGCCTTATCCCAGTATTCGTTCGGGCCCTTGAAGCCATCAATCAAAGCACCTTTGGTGGCTGGATAGCGTTCGGAAGGCGGCGTTTGCTGCACGATGGTTTTATGCGTGGCCAAATGCTTTACATAGCTTGCCTGGCAAGGTAGCGCTGATAAATTGCCCACAGAAGCACCTGCCCAAGCGGTCAGTTTAAATGAACCGCTCATTCTGAAAGGGAGGTAGTAAGGGTTTATTGCTTGGTTGTTTACTTGGTAAAACAAGCGCTGCTTAGGGTCCTTGCAACTGATTTCAGCCACCACATCGCCCGAAATGCTATCGTAAACCATATGCAGTTGCGAGCGTCTGAAATTGAAAGGTAGATCATCGGTGCGGAAGGAAGGGCAGGGGAGGCCTGCCTTGTTGTAGAGGCTTGAGGAGGTTGTGTCGTCAAAGGCATAACGCACATACTTGGGGTTAGGAATGTCGGGGTGCCAAACCACAACGTCGTTGCCTGCTACCTTGGCATTGGCTTTAATAAACTTTTCGCTATTGCCCAGCATAAAACCTTGCAGCTCTGGTTTTGCGTTCCAAAGGCCTTCGGCATCATCGAATTTCAGCTTTATTTTGTTCCCTTCTATCTGTTGCTGCACAAAAGCAGGGCCTTTACAAGCCAATGACGCCCGGCCATAGGTGTTGGCCAGGGCCAGCAATCCCAGCCTACGGCCCACTTCCATCTTGTTCTTGGGGTGGATATCAGAAAGGTTGCCAATATCCATGGTTACGGCCATTCCGGTATTTGCTAGGGTTAAGGCCTTTGACTGGGCCTCGCGCAAAAACCCACTGCTGTGGGTGTTGTCGTCGTAACGGTACGGGGCTATCTGCACATAGTAAAATGGGAAATCGCCACAATTCCATTTACTCCGCCAACTGTTGATCATGGTATGCATCAGCAGGGCATAAACATCGGCATCTAAACGGTTTGTTTCGCCTTGGTACCAAATGGCGCCTTTGATGGCATAATTTATAAAAGGATGCACCATGGCATTGTAGATGGCACCGGGCTTGCCTGGCCACCACTGGCTGGAATTGGGTTCGTTTTTAAACCATTTCAGTTGCGGGTGTTGCACTATGTCGGCTTCCGGCGTCCAGGCCTCTATGGGCGATCCTCCCCAACTGCTCGAAATAAGTCCGATGGGTACCTGCAGCGAATCGTAAAGGTATTTGGCGTAAAACCATGCCGTGGCGCTGAAATCGCCCAGCGTTTTTATACTTGCTTCCTGCCATTGGGTGCTGCAAGTATCAACAGGCTTGTCAGCAGCACGTTTCGAAATGGTACACAGGCGTATCCTTGAATAATCCTGGGCCAGCAATTCTTGCTTCTGAGCCGGATAAATACTGTCGAAGCCGCCCAGCATGTTGAGGGTAAACTCCATGTTCGACTGGCCTGAGCAGAACCACACCTCGCCCAAGAGCACATTGCTTAACACAACTTGGTTTTTGCCTGTAATTTCAAGGGTATGAGGCCCACCAGCCTCGATGGTTTCGAGTTTTAGGCTCCAGTTGCCCTGGGCATCGGCCACAGTTTTTACGGGAGCTCGAAGCCAGCTTGCCTGAACACTAACTGCTTCGCCTGCCGAGGCCCAGCCCCATAGGGTTACAGCGGAACGTTGTTGAAGCACCATGCCATTACTTAAAATGGATGGTAGCTTTATTTGTGAATAGCCAATGCTTTGCAGAATTGTTAGTAAGGCTACAAAAATGAAGGTGTGAATGGTTCTGTTCATTGCAAGACGGTAAATTTACTTGGGCTGCAAATGTACTGAAAGATAAAACGACGCATTGTATGTGGCTGCTTAATTTGTGGGCAGCTTATGACACAAAACATCGTGGCAACTTGCCCTACTTATCCAATTTATTGTATATTTGTGGCCTGAACCAATTAATCATTAACTATTTACTAAGTATGAAATCGTTACGTTTACTTTTGATTTTTGTTGGGGTGCTTGCCGTTCATTGTGCAGTGGCCCAAGCTCCCAAATCGCAACGCTTTGTGTTGCTCGAAGAGTTTACATCTACCACTTGTGGCCCTTGCGCTGGGGTAAACCCAACTTTGCACGCGCTGCAAGTGAATAACCCAACCAAGTTTACTTCTATTTATTACCATGTAAACTGGCCAGCCCCTGGCGATCCGATGAATCTTCATAATCCTGCCGAATCTGCTGCCCGTGTAAGCTATTATGGTGTGAGCTATGTGCCTTATGGCAGGCTCGATGGCAACTATTGGAGTGGTAACCCCAGCGGCTTGAACATCAACACGATCAATGCACGCTATGCCATGCCCGCTCCCATGGAGATGGATCTGCAGCATGCCCTTTCGGCTGGCAACGATTCTATCTTTGTTACCATGCTCTTAAAAGCCACCGACAATATTCCAGCCGGCAACATTGCCGCCCATAATGTGGTGATAGAAAAACACATTCATTTTAATTCGGCTCCGGGAAGCAATGGCGAAAAGGATTTTTATAATGTGATGAAGAAGATGCTTCCGGGCAGTTCGGGCACCAAGATTGAACAAGCGATGGCGCCCGGCGACTATATGATACTTGAAAACGCCTGGAAACTGGCCAATGTATATGATATTAACGAGTTGGCAGCAGTAGGTTTTGTGCAGAACAATGCAAGCAAAGAAGTTTTCCAAACAGCCAATAGCAGCACAAATGCACCCACACCCCTGTATGCCAATGACGCAGAAATTTTGACCATCGACAAAACCTCGCCCACCAACTGCCTCGGGCAGCTAAGCCCACGCATAAAGGTGCGCAACAACGGCTCAAGCGATCTAACCTCCTTGTTGATCAAGTACGAAGTAAATGGCGGAACACCCATGGAATACACCTGGAACGGAAGCGTTGATTTCTTGAATAAATTCTTCATTACCCTTCCCGCTTATTCCTTTACGGTTGCACCCCAAAACGAGCTAAAGGTATATGTTAGCCAAGTTAACGGCAACAACGATGAATACCCCAAAAACGACACCCTTTCTTTTGCTTTTGAAGATGGCGTACAAGCCGAGAACGTGATAAATATTTGGATTAAAACGGACAACAATCCTCAGGAAACCACCTGGAAGATTGTAGATTCAAATGGCAACACGGTGGGTTCTGGCGGGCCTTATGCCACTGCTGGAACGCTTTACAAGGAAGTGGTTACACTGCCCACTGACGATGAGTGCTACAGTTTCTTTATGTTTGATGCAGGCGCCAATGGCTTATGCTGCACCAATGGCATGGGTTTCTTTACCTGTTTTTATGGCAACAACAAGGTTATAGCCGAAGGTACCACATTTGGTGACGAAATCCTGGCACAGTTCCATGTTGGAAGCGGCGTAGGATTGCTTGATAGGGCCGATGCCGGATTACTGAACATATCGCCCAATCCTGCCCATGATAACCTAAGGGTATATGTGAGCCTGATGAACCCTCAAGGTGCCGAACTAAACATTTATGATTTACGCGGACAAAGGGTTTACCATTCAGGCATTGCCACCGATGGCAAGCAGCAACAAGTAATTGACCTTGATGTGAGCGGTTTGGCTGTAGGCATGTACGTGGCCGAAGTAGTGAGCAATGGCCAGGTTTTGCGCAAGAAATTCAGCTTGAAATAGGTTTTTGAAATTTATAACCTTCATAGCCTCGCAGTTTTGCGGGGCTATTTTTTTAGGGTTTAGCCAACCGCCAATAACCAATCGCCAATCGCCAATCGCCAACAGCCAATAACCAACAGCCAACCGCCACTGCCACATGGCCAGTTTTCAAGCACAGAAGCGATTAAGCTTTTTCATGGCTGCTTAGTTGATAATGAGCTTTAGCGCACAGTTTTTGGAAGGC
>CAZKHA010000225.1:0-4995 GCA_964552325.1 uncultured Bacteroidales bacterium
CATGAAGGTTCATGCAGAGTTAATTTTTGAGATTGTTTTAAAGGGTCAAAAGTAACTAATTATACCGAAATTTCCGGCAATGCAGTAATAGAAGCTTGCATCGATGGGTTTAGCATCAGGAGCGTTCTTAACAAGCATGCTCGGCAATTAAGTAGTTAAACAGAAAGGTATCAGCCTTGGTTCAATTTGAATTATGAAAAAGTTAAACAAACGACACATAAAGTATGCTCTGTATTTGGTTTGCTTGATTTTACAACCGAGCTCTGTTTAATGATCGATGAAATTAATCCTTTTCTCAGTTTGTGGCTCTTTACATTGACTCTTCCAAACAATACCATACCTTTATATTCGTTGAATTGCAGTATAGGTTTGCTCGGTTATTGGAATTCATGTATTTAACATCCTATTAGGTTTTGTGATTCGATAGTTTTTCAAACCAAAGCTTCAGCCTGCTTGGGGAATGATGCTATCGGATATTTGGTTGGTACCTAGGCCCGAAAGGAGAATTAAGTGTAATTTAGCTACGTATTTAGAACTGAAAAAGGTCTAATATTTTGAATGAATTTGATTATGAACAATTTGCTGATGTATAGTATGCATAGAAAGGAGAACTGCTGTGCTTTTCTCTCCACCGCAGGTTTTGGATGTGGCTTTAAACAAGCTATTTTAGTTTTAGTGCTGTTTTTATTGTTTACCACAACAAAAAGTAGTAAAGCACAGGAAGCTGGGGCAATCATCTATGGAGGAAATTTTGGGCTGCAGTTTGGGAATACGACCATTGTTGATATATCACCAAACGTTGGTTATCAGTTTAATAAGTTTTTAATGCTTGGCACTGGGGTATCATATCAGTATTATCATTCATCCTACCAAGGCTATTCTGAAAGTATGAATATTTTTGGATGGAGGCTTTTTGCGGAGCCATCTTTCATGCAAAGTATTGTTGGACACTTTGAATATGAGATGCTTAATATGAAAGTGCCAGATTATGATGGGGGTTATAAACGTGAATGGGTAAACAGCCTATTAGTTGGTGGTGGTTACCGCGTGATGATTTCGGAGACAGCTTATTCATCCTTAACCCTTTTATGGAATGTGCTCGATAATCCGAATTCCCCTTACCAGAATCCAATCGTTCGGGTAGGCTTTGGTTTTGGATTTTAAACATGTGTAGCAGTAGCCCTATGGCGGTGAATTCTCAACGTTTTGTAAGCCAGTTATGAGCAAGAATTATACACAATTTGCATTGTCAGTTCAAGTTAGTTGAGTAACTTCGCTCTTTAAAAGCAATTTTGGTCCAATGCCAACTAAAAGTATAATGAGCCTGCGAATTTTAGGTGTTTTTTTGGTTTTTATCTCTTGTAAGCTTCTGGCACAGGACAGTTTAAAGGTTGCCCAAGCCTACAATGCAAGCAGTTCGCCAACCATTGATGGCAGGCTTGATGAGCAAGCTTGGAACAGTGCCGAAGCCATCGTTGGTTTTAGGCAGCAAGTACCCTATTTTGAAGCGAATGAACGCTTTAGTACCGAAGTAAAAATACTTTACGACGATTTTGGGCTTTATGTTGGTGCCATGTTGTTCGACCCACATCCTGACAGCATTCTTAGGCAACTTGGGAATCGTGATGATGAATACTTGAATGCAGACCTTTTTGCTATTGAATTTGATACCTACAACACCAATCTTGATGCTTATTCTTTTAGGGTTTATGCATCTGGTGTACAGCTCGATTTTACCGAGAATGATGAAACCTTTGATGCTGTTTGGCGCAGCGCAGTTCAGATTAATGAAAAAGGTTGGTGTGTTGAAATAGAAATCCCCTGGTCAGCTATTCGGTTTCCGGTTGCTGATGAACAGGTTTGGAGTCTTCAATTAATTAGAGGTATCAGAAGGTTTCGCGAATCAGATCAGTGGGCACTGGAACCCAATGGCGTATCAAATGATATTCCTTATTGGGGCCATTTAAAAGGAATCAAAAGAATTGAATCCCCATTGCGTTTATCCCTAACACCTTACATTGCTGCTGCCCTTGAGCATTACCCATATAATTTACAAGATGTAAGTAACTTTTCGTTTAACTTTACGGGAGGGCTAGATTTAAAATATGGTTTAAACGAGAGTTTTACCTTTGATGCTACGTTATTGCCCGATTTCACACAAGTTAAATCTGACAATCAGATAAAAAATATATCTGCATTTGAAACTATCTACAGTGAACAACGCCCCTTTTTTAAAGAAGCAGTTGACCTGTTCGAGAAGAATAATTTATTCTATTCACGCCGTATAGGTCGAACGCCAACTTTATATTATAATGTTTCTGCGAAAATTGATTCTACAGATATTGTAAGTAGTAATCCTGTGAATACTAAGCTGCTAAATGCAGTAAAGTTTTCGGGCAGAAATAAAAGTGGACTAGCCATTGGTGTGCTAAATGCAGTAACCGACCGCATGTGTGCAAACGTTGAAACGCTCAATAATGAGTCATATGAAGTTGTTACAGAGCCATTTGCAAACTATAACATTGTTGTTGTTGACCAAGCTTTACGCAATAACTCTTCGTTTTACCTTATCAATACGAATGTGTGGCGCGAAGGTTCAAATAAAAAAGCGAATGTGTCGGGTGGTGGTTTTAGTCTTATGGATCGTTCAAATCGTTATAAGCTTGGAGGGGATGGTAGCATCAGCCAATTATTTTCAAAGGATTTGGAAACAAATTTATATAAGGGTACCTATGGTTATCAGTTCAACTTAAACGCTGGTAAGGTGAGTGGGGTTTATCAATATCAAGTGTTCTCAAACTTGATGAATGACAAATACAATGCCAATGATTTGGGGATTACCCGTACCAACAACTACTGGAACAATGGGTTAAAGTTGATTTATAATATTTTTGAGCCAACCAAATTCTTACGGAACTTTCAAGCATCCCTAACAATAAACCATCAGGTTAACTATAAAACCAAGAAAACAGAGAACACCACTTTTTTGGTGAAAACACAGTTCACTAACCATGCCTATACCAGCTTTTGGTTTAATTTTAAGATGATACCATTTAAGACGTATGATTATTATGAACCAAGAACTGACGGGCGGTTTTATTTGGTGCCAGCCAACTTTTTTACCTATTTTGGTTTTAGTACCGACTATCGAAAGACTTTTGCCTTTGATGGATCGCTTGCCGGATTGACCAATAACGAGGATTTGGTTAGCTTTGAATGCCAATTGTCACCTATTTGGCGAGTTAGCAATCATTTGCTTTTTAAGTATATTCTTACTTTTGAGAATATATATAATGATAAGGGTTTTGCCGAACGGGCTTCTGATGGCACAATTTATTTTACCAACAGAGATATTACTGGTGTTGAAAATTCATTAACAGGTACTTACAACTTTAGGAATAACCTCTCGTTAAACCTTTGGGCACGATATTACTGGTATTATGGAACAAATGATGCTTTTTTTGAGCTAAACAACGCTGGCAACTTGCAAAATACCCAAGATTATAAAGGTTCTAGCGGGTTTAATTTTAATTCGTTCAATATTGACTTTAGTTTTGATTGGGAATTTGCGCCAGGAAGCAACTTAACTCTTATGTGGAAGAATGCCATCATTACCGATGAAGAGGCAGGCAATGCTAGCTATATTTCTAATTTTAAGAACATCTTTCGGTCGCCCCAACTCAATACATTATCACTAAAGTTATTATACTATTTTGATTACCAATATCTCGTAAAATCAAAAAGGGCAAGCCGCCAATAGTCAAGCCCTAATTAAAAGCAAAGTATCTTTCAGTTCAATTACAAATGAATACAATAATACAAGCAGATAAAATAATTAAGAGCTTTGGGAATGTGAAGGTTCTGAAAGGTATAAGCCTAACAATTAATAAAGGTGAAATTGTTGCTATTATTGGGCCATCAGGAGCTGGAAAATCAACGTTTTTGCATATTCTGGGCACACTCGATAAACCAGATGAAGGAAATCTTATCCTGAATGGTCAAAATGTTTCTTCGTTTAACGATAAGATGATTAGTATGTTCCGAAATAGGAATATCGGTTTTGTGTTTCAATTCCACCATCTGTTGCCTGAGTTTACAGCCCTGGAGAATATATGTATTCCGGGGTTTATTGCCCGAAGGCCAAAAAAAGAAGTAGAAGATTATGCTCGCGAATTGCTTGCATTTATGCGCTTAGAAGATCGATCTACCCACAAACCCAGCGAATTATCGGGCGGCGAACAACAACGTGTGGCTGTGGCACGTGCCCTAATTAACAAGCCCGAAATAGTACTTGCCGACGAACCTTCCGGAAACCTTGATACCAAATCAACCTTAGAACTGCATCAATTGTTTTTGAGGCTTAGAAGTGAATTTGGAAAAACCTTGGTAATTGTAACCCATAACACCGAACTGGCAGGCATGTCTGACAGGACCGTTACAATAAAGGACGGAATAATTGTTTAAGGTTTTATGCATGCTTCCTGATTTATTAATTGGCCTTATATTTCGCATATCTATTACGCTATAAAGCATTAAGCGAGTAGTTTCTTTATTTCCAATAAAGGCATTGCCTGATATGCCATAGTAACAAAAGCAAGACCGAATACCATAACCAATCGAGCGTAAACGTATTGAAAGGCAATAGAACAAGCGCATTGAACACGAAAAATGCATTATTGGATATTAGTGCAAATACCAATTATATACAATTTACAAGAATATAAATAATTCATAATTGTTGTTATTGGCTCACACAACATTCGCGTATTTAAAAAGCGGTAAATTTTAATGCATAATGGCACATTAGGGCGGGATGAGATCCCCCTAACTCGTTAATTTGGAATAGAAATTCATTAGCAATTGCCCATTTTGCACCAGGTCAATTCGTAAAACTGACAACTGTTGCAATGTGGTTATGCCGCGCAATTTATTACTATTTCTGAAGTATAAATCGTAAAAAGATGGAGTTAAAGCAAACACAAATAGTGCATGATT
>CAZKHA010000226.1:0-4983 GCA_964552325.1 uncultured Bacteroidales bacterium
CTTGAATGGCCACCACCAAAGCTATACTGATAAGGTCGGGCGTAAAACCGGGCCATGGCGCATCCGAAATGGTTAGAATAGAACCGTCCATAAACGGTGAAGCCTCATAATGATCGAGTTGTGGCACGTAGATATCGTCACCTTTTAATTCAAGGGGAATACCAAGTCGGTTAAAAACATCGGGTATTATGCCCAACATAGGGTAGTTGACATTCTTGATGGTCAAAGCCGAACGCGTCATGGCGGCTAGGCCGATGAAGCTTCCAACTTCAATCATATCGGGCAATAAGGTGTGTGTGCAGCCATTCAATTCTTCAACACCCTGAATGGTTAAGAGGTTTGAACCCACGCCCGTAATATTTGCACCCATAGCATTCAACATGGTGCATAATTGATAAAGGTAAGGTTCGCAGGCCGCATTAAAAATGGTGGTTTTGCCATGAGCCATCACGGCGGCCATCACCACATTGGCCGTACCCGTAACCGAGGCTTCATCAAGCAACATATACGTACCGGTAAGCTGCTGGGCTTCGATGCGGAATAAGCCTAAGTTTTCATCATCATGAAAAATGGCACCCAGCTTTTGCAGACCAATAAAATGTGTGTCGAGCCTGCGGCGCCCAATTTTATCGCCACCCGGGCGCGGAGCATAAGCCTTTTTATAGCGGGCTAGCATAGGACCGAGCAACATGATAGAGCCACGCAAAGCGGCAGCTTTTTGCTTAAAATTTGAGCTTGCGAGGTAATCAAGGTTTACGTTTTCGGCTTTAAAGCAATAGCTTCCTGCTCCTAACTTAACTACCTTTACCCCCATATCGGCCAGCAATTCAATAAGCCGATTCACATCCAAAATATCCGGTATATTGTGCATTACAACATCTTGCTTGGTTAGCAAAACGGCACATAATACTTGTAGTGCTTCGTTTTTAGCACCTTGTGGCACAACTTCGCCCGAAAGTTGCTTACCACCTTCTATCCTGAATGAGGCCATAGGCTTTATTTACGCTTCTTATGTCGGTTATTTTGATAGTTATTGTTAGGTTTGCGCCTGTTGTTTTGTGGTGGACCCCAGGGCTTGCTTGGGCCAATAAGTTCCTTGGTATTGCTCAGGCGGTTGTCGCCCAGTTTTAGCTGTCCTTCCGACAAATCGCCCAGTTGGTTCTCGATAACTTCATCATGAACAGTATCGCGGTTCCAAGTAAGGTACGATTTCTTCAATTGGTTGGCCAAATACACGGTCATGGCTTCTTTAGCTGGGCCTTCTTCCATTTCGATGGCTTTGGCTATAAAATCTTGAATAAGCTTACCATGATGCCTGTACCTGATGCGGTTGTAGTTATATGAAACCGTCTGCGGCTTATGTTGAAGGTCTTCGCGCTGTGGGGCTGGATAGGGTGAGTCAACATCAAGCTTAAAATCGGACATCACATACAGATGGTCCCAGAGTTTACGTTTGTAATCGGCAAAATCTTTTTGAGCGGGCGCAATCTGCGCCATTGAGGCCACCAAAAACCGGGCGGCAGCGGTACGTTTTTCACGATCGGGGATGCTTAATACATGGTCAACCATGTTCTGCATATGCCTGCCGTATTCGGGCAAAATGAGCCTTGAACGAGTGCTATTGTATTCCATTAAACTTTATGAAGTTTCTGATAGTAAATAAGTTAATCAACTCCAGCAAGAATTGTTGCAGGCTGGAGGATGGTGGTTGGAAATTCTTCTATTCCAACATTCTAAGTTTTGCAAATTTAAGCAAAAGTTGTTTCTGACCTACAGCTTGAAAAAAAACTGTAGCTTTTTTGTTGGCCCCTGCTCCTTCCATAGCTATAACCTTGCCCCTGCCAAAGCGTTCATGCTCAACCTCCATACCGGTCTGTAACAGGGCAATAAGCTCTTCGGCTGCCGCATTTTGCAAAACAGGACCTGTTGCATCCACTTTTGTTAAATTGCTAGGTGAAGGCTTCTCGGCTATCGGTGCTTTAGGAGCAAACGGCTTCGCTTTGGGCACAATAGGTGTTTTGGTAAATGGTGCATTGTTCCACGACACCTTGCGAGTGGTTTCAATAAACGACTCATCAATTTCCTCAAGGAAACGGCTTGGCTCGCAAAAGTTGAGGTTGCCATGTAGATACCTTGATTCGGCATACGAGAGGAAGAGTTTCTTCTCGGCACGTGTAATGGCCACATAAAACAGCCTTCGTTCCTCTTCAAGGTCGGCCCTGTTGCCTAAAGCTTGGATGTTAGGAAACAAATTTTCTTCTAAGCCTACGGCAAACACATATGGGAACTCCAAGCCCTTGGCAGAGTGGATGGTCATGAGTGTTACCTTGTCAGTATCCTCATCATCCTGATCGGCATCGGTTAGCAGGGCTATATCCTGCATAAACATATCGAGTGTGCGAATGGCCGAATGCTCCTCATCCAGACCGGGGATTACCTCATCGCTTTCTGTAAAATCGTTGATTGCATTAAGCAATTCATCAATATTCTGTTTGCGGGCCACGCCTTCGGGCGACTTATCTTCTTCAAGATTCTTAACAATGCCACTTGCTCCGGTTATCTGACGTGCCAACTCATAAGCATTACGAACCTTAAGCTGAACCGTAAAACTCTTGATCATATAGATAAAGGCGGAGATTTTCTCGAGCACATTCGATCGAAGGTCTAAATCGGCCTCAGCGGGCGATTCAAATACCTCCCAGAGGGTTTTGCCTGTTTCGCTGGCTTTAACAATGGCTTTTTCAACCGTGGTATCGCCAATGCCGCGAGCCGGATAATTAATCACCCTGCGCAAAGCATCTTCATCGCTATGGTTTACCACCAACCTGAAATAGGCTAAAATATCCTTGATTTCCTTGCGCTTATAAAACGAAAGGCCCCCATAAACCCTGTAAGGGATGTTTATTTTCCGCAAGCCTTCTTCAATGGCCCGGCTTTGTGCATTGGTGCGGTAAAGTATGGCAAAGGCATCGTTGCGCAACTGCCGGTTCATCTTGGTTTCAAAAATGGCATTGGCTACCAGGGCACCTTCTTCATTATCGGATGCTGCCCGTAGAACCTTAATTTTATCGCCGTCCTCGTTTTCGGTCCAAACCTTTTTCTGTATCTGCTCTTTGTTATGGGCTATCAACGAGTTGGCGGCATTTACAATAACCTGGGTCGATCGGTAATTTTGCTCAAGCTTGTAGAGGGTATATTCGGGATAATCGTTTTTAAAGTTCAGGATATTCTGGATGTTGGCCCCACGGAAGCCATAAATGCTCTGTGCATCGTCGCCTACCACACAAATATTCTCGAAACGCGAGGCCAAGCGTTTCAATATCAAATATTGGGCGAAGTTGGTATCTTGATACTCATCAACCATGATAAACCTAAATCTATCCTGATATTTGTAAAGCACCTCTGGAAAATCGCGCAAGATTACGTTCATAAAGAACAGGAGGTCATCAAAATCCATGGCTTGAGCCTTGAACAGCCGGCTTTGGTACAGCGAATAAAGCTTGCCAATATCGGGGCGGTTCATGGCTTTATCAGAATACAGAATCTCGGTATTGGCATTGTATTCGGCTGCCGACACAAGGCTTGATTTGGCATTGCTGATGCGCCCCAGCACAAAACCTGCAGCATAAATCTTTGGATCGAGACCCACTTCGGTAACAATGGTTTTGATGAGGCGTTTTGAATCGTCGGTATCATAAATGGTGAAATTGCTTGGGAACCCAAGCCTGATACCCTCTACCCTCAGGATGCGCGCAAAGATGGAGTGAAAGGTGCCCATCCATACATTGGCAGCCTCATGCCCTCCAACCAATTGCACGATACGTTCTTTCATCTCACGTGCGGCTTTGTTGGTAAAAGTTAATGCCAAAATCTGAAAAGGGTCGATTCCCAGATTAATGAGATGGGCCACGCGATAGGTCAACACACGGGTTTTGCCCGAGCCAGCGCCCGCAATTACCATAACAGGGCCTTGAACAGCCTCAACAGCTTGACGTTGAGCAATATTTAACTGAGATAAGATTTCGTTCACCGGTATTAGTTTCGGCATCAAAGGTAAGCATTTTATAGATTGTGAATTTTCTTAGCTTAAGCAGGCCTCAATTTGGTTGGCTTGTTGTAGCTTTGCAGCCTCAGTACCTAATCAATACCATCATGTTCAACAAGCATTTTTTAAAGCTAAGCTTTCTCGCCATCTTTTTCCTCATCCTTGCCGGATGCACCTCCGATGACGACCCAACACCTAACCCAAATGCTTATACCCCCATCGTATCGTTTGACTATACCATTTCATATACGGGCTCAGTGGCCCGCATTACCTTTATAAATGGCTCCGAAAACGCTGACCGCTATTACTGGGAATTTGGCGATTACAATACCAGCACCGAGAAAAACCCAAGCCACGATTATCCCCTGCCAGCCATTGGCCACCCAAAAACCTACCTGGTAAAGCTTACTGCTTACGACGACAAAAACGAAACCTCAGCCACAAAATCAAGAGGCATTGAAATAAGCCAGCAGCCATAACCCCATGCTTAGCAAGGCTTACATGGACTCTCCCCTTGGCATTATCGAAATAGCTGCCAACGATTTTGGCATAACCTCCATTTTGTTCGAAAACAAAACAGGCATCACCAGCATGTCGGAGGTTCAGCCCCACAACATGAATGTGCATGTAAAACAATGCAAAGACCAGTTGCTCGAATACTTTGCAGGCAACAGAACCAAGTTCGAGCTTAGCTTAGACTTTCAGGGCAGCGATTTCCAACGAAGCGTTTGGAACGAGCTTCAAAACATTCCTTTTGGCCAAACCCTATCATACCTGGCTTTATCTAAACGTTTAGGAAACCAACAAGCCATACGTGCCGTGGCAGCGGCCAATGGAAAGAACACCTTAAATATAGTGGTACCCTGCCATCGGGTTATCGGCAGCAATGGCAGCCTTACCGGATATGGAGGCGAGCTATGGCGCAAAAAATGGCTGCT